>PLEW01000102.1 GCA_003136555.1 Planctomycetota bacterium | reverse complement strand
GAGCCGACCGCGGCCGCGCTCGCCTACCACATGGACAAGGGCAAGAGCGGCAAGATCGCGATCTTCGACCTGGGCGGTGGCACCTTCGACATCTCGATCCTCGAGGTCGGCGATGGCGTGGTCGAAGTCCTCGCCACCAATGGCGATACCCATCTCGGCGGCGATGACTTCGATGACGTGGTCATCAACTGGCTGGCCGACAACTTCGCCAAGGAAAATGGCGGCCTCGACCTGCGCAAGGACAAGATGGCATTGCAGCGCCTCAAGGAATCGGCCGAGAAGGCGAAGAAGGAGCTGTCGCAAGTCACCAGCGCGACCATCTCCCTGCCCTTCATCACCATGGTCGGCGGGCAGCCCAAGCACCTCAACACCACCCTGACGCGCGCCACCTTCGAGAACGTCACCAAGAATCTGCTCGAGCGCTGCCGCAAACCGTCGCTCGACTGCCTCAAGGACTCCAAGCTCAGCGCCGCCGATGTCGACGACGTGATCCTGGTCGGCGGCTCCACGCGCATGCCCTGCGCGCAGGCGATCGCCAAGGAGATCTTCGGCAAGGCGCCGAAGATGAACGTCAATCCCGATGAGGTGGTGGCGGTCGGCGCCGCGGTCCAGGGCGGCGTGCTGACCGGAGAGGTGAAGGACGTGCTGCTGCTCGATGTCACCCCGCTGTCGCTCGGCATCGAGACCGAGGGCGGGATCATGACCGTGCTGATCGAGCGCAACACCACCATCCCGACCTCGAAGTCGAACGTCTTCTCCACCGCCGCCAACAACCAGCCAGCGGTCGACATCCAGGTCTCCCAGGGCGAGCGCCGGATGGCCAAGGACAACCGCCTGCTCGGCAAGTTCACCCTCGACGGCCTGCCGCCCGCTCCACGCGGCGTGCCCCAGGTCGAAGTGACCTTCAACATCGACGCCAACGGCATCCTCGAGGTCAAGGCCAAGGACAAGGCCACCGGCAAGGAGCAGCATATCTCCATCCAGAGCTCCTCTGGGCTGAACAAGGATGAGATCGAGCGCATGGTCAAGGAGGCGGCCGCCAACGCCGACGCCGACAAGAAGCAGGAGGAACTGGCCAAGGTGCGCAACCAGGCCGAGCATCTGGTGCACCAGACGCGCAGCCAGATCACCGAGCACAAGGCGCACTTCCAGGGCAGCGAGGAGGCAGAGATCACCGCCGCGGTGGCGGCGCTCGACACGAGCAAGGCCTCTGAGAACGTCAGCGAGATCGAGGAGGCGATCAAGACCCTCGAGGCCAAGACCCAGGCCTGGGGCAAGCGCATCCACGAGGCCGCCTTCGCCAAGCAGCAGGCCGCAGGTGCGGGTGCGGGTGCGGGCCCCGGGGCATCGGGCGGGCACGCCGATGCCGGTCCCGCCGCCGGAGCCTCGGCTCAGGGCGGCGGCGAGGACAACATCAAGGATGCCGACTTCACCGTCCGCGACGACAAGAAATGACCAGCTGAGCGCGCGCCTGATGGCAGGCCGGCCCGCCCGAGGAGGCGGGGCGGCCTGCCATCAGGCGTATCCCTTCACTATCGACCGGACCGCCATCCCGGCAGTCCCCAACCTGAAAGACCAGAGGTGCCCATATGAGCAAACCAGCAATCAAGCCTGTCGGATCCCATGTCATCGTCCAGCGTGCGGCTGCCAGCGCCAAGAGCACGGGCGGCATCGTGCTGCCCGAGAACGCCAAGGACAAGCCCAAGCAGGGCACCGTGATCGCGGTTGGCAATGGCAAGGTCCTGGAGGACGGTAAACGCCAGGTCATGCAGCTGAAGACTGGCGACCGCGTGCTGTTCACCAGCTATGCCGGCAACGAGGTCAAGGTCGGCGGCGAGGACTACCTGGTGATGGAAGAGAGCGACATCCTCGCGGTCATCCAGTAGCCGTTCGCGGACATTGGACGACGCAGCACCGAGCCGGGCTTGCCTTGCTCGGTGCTGCTGTCGTATGGCGTTGCCCGGAGCCGCGGGTGCAGGCTGGCGCATGCCCGACGTCAGGGCGACTGCGCCCGCGGAACCAGCGGCGGCGCATCGCTCAGACGGGCATACAGGCGGCACAGCCGGCTGCGGGTCGGGATCTCGCCCAGTCCATGCACCAAGAGCAGCGCGGTCGGCACCAGCGCCACCAGGAGCACTTCCCCGTCGGCAGCGAACAGATGCAGGCGGAAGAGCGTCCCGGCCAGCACCAGCACCTGGCCGGTGAAGGCCAGCAGCAGCAGCACGTTGGAACGGCGATGGACGAAGTGCGCCACCTGCCAGGCACGTTCGCGCAGCGAACGGGCTTCCTGGGAGAGCTCGGCGATGAAGGCGCGGTGGGCCAGCACCAGGGTGATCAGGCAGGCGAGCACATGCGCCGCGCAGACCATGGTGGCGATCTGGGTGACGCGGACATCGGCGTGATCGCCATGCAGGCGGAAGTAGTTCCACACCACCACCAGCACGGCGAAAAACGATCCCATCAGCACGCGCAGGAAGTGCAGCTGGCGCAGCGCCGCATCCGTATGGTAGCGCTCCAGGAACGCGGAGAACGCTGCCACATCATCGGCTCCGCAGGTGCGCTCGGTCGACATGCTGTCAGCCTGCGGGGCCTGCCGGCACACGCAAGGGAGCGGCCTGCCAGCATGGGCTTGCCTTGTCACCCAGAGCCCGTTAATCCCTGACTCCGTTCGACTAGGAGCGGCGCATGCCCCTCGCCCCCCTCGGCTACAGCTCCAATCTCCATGCCGCCGAGACCCTCGGCGAGCTCGAGGCGGTCATCGGCAGCTTCACCGCCGAGGTGCGCCGGCGCCTCGGCTGGGCGGCCCTGGGCCTCGACCTGCGCCTGGGCTCGCTCGCCATCCGTGAGCTCGCCGACCCTGCGGCGCGCATGCGCCTGCGGCGGGCGCTCGATCGCGCCGGGGCGGTGGCGCACACCCTCAACGGCTTTCCCCTGCGCCCCTTCCAGGCCGCGGTGGTGAAGGCCGATGCCTACCTGCCGGACTGGACTGATGCCGAGCGCGAAAGCGATTCCATCAGTCTGATCCCGATCGCGCTCGCGCTCAGCGACAGCCCCCTGGTGACCATCAGCACGGTGCCCGGCAGCTACCGGCCCTTCGGACCGGCGCGCAATGACGCGGCGCGCATCGCCGCCGCCCTCGGCCGCTGGGCCGGGTGCGCGGCGCAGGCCCAGCGCGACACCGGCCGCACGGTGGTGCTGTGCCTCGAGCCCGAGCCCTGGTGCCTGCTCGAGACCAGCGTCGATGCCGCCTGGTTCTGGACCCACGAGCTCCAGAGCCATGGGGTGGACAGCTGCGCCGCCCTGCTGGGCAGCGACTTGGCGGCGGCGCGCGCCGCCATCGGCCGCCACCTGGGCATCTGCTTCGACACCTGCCATGTCAGCCTCGCTTTCGAGGACCAGGCCCTAGCGGTCGCGCGCCTGCGCTCCGCCGGTGTGCCATTGCCGAAGTGCCAGTTCTCGGCCGCACCCGAAGTCAGGCAACCGCTGCAGGATGCTGCTGGCGTGGCCGAGCTGCGCGCCCTCTGCGAGCCGCGCTTCATGCACCAGACCGCCGCCTGCAGCGCCAGCGGTTCACTGAGCAAGGTCGAGGATCTCGACCAGCTTGACGCCTGCCTCGCCCGCCTGCCCCAGGCCGAGCGCGTGCGCAGCCACTTCCACATCCCGGTGTTCCGCCCGGTCGCCAACCAGGGGCTGTCATCGACGATCCAGGACAGCCTGCTCGGGCTGGCCGCCTGCCTGGCCGCGGGCAGCAGCCACATCGCGGTCGAGACCTATACCTGGAGCATCCTGGCGGCCAACGACCAGGATGCGCTCAGCGGCACGGTGCGCGAGCTGCAGTTCCTCGACGCCAGCTTGCGCGCGCTGGCAACGCCCTGAGGCTGGGCCGCAACCGCCATGGTCCTCCCCACCCCCTTCGAACGCCTGCTGCGCGAGTGCGCACAGCTCGCCCAGAACGATCCCCAAGGCGCCTTCGCGCGGCTCGACGAGCTCTACGGCAAGAGCCTGAGCGAGCAGGAGCTGATGCAGCTGAGCACCTTCTCGGTCCAGCTGGGGGCCGGCAGCCTCGGCCGCATGGCCGAGACCATCGCCTTCCTGCGCCGGTTGCTCGCCCATCCAGCACTGCAGGAGGGTTCCCAGGTGGCACGCAGCCTGTGGCGCGCGCTCGCCGTCGTCCACACCCTCGCCGACCAGCCGGCCGAGGCGCGCGAGGCCGCCAGCCACGGCGTCACCAACCCCTCCGAGGAGTGCCGCCTGGCCATCGGCTCCGCCCAGATGCTGATGACCCGGGGTCGGGTCGGTGATGCGGTGGTGCGTCTGCGCCAGGTCACCCTGCTGTGCCGCGATCTCGATCCCCAGGATGAGGTGCTGGCCCAGGTCGCCGGCACCACCGCCCATCTGATGCGCCAGACCGAGCCGCAGGCGCGCCTGGCGCAGGAGCTCCTGCTGGCCACCGCCAGCGCGCACAGCGCCGCGCTCAACCGCCACCCGGACTGGCACGTGCATCACCGCACCTGGTTCCAGCACGGCCTGGTCTACCTGCTGGCGGCCAAGCCGACCCAGGCGCTCTCCTGCGTGCAGGCCATGATGGAGCTCGAGGACCTGCACGATGCCGGCGCCTTCGAGCGCTTCCATACCGCCAGCCTGGCCTGCCGGGCCCAGGCCATCCGTGGCCAGTTCAAGATCGCCGGCGGTGCCCTCGAAGCATGCCAGGACTTCGTCCGGCGGGTAGCCGATCCGGAGCAGGCCGCCTCGGCCCAGCAGTCACTGCGCGAGCTCGAGGCCTTCGTCGATGCGGCGCGCCACCCCTGAGCGCCACCACGGCCCCGCCCGGTGCTCGCCAGGCTTGCCGGGGCATCGGGGCAGCCTGACCGCATGGGTTGCCATCGTGATCCGGCTGCTGGTCCTGCCGCTGGGTCTCCTGATGGCGCTGGCGGCTGCCGGCGACGAGGCGCGCATCCGGGTCGATGCCGCGCATCATGGCTTCATCGATGGCAGCGGCCATCCGTTCGTGCCGGTGGGCGTCAGCTATTACCGCCCGGGGACCGGCTGGGCGCCGCAGCTGTGGAAGCGTTTCGATGCCGAGGCGACGCGCCAGGATTTCGCCCGCCTGAGAAGCATGGGCATGACCACCGTGCGCGTCTTCATCACCTTCGGCTCGTTCTACACCCAGCCTGGGCACCTCGATGCGGCCGGTCTGGCGGTCTTCGATCGCCTCCTCGATCTCGCGGACGAGGCCGGCCTGCATGTCCACCCCACCGGACCGGAGGGCTGGGAAGGCATGCCGGAGTGGACGCAGGCGATCGGCGATGTGTTCACCGATCTCGGCAATGAGGCCTGCCTGGCCGCGGTGGAGGACTTCTGGCGCCTGTTCGCCGCACGCTACCGCGGACGCGCCACCATCTGGGCGTACGATCTGCGCAATGAGCCGGTGGTAGCCTGGGAAACGACGAGCGCACAGCGCGGCTGGAGCGCATGGCGGGCAAGCCGTGGCCGCCAACCGGTGGCGGTACCGTCTGCGCTGGCGGCACCCGGCGCACCGGCCCAGGCGGGAGACGACGACCTGCTCGATTACCAGCATTTCCGCGAGCAGGTGGCCGAGACGTGGGTCGAACGGCAGGCGCGCGCGATCCGCCTCGCCGATCCCAGTGCGCTGGTGACGCTCGGACTGCTGCAATGGTCGATCCCCGCCCAGGGCATGCCGGCACGGCAATACAGCGGCTTTCGGCCAGCGCTCATCGCCAGGCATCTCGATTTCCTCGAACTGCACTACTACCCGCTGGCCACCGGCGTCTACCGCTACCAGGGTGAGGAGGCGGAAGCGGCCAACCTGGCCGTCCTCGAAGCGATGGCGCGCGAATGCGCCAAGCCCGGCCTGCCGCTGGTGATCGCCGAATTCGGCTGGTATGGCGGCGGCCCCCTCGACGAGCACGGTCCGCCCGCCAGCGAGGAGCAGCAGGCCCGCTGGTGCGGTCAGGTGGTCCAGGTGACCAGGTCCTTGGCCTGCGGCTGGCTGAACTGGGGGATGTACGACGATCCGCAGGCGACCGATGTCAGCCGCCTGACCGGCCTCATCACCGTCGACGGCGCCGACAAGGCCTGGGGCCGCGCCTTCACCGCCCTGGCGCGTCAGCGCGCCGCTGGAGCAGCCCCGTTCGCGCTGCCCGATCGGCCCGATCTGCCCTGGGATGCCTGCTGCGTGCGAGCCGAGGCCGGCGAGGCCTTCCGCAAAGCCTACCTCGCTGCCTTCCTCCAGCACCGCTGAGCGAACGCCGCTGGCACCCCGACGCTCGCGGGGGCGCGATGGGGGTGCCAGCGAACCGGCTCCGGCCCGCCTTGCGCCGAGCACCCCGATGGTTCTCATGCTTCGCCTGGAGCGCGCCATGGACCGGGTCATCGCCATCATCGCCCTGGTGATCGCCGCCTGCATTCCGCTAGCGGCTGACGATGTGGTCCGCTCGTTCGCGCGAGCCGATCTTGGCCTTCCGGCGGAGCTTACCACGCCCGAGATGCGCATCGACACGGTGGCGATCGCCGGTGGCGAGGCGGTGACGGATGGCATGGGGGCCGCCTGGCGCGTCTACGTCCGTGTGCGCGCCCCTGGCGCCATCGAGGGGGTGGCGGATGTCGTCTCCGAGCCGCCGACGCCCGCTCCCGGTGCGCTGGCGATCGTCGCGCTCCCGCCGGCCGAGACCGCCCCCACGCATCGCTTCATCCATTTCACCATCCCAGCGGCGGCGGTGGCCGGGGCAGCGGATGGCCGCGAGCAGATGCGCACCCTCCAGCTCGCGCAGTTCAATGCGCTGCTCCGAGATCGTCCCGGCCGGGTGCTGCTGCCGGAGTCTGTCGACCGGGGCTCGCGAGCCTGGTGGCTCGCGCGCATCCATCAGCTCGCGCCGCAGGAGCACCTCCCCGCCATCCCGGTCCCGGTCGGCCATGACGATCTGGATCGTTCGATCGACCTGGTCACCGGGCTGACCGCGGTGGGTGAGAATCTCCAGTTCGATCGTCGGCTCCCGGTCGCTGGCGGAGGCGAGGCGACGGTGGCGCTCAGCAGCCTGCCCGCCCTGACGCTGCGCGAGGTGCCGTGGGAGCGCATGCCGGGCGCCGCCGGGGCCGCTCCCCAGCTCGATATGCTCGCCCAGCGCATCCCCGCCGACCAGTATGCAGTGCTCTTCCCCTCCTTCACCGCCCTGGTGTCGGCGATCGAGCAGACCGACGCCACCCTCGCCGGCCCGCTCCAGCTCGTCATCGGGCATGGCGAGGACAGCCTCACCACCACCCGCTACCAGCAGCAGCTCGGCCTGGAGCTCAGCGAATTGTCCAAGCGCTTCGGCGCCGAGGTCATCGATCAGGTCGCCCTGACGGGTTCCGATCCCTTCCTGCGCGCCGGCGCGGATGTCGCGCTGGTGATCCACGCCAAGCAGCCCGCCCTGCTGGCCGGCTACCTGGCCCTGCGCCAGCAGGCCCTGGTGGGCGCCGGCGCGGTGGCGAGCGATGGCGCCGCCGGGGGGCTGGGCTGGCATGCGGTGGTCAGCGCCGACCGCCTGCGCTCCTGCTACGTGCTCAACGATGGCGACGTCACCGTGATCAGCAATTCGCCCGTCCAGCTCAACGCCTATGCCGCCGTGCGCGCAGGCACCGCGCCGGCGCTGGCGAAGGCGCCTGAGTTCACCTTCTTCCGCCGCCGCTATGCCCACGATGCCAACGAGCTGGCGTTGGCGGTCATCAGCGATGACACCATCCGGCACTGGTGCTCCGCGAGATGGCGCATCGGCGATTCCCGCCGCGTACGAGCGGCCGCGGCGCTGGCCGCGCTGCAGGCGGAATGGATCGCTGCCGGATGCGGGCCGACCTGGACGCCGAGCCCGGCCCCCACCGATCTCGGCCGCATCACCATCGCCCAGGACGGCGTCCATTCGTCACTCTACGGCTCGCTCGCCTTCATGACCCCGATCGCCGAGCTCGCTCTGGACCAGGTGACCAGTGCCGAAGCGGACGCCTACAAGCGCTTCCTTGATCGCTACCAGCGCTCCTGGCGGGATTACCTCGATCCCATCGCCGTCCAGCTCTCCAGCGGTCCGCAGGGCCGGCTCGCCATCGATCTCAGCGTCCTGCCCCTGATCGTCTCGAGCGAGTATGGCCAGGTGGTCCGCCTCACCGGCAACGCCAGCCTGGCGCGCGGCGCCGCAGATGCGCATGCCGCCCTGCTGCAGGGCGCCATCGCCCTCGATCACCAGGGCGGCGTGCTGGCCGACATCGAGCACGAGATGGCCGGCATGCTGCAGGGCGTCGCATCGCCGCTGGGATGGGTCGGAGCCGCCGCCTCGGTGTATGCCGACCCCGATCCCTACTGGGCCGATCTGATGGCCCAGTCCGATGGCCAGCATGAGACCATGCAGTGGGTGCAGGCCAATCTCGCCCGCCTGCCGATCGGCATCACCATCGCCGTGCGGGATCCTCTGCGCCTGGCCGGCTTCCTCAGCGGCCTGAAGGTGATGGCCGCCCAGGCTGCGCCCGGTCTTTTGAGCTGGGACACGCGCACCTATAAAGACATCCCCTACGTGGTGGTCTCGCCCACCGCCCAGGGGAGGCAGGAGATCCCCGCCGACCTCTTCTACCTGCCGGCCGCCGAGGGGCTGACCATCACCCTCAGCGAAGCGCTGATGCAGCATGCCATCGACCGCCTGGTCGCGCGGCGGTCGGCGGTCGCCGCCGGCGCTCCGGATACCTCGCGGCCATGGCTGGGCGACAAGGTCGCCGCCCTGATCCAGCCGGCGTTCCTCTCCCAGCTCAGCGAACTGCTCGGCCGCGGCGGCAGCGACGGCGTGAGCACCTGGATGTACGCCCGGGCCTGGAACGACATCGCCATCCTCAACGAGTGGCACCGCCTGTTCCCGGCCGAGGACCCGGTCGTGGTCCACCAGCGGCTATGGGGGACCCGGCTGGTATGCCCCTTCGGCGGCACCTACCGCTGGAATCCCGAGCATCTTTCCATGGAGCCGACCGCGGTCGACCTCACCGCCGATCTCGGCGCGGGGATCGTCCCGGCCGCCTTCGCCGCCATCCCGGCATTGGCGGCCGGCATCAGCTTCGAGGAGCTGCCGGCGATCCGGCCGGGCGATCCGGCGACCGCTCCCATCTCCGCGCTGCCCCATGACGAACGTCCCTCCTTCGCCCTGCGCGCACGCATCCAGATCGAAGCCGCCGTACCTGCGAGCGCAGCGGCCGCGGCGCATGCCCTCCCGGCGCCCAGCGCCCAGCCGGGAGCGCTGATCCCCTAGATATGCTCCGGACCATCCGACCATCCTGGCCGAAGGTCGAGCTGACCGCCGTTGTCCCTGGTAGAGCATCCGATCCGAACCACAAGTCCCTGTGCCATCTGCCGGTTGCGCACCCGTACATGGTCGTGCTGCGCTGCCCCCTGCGGACCGCACGCTCACCACCTGCCGCCATCCGCACGCCGGCCAGGACGGTTTGGCCGCCCCGGCCGGCCGCCGGGTCAGGCCACCACCGTACGACGTGGGATGGATACACCTACCCAACCAGAATCACCGCCATACACCACATGCTCCTTACGAGCCCTATCGCCATGACACAACCGGTCCTCCATGCCTCGCCGGCACTCCCGACCACCCTCGCCGGCGTGCGTGCGCTCGCCCATGTCGATCCGCGCGTCGCCGCGCGGCCGATCAAGCTCGAGCTGCGCGGCAACCTGATCGACGCCCTGTCCACCGGGCGCAGCGGCGAGCAGCTCTTCCCCGGCCTGGTCGGCTATGGCGAGACCGTCATCCCCCAGGTGGTCAATGCCATCCTCGCCGGCCATGACCTGCTGCTCCTCGGCCTGCGCGGACAGGCGAAGACGCGCCTGGCCCGCGCCCTGGTGCAGTTCCTCGACGACCAGGTACCGGCCCTGGCGGGCGACCCACTGCGCTCGCACCCCCTCGCGCCGGTGGGCGCGGTCGCCGAGGATCTGGTCGCCCGCCAGGGCGAGAGTGCGCGCGTCATCTGGCTCAGCCGCCACGACCGCTACGGCGAGAAGCTCGCAACCCCCGATGTCTCCGTCGCCGACCTGATCGGCGACATCGATCCGATCCGCGCCAGCCGCGAAGGCTATGACCTCGGCGACCTGCGCGCGGTCACCTTCGGCATCGTCCCGCGCACCAATCGCGGCATCTTCTGCATCAATGAATTGCCCGATCTGGCGCCGCGCATCCAGGTCGCGCTGTTCAACATCCTCGAGGAGCAGGACGTGCAGGTACGCGGCATCCCGTTGCGGCTGCCCCTGGACCTGATGCTGGTCTTCACCGCCAACCCCGAGGACTACACCTCGCGCGGCCAGATCATCACCCCGCTCAAGGACCGCATCGGCGCGCAGGTACTCACCCACTATCCCAAGAACCGCGATGACGGCGTGCGCATCATGGAGCAGGAATCGGACCTCGAGCCCGCCGGCTCCTGCACCCCGATCATCCCCGCGCTGTTCCCGATGATCATCGAGGAGGCGGCGCGCGCCGCACGTACGAGCGAGTTCGTCGATTCCAAGAGCGGCGTGAGCGCGCGCCTGACCATCGCGGCGCTCGAGGCGCTGCACGCCAACATCCTGCAGCGCGGCCTGCTGCTGCGCGAGAACCGCCCGCATGCGCGCATGATCGACCTGCCGTCGGTGCTGGCCGCGATGACCGGCAAGATCGAGCTCGCCTACGAAGGCGAGCAGGAGGGGCCGCTGAAGGTCGGCTGGCATGTGCTCGGCGAGGCGGTCAAGGCGCTGTGGCAGGAGCGCCTGCCGCCGGTGATCCTGGAGGAGGATGCCCGCAGCGGCAAGCGCGACGAACGCGACGACGGCCCGTGGAAGGACATCCTCGCCTGGTTCGCCAAGGGCAACCGCCTGGTGCTCTCCGACCGCTCGTCGACCAAGGAGCACGAGGCCGCGCTCAGCGCCGTCCCGAGCCTGGCGCGCATCACCGACGAGCTGCTGGCCCCGCCGCGCGACGAGCGCGCGCTGTGGCAGGAATTCGTCATCGAAGGCCTGTTCCTGGGCGGTGCGCTGGCACGCGAGGATAGCGCGCGCGGCATGGTCTACAGCGATCTGCTCGCGCACATGATGACCCGCGAGGACAAGAAGCGGAGGCGGACATGAGCGCGTCCGCTCAGCCAGCGGGCGCCCCCCTGCTGGCCGACACCGTCAAAGCCCTGGTCGCCACCCGCGATGAGACCATCGCTGCGCTCGCCAGCCCCGCCGCCACCCTCGAGCGCACCTACCGGCCGGCCGGCTGGACCATGCGCCAGGTGCTGCTCCACCTGGTCGATTGCGAGGGGGTGATGCTCGATCGCCTGCGCCGGCTGGCCGCCGATGACAAGCCGCTGCTGTGGGCCTTCGACGAGAACCGCTGGGCCGCCGTGCTCGCAGCGCCAGGGCGCGACCTGCGCGTCGCATCCATGCTCTTCGCCGTCACCCGCTCGGCGATCATCGAGCTGGCCACCCTGCTGCCGGCCGGGCTGATGTCGCGTGCGGGCATCCATGCCGAGGCCGGCCGCCGCACCGTCGGCGAGCAGCTGGCGATGGTGCACCAGCACAACGCCCACCACCTCGCCCAGGTGCGCGCCTGCATCGCCGGCACCCGGTGGCAGCCGGAGGGGTGACGATGGAATACGGCTACCAGCAGTACGACTGGCGCGAACGCGCCAACCGCCTGGCGCGCGAAAGCCGCATGGACGAGCTGTTCCGTGAGCTGATGCTGGCGGTCAACGGCGACGTCGAGCAGGCGCTCGACTACATCGAGGAGCTGAATCAGAAGTTCCGCCAGAATTTCGGCTTCGACCGCCATGAATTCGAGAAGCGGCTGCGCGAGCAGAAGCTGATCGCCGGCGCGCCTGGCAAGCGCTCGCTCACCGCGCGCGGCGAGCGGGCGCTGCGCTCGGGCTGCCTGGAAGCGGTGTTCGGCAAGCTCAAGGCCGGCCCGCGCGGCGAGCACATCATCAACCGCCATGGCAGCCAGGGCGAACCCAATGATGTCATGCGCCCCTGGCAGCCGGGCGACGAATCCTATGACATCCAGTACCGCGAAAGCCTGCTCGGCGCACTGCGCAACGGCCGCGAGCAGCTCGAGCACGGCGATCTGATCGTCCAGGAACGCGACCAGTCGACCTCCGCCGCCACCGTCATGCTCATCGACGTCTCGCACTCGATGACGCTCTACGGCGAGGACCGCATCACCCCCGCCAAGCGGGTGGCGATGGCGTTCGCGGAGCTGCAGAGCCGCCGCCATCCGCGTGACAGCCTCAACATCCTGCTCTTCGGCGACGATGTGCAGGAGGTGACGGTCAAGGAGCTGCCCTACATCAGCAACGGGCCCTTCCATACCAACACCTGCGAAGCCCTGCGCCGCGCCGCCGAGATCCTCTCGAAGAAGCATCAGAACAACAAGCGGGTGGTGATGATCACCGATGGCAAGCCGACCGCGCTGTTCGCCAGCCCGGCCGGTTCGTCCGGGCGCAGGCAGCTGACCATCAACTCCTCCTATGGGCTGGATCCCGAGATCGTCACCGCCACCCTGCGGCAGGGAGCACGCTATCCCCGCCTCAAGATCGAGCTGAGCATCTTCATGGTCGCCAGCGACCCCTATCTCGAGCGCTTCGTCACGCGCCTGGTCGAAGTCAGCAAGGGCCGGGCATTCCGGGCCACGCTCTCCGATCTCGGCGACCAGGTCCTGACACGCATCTTCGGCAGCAGCCGCTGACGGACACCGCCATGACCCATGACACGCTCACCCATGCCGCCGTGCGCCTGATCCTGCTCTCCGACTGGGATCCCATCGGCGTTTCCGGCATCCTCGCCGCCGAGAACGAGTACGACGCTCATGTCGATGAGGTCGTGCGCATCGCCAAGCAGGCGAGCGAGAAGCAGCTGGCCCAGCACCTCCACGACATCGAGACCAAGCAGATGGGCCTGGCCGGCGACATGCTGCGCTGCCTGACGACCGCCAAGCGCATCCATGGACTGCGCCATCACAGCAAGCCGCGCACCTCCTGACGCGCGACCGGCCTGGCCTTCATCGTCCGTTCACCGGGCCTTCATCGCCCGCGCGGCGCGGCCGCCTCCAACCCCGCACGCTCATGCGCGCAGCCGCTGCACATGCGGTCGCTCCGCTCCTGTCGCAGGAATGGCTTAGGACCGCGGTGGTGGCGCCGACCGCAGGGTGCCTTGCCCAGCCCGGCAGTTCCCGGCCAGCCACATGCTTCCGTCGCGCGCTGTTCAGTGTTCTCGCAGAGCACCACGAAGGCTCGCGAAATATTCAACGATCGGTCCTAAGAGTGGCGGCACATCCACCCCTCAAGGACCTTCACCCATGCGCATCCATGTCGCCGCGATGTCCGCCCTGGTGGCCGGCTTCGCCACTTCGGCCACCGTGCTCTCGCTGGCTTCCTGCGGCAGCAGCAGCAGCAGCAGCAATTCCGAGCCGCCGGCCCCGGCATTCAACATCAACTCCATCAACCATGTGGTGGTGATCTACCAGGAGAACTGGTCCTTCGATGCGCTCTACGGCCAGTTCCCCGGCGCCAATGGCACCAAGTTCAACACCGCAGTGACGCAGACCTCGACGCTGGGGGCGACCTACGCCGCCATCCCCCATCCGGTCAACGAGAATGACGGACTGGATGCCGCGCTGTTCTCCAACTGGCCAGCGGCCCAGCCGGTCGCGACCTTCAACCTGGTGGGTGCGCCCTTCGACCTGACGCCCGATTTCGTCACCACCAGCTCGATCACCGGCGACCTCGTCCATCGCTTCTACATCGAGCAATGGCAGATCCACAGCGGTGCGAACGACCAGTTCATCGCTTGGAGCGACAATCCCGGCCTGACGCTCAGCGGCTACGACGCCACCACCCTGCCCGAGGGCAAGCTGGCGGCGCAGTACACGCTGTGCGACAACTGCTTCCATTCCGCCTTCGGCGGCTCCTTCCTCAACCACCAGTACCTGATCTCCGCCCAGGCGCCGCTGTATGGGACGATCGCCAACGGCAATGCCCCGATCTCCGCCAGCGTGCTGTCCGGCTATCCCGCCTTCATCTCCACCAGCGGCGTGACGCTGGGTACTCCGGGCATCTCGCCCACCCAGGCGACCCTCATAGCGAACGCCGCCACACCGCTGACCCAGGAAGGCAACGACTGGCCCGGAGCGATCGCCAACACCAACCCCCTGGACAATAACAACACCGTCTACGGCGTCAGCCCGATCCAGGACGGCCAGCTGCTGAGCGCCGTCGATGCCGCGAACCCGCAGCTGGGCAACGGCAACTACTACTGCATCAACACCATGTACCCGGCCAACTGGCCGTTCCCCACCACGGTGAGCGGCGGCGTGGTGGTCCCGAGCGGCAAGTTCGTGCCGCTGCAGACCCATTCCACCATCGGCGATCTGCTCACCGCCAATGGCCAGAGCTGGAAATGGTACAGCCAGGGCTGGAACGATGCGGTGTCCGGCAATCCCGATCCCGACTTCCAGTTCCACCACCAGCCCTTCAACTACTTCGCCCAGTACGCCCCGGGCACTCCCGGGCGCACCCACCTGGCCGATCTCACCGATCTCGACAACGACCTCGCCACCAACACCCTGCCGGCGGTGTCCTTCGTCAAGTTCGTCGGCGAGAACAACGAGCACCCCGGCTATTCCAACATCATCACCGGCATGAATGCGGTGGCCGACCTGGTGCAGAAGATCCAGAACTCGCCCGCCTGGGCCAGCACGGTCATCTTCATCACCTATGACGAGCATGGCGGACGCTGGGACCACGTGGCCCCGCCGACCATCGACGCCTGGGGCCCGGGCCTGCGCGTGCCGATGGTGGTCATCTCGCCCTACGCCAAGCAATCCTATGTCGATCACACCCAGTACGAGACGGTGTCGATCCTCAGCTTCATCGAGAAGCGCTGGACTCTCGGCCCCATCCCCGGCGCCACCCGCGATGCCACCGCCAATCCGTTCACCAACGCCTTCATGGGCACGCCGGTGGGCATCGACTGAGCACTTTGGTGCTCTGGCATGGCCGTGGCCCCGAAGCACGGCACTGAGCGGATGCCTCCGGGATGACGCACCGGCGAGCGGTGCTAGCAGTGATAACGTGGAGTTCACGATCGACCTGGGCGCTCACCGCCCAGGTCGATCGCGTTGTGCCGCACGGCCCATCTGGCCGTGGAGCAGCAAGGGCCACCGCCGATGCACCCGCACCTGTGCGGTGGCTGCGCCGCAGCACATGACGATCCCAGAGCGGCACTGATCGGCCTGGCGAGTCGGGCACGCGTAGCGTGCTGGACGGCTAGCGCGCGGGTACTGCGGCTGACCGTATCAACGGCGGCAGCGCGGCCTCGAATTCCTCGTCGGTCAGCGCGCGCAGGAAGGCCACCAGGTCATCGATGTCCTGGCCCTGGAAGGCGGGAGCGTCGCCGGGATGGCGGCCGAAGGGCTTGGAGACGTTGATGTACTGCTGGTCGGCGGCCGGCGAATCATTGAAGCGCACGCCATGCGGATACCAGCGCCCGGGGTCGGTGTCGCGGGTGGCATAGAAGGCGACCACGTCCTCGAGGCGCGTGAAGCAGCCGTTGTGCATGAAGGCCTCCTTGACCGCCACGTTGCGCAGCGTCGGCGTCCTGAATGCGCCATTGAAGGACGGATCTCCCCGTGGAGCGCGGCGCTTCGGCCCGCCCAGGCCGAGATCGAAGAAGGCCGGATCGGCATTGGCTGGGATGGCCGGGTTGCGCGGCAAGCCCAGGGTCTCGTAGCCGAAATCGGTGAATTGGGCCACCGCATTGACGATCTGCGGCCGGGCGAGATGGCAGACCATGCAGTTGCCCTTGGCCGGATCGAAGAACACGCTCATGCCCCGCGATTCCGCCGCGCTCAGGACCAGGCGGCCGGCGCGGTAGCGATCGAAGCGCGACGAGAAGGGGTGGAAGGTGGCAGTGCTCTCGAAGGCCTTGAGCGCGGCGCCGACCGCCAGGAAGGCGCGGTTGGTGCCGCGGCTGAAGATGTCGTCGCCGAAGGCCGCCTTGAAGCCGGGCGCGTAGGCCGCCTTGATCTTGGCCACCACCGTGGCGCGATCGCCGTTGTTCATCTCCAGGGGCGCGAGCAGCGGACCCTCCGCCTGCTGGTCGAGGACGCTGACGCGGCCGTCGAGGAACTGCCCGCCCTTGGGCTCGAGCACCTCCTCCTCCGCGTCGATGTTGAATGGCGGGATGAAGCTGGCGTAGGTCAGGCTGGGCGTATTGCGCAGGCCATAGGTCCCGGGCCGGCTGCCGAGTGGCACGCCGATGGTCGAGCCATGATTGCCCGAGAACGCCCGGCGCGGGTCATGGCAGCTGGCGCAGCTGGTGCCCCGCGGCTCGGACAGGTTGGTGTCGAAGAACAGGAGCTTGCCGAGCTGTTCGCGCTCACGGCGGATGGTGTCCCGCTCCGGCGCTCCCGGCTGGGCCGGCCTGCCCGGCAGCCCGGCGCCCGCTGCGGGTGCTCCGGCGCCGATGGTGGCCAGGCTGGCCAGGATGAGGAAGGACAGCGCAACGACGATGGCAGCATAGCGCATGGCGGTGGTCCTGCGCCGACGGCTGCGGGGGTTTCCGCGGTACCGCCGTGCGCAGATCAGGATCGCCCAGGCGATGGGGAACCCGTCAGCATCCGGTGAAGATCATGCGAATGCCTGTGAGCCTCCTCACCCCCGTCCTCTGACCGCCGCTCCGCCGTCTTCAGGCAGGCGCGGCGTGCCGGGTCACTTGGCGGGGGCGTCCGCCGGCTTGGGCGCGGGGGCATCGGGCTTGGCCGCGGCTGCACGTTCCGCTTCGGCCTTGGCGGCTTCGGCTTTCGCCGCTTCGGCCTTGGCGGTCTGCTCGGCGAGCTGCTTCTGCAGATCGGCGGTCTTCTCGTCCGCGGCCTTGCGCGCCTTGACCTCGTCTTCCTGCGCCTTGCGCGCCTGCTCCGCCTCGGCCTGGGCCTTCTTGGCTTCCTGCTCGGCCCGGGTCAGCTTCTCATTGGTGGCCTGGAGCTTGTCATTGGTGGACTGGAGCTCGGCCTGGGCCTTGACCAGCTTCTCCTGGATATCCATCAGCATCTTGCCGAGCAGCCCGCCGCCGCCGACCAGCACCACCAGGATGAGCGCGAGCATGATGATCAGCACGGGTGAGGTCTTCGGGGCGCGTTCGGCCATGACGGGTTCTCGAGCGGGGGGCGCCGCTGCGGCTCCTGGGTTCTGCTTGCCCGTGCGGTCGCTGCCCGCGCTGCCTAAGGCGGCCGGGGTCGCTGCCGCCGCCGCCGGCTTGGCCGGGGCGGGCTTGGCCGGGATGCTGGGCTTGGGGCCGCTCGACGGCTTTGCGGGCGGGGCATCGTCGTCGCGGCTGGCAGGCTCGGCGGCAGGCGGCGGGGTCTGGCTGTTGCGCCGCACCACTTTGCCGGTGCGCGAGCTCGCCGGCACCGCGGGAGGAGCCGGCGCATCGAAGCTCAGCTCGTCGCCAGGGGCCGTCCCCGGGACCACCACAGGTGCGGCGGCAACGGCGGCCGAAGGCGTGGTCGGGATGCTCCTGGCAGCCGTGCGGGCGGTCTGCGGAGCGGGGGCCGCGGCCGCCGCCGGCGGGGCGATGACCGGATTGCCGCGCGCCGGTGTGGCCACCGTCAGGCTGCCATTGCCGCCCGCCGACGCGGGATCGGCGATGACGGGCGAACCGAATTCCGGGGTGTTGCTCGGGGCCGCGCGCGCGCGGTTGCCAGATGGCGTGGCGCCGGGACCGGCCACCGCTGGGTGTGCCGGGGCCGGGGCCGGGGGTGCTGTGGCGGCAGGGGCGGCTGGAGCCGCCGGTGCGGGCACCGCAGTCTGCACCACCGAGAGGATCTGGGTGTTTCCGCTCGCCACCGTGCTCGCTGGGCCGCTGCGCAGCACCATCTGCACGACATTGCAGCCGGGGCAGTGGATGGTCTCGCCAGCGTAGGTCGAGGGAATGCGCGCCTTGAAGCCGCACGCCGTGCAGGTGAAGCGGACCTTGTCGCCGGCGGTGGTGAGCGCGGCGGCGAAGGCGCTGACCGGGTCCTTGGCTGCCGCCGCCGGAGGTGAACCTCCGGCGGAGAGGGCTGCCCCCGGTCCGCCGACGCCACCGACCACCTGGGTGGCCTGGCAGCCGGGGCATTTGATCGCCATCCCCGACATGCTCTTGCCCAGCTGGGTCTTGAAACCGCAGGAGCTGCAGGTGAACGGCACCTGCTCCTCGCCAGGGGCGCGCGGGGTGCGCTCGACCGGCTCGGAGGTCTTGATGCGGCTGATCGAGACCGTATCGCCGGTCGCCGGCGCGTCGTTGTCCTCGCGTGAGGCGATCTGCACGGTCTCGCACTTCGGACAGGTGACCGCCAGGCCCATGTACTGGTCGGGGATGCGTGCGCGGTAGCCGCAGGAGATGCAGATGAAGCGCGGGTCCGAGGGCGGTGCCGCCTCGCTGGGCGCTTCCGCGGGGGCCGTCCCCGAGCTGTCGAGCACCACCTGGGGCGCATGGCAGCCCGGACAGCGGATGGCCTTGCCGAGGTAATGCTTGGCCAGCTGGGCCTCGAAGCTGCACTGACCGCAGGTGAACAGGATGTTTCCCGCGCGCACCATGGTCTTGCTGGTCTTGCCCTTGGTCGTGGCCGACGACGCCATGCGGGAGATCTGCACCGTCCGTCCGGTGGAGGTGGCGCCCTCCTCGGGGTTGGCGATCTGCGCCGCATCGCAGCTCGGGCAGCGCACCGCCATGCCGACGTACTGCGCCGGGATGCGCGCGCGATAGCTGCACGCCGAACAGACAAACAACACCTTGTCGCTCGCGCCCGGCGCCGGCGCCGGCGACTCGGCGGCGCCCGCCGCCACCGCGGGCGCGGCGGGTGCGCTCGGAACAGCGGCGGCCACCGCCACCGGCAGGGCCGCGGCACGCGCCACGGCAGGGAGTGGGTGGATGTGCTTGCAGGCGGGGCAGCTGACCGAGGTGCCGGCGTGGATCGCCGGGTAGCGGGCCAGGCGTCCGCACGCGGGGCAGTTCAAGTCGATGAGATCGGGCGCGTCCATGGTGGAGCGAGTATGAACCCTCCGAACGGTTTGTCAGCGACGAGTCGTGGCACTCCGGACGTGCTGCATCGCTCACACCCGGAGGGCCGGTCGCCGTCCCGGCTGGCGCCGGGGTCTATATAGCCCGGTCGCCGGCGCCCGGCACGGGTCAGCCGCCAGCGCCGGCGGCGCGGCGCGGCTTCGCCTCGGCCGCCTCGCCCATCTGATCCGCGCCGATGGTGCCCACCAGGCTGTCGATGTAGGCGGGAGAGCGCACCACCTCGAGCTGGCGCTGGGCCTCGGCCAGCCGGCCAGCCAGGTCCATACGCCGGGACTCGTCCGCGTGGCTGGGGCGGGCGATGAAGGCCTGCACGTAGGCGCAATGCCGCTCGAACAGCCGGATATCGCGCCGCTGCTTGACCAGCAGGCGGCTGCGGTACCACTCGCTGCCCAGCAGATGGCTGCGGGTGAACAGCGCGCGGAAGGCCGGGTCGGCGGCCTTGCGGCCCTCCCAGCTGCCGGTCGCCATCAGCGTCAGCAGCGCCGCCAGCGGCGGGCATGCCTCCTGGATGCTGCCGTCATCGAAGTAGGTGGCGGCCACCCGCCGCTGCGCCTCGACGATGGCGTCGACACCATCGGCGAAGGCCGCCGGGTCCTGGCTCTCCGGCCGCAGGATGGCCTCGTTGAACACCGCCGCCGGGGCGTCGAAGATCTTGCCGAAGTAGGTATGGACGAATTTGGCGGTGATGCGGTAGCCCAGGCGGCTGGCCAGCACCGGGCGGCCTGGCAGCGAGTAGTCAGTGAGCGGCTCGAGGTGGCCCTCGCGGATCAGCATCGCCGGATCGCGGTCGGCGACCGGCAGCCGGCACCAGATCTCCGGGATCAGCAGGCTGATGTCATGGTCGACCTGGACATGCGGGCCGATATGGCCGGCTGCCGAGGTGAAGCCGTCATGGCCGGTGAGGATCCACGAGACCAGGGCGTTGTTGAGGTCGGCGGTGGCGCGCACGGCGTTGAACGGCCCCTTGGTCAAGGCGCCCTCCGAACCCGCACCGGTGGTCGAGGGCGACTTGCCGGTCAGGCTGCAGACGAAATCCATGAACAGCTCGGGTAGCTCCTGGTAATGGATCGGATTGTAGACCGCCAGCATGCGCACCGCCCCCTCGGGGGGGTTGTTGCGCCGACCGGGCAGCACCGCATTGACCGGCAGGTGCAGGGCCTGGTGCGGGGCGATCCGCCGGTAGAGCCTGGTGCCGATCTCGCCGAGATAGCGGTCGCGGTGGTTGACCAGATCGGGGCGCACCTGCAGGTAGCGCGGATTCTTGCTCGGCTTGCCGCCGACCAGACGGGGGTGCGCGGATGAGACCACATAGCCCGCATCGCTGGCGGCGGCGGCCAGCAGGCGCTGGCGCATCGGCGGGGTGAAGAGCTCGAAGCCCATCGCGTCCTCGACCAGCGCGCGCGCCTGGCGGCCGGTGAGCGGCTGGTAGTTGGTGCAGAACAGCCCGGGAGCGGCCATGTCTGCTTCCGCCTGCTTGTCGTAGCCGCGATGGATCGCCTCATCCGGCCGCTGGAACAGCCGGTACTCGCAGTTCTGCGCCAGCTTGACGCTGTCCTGCCGGTAATCCTCGTTCAGGCCTTTCAGGCGCGCGCATGGCACCACGATCGAGGCGCTGATGTCGTCCTCCATCTGGACCTTGAGCGCGCCGATGAAGTCCTGCCTCAGCTTGAAGGTCCGCCAGGAGCCGTCGGTGGCGAGCCCGACGCGCAGGTAGCTGCCCACCAGCTTGCGGTCGCCATACTTGAGCTCATGCCCCGGGGCGCCGTTGACGATGTCGACACTGAAGCGGCTGCGCCAGTCATCGCCCCAGCTCGGCTGGTGGAAGCGCTTGATGATGAACACCAGCGCACGGATGTGGCTGGGGATCGATGCCAGCCAGGCATTGTAGGCGTCGGTGAACTCGCCCGGGGACGGGGTGAGCAGCTTGACCACCGAGCCGAGCGAGCGCCGCGGGCTGAGCAGCGGACGGCTGGCACGCGAGCTGTAGTCGTGCGCCAGCTGGGGAAGCATGCGAGCGGAATAGTCGCGGCTGAAGATCGCCGCGACCTGGTCGAGATCCTTCTCGACCTCGTTGATGAAGATCGGGCCGTAGATCACCGCATCGGTGAGCGACTTGGAGATCTCCGACTTGCCGCCGCCCGAGACCGTGCACGGCTTGTGGCAGTAGGTGCCTTCCGCCACCGTGCCCACCAGCCGCCAGGTCGGCGCGCCGGGGTGCTTCTCGAGGTGGACCTTGTAGCCTGCCGGATGGACGTAGGTGAAGCCCGGGCGCAGGGTGATGGTCTGGGCCAGGCCTGCATGCGTCCAGCGCACCGTCTGGCGATGCAGATCGATGCGCACATCCTCCGGCACGTAGAGCACATCCGGGTAGCTGCGGTCGATGCCGTGGCCCTGCGGCTGGATATCCATCAGCGCGCCGAAGCGCTCGCGCACCTCGGCGAAGGTGTGGCCGCGCGCTTGGACCACCGTGTTGTCGCCATGGAACTCGTCGCCCAGGGTGTAGCTGGCGAAGGCGATCGCGCCCCCGGCATGCTCCTCCTCGGCCAGGCCGAAGAGGTTGGCGGAGAAGCTGATCTGGGTCTTGACCTCCTTCTTGCAGTAGCCGAAGTAGTTGTCGGCCAGCACCGTCACCATCACCCCGGCATGGGTGCGGCAGGTGACCTTGAAGGCGTTGCCGCCATTGTAGCGCTCATCCGGCTGCTTCCAGCACATGCCGTCGCGGCGCTGGCGGGGAGTGGCATCCTCGAAGCGCGGCAGGCCGAGCTCCTGCTTGGTGAGGGTGACCAGATGGGGGGCGAGGATCACCATGCCGCTGTGCCCGGTCCAGTGCTCGACGTCCAGCCCGGCATCGTGCTCGGGCAGCTCGGGGTCGCCGGCATTGCCGAACACCGATTCGACGAAGTCCAGGTTGGCGACCAGCGCCCCTGGCGCGAAGAAGCGGATCTCCATGGTCTTCTCGGGGATGACGCCGGCGACCGCCGGGCAGACCAGCGGGCGCAGCAGGAGCGAGGCGAAGAGCTCGATCGGCTCCGCCCAGCCGGCCGAGAACGGCAGGCGCAGGAATTCGCGCGGTGGGCGCAGGGCATGGGCGAGCAGATTGCCGAACACCTGCCTGGGCACGCTCAGCTTGTCATCGGGCACCGGCAGGCCGCCTTCGGCGATGTGGAATACCCCTTGGGTGGTGCGGCGATCGCTCTGGGGGTTGTGCAGCACCCCCTGGTTGATGCGGTACGACGACAGGATCGGCGACTCCAGGCAGTCAGCGTCGATCGGCAGCGACAGCTCGCGCGCCAGGCCATGGCGATCGAGCACCAGGGTGCGGTTGGGCAGGGTCGCCGGGGCGATGAGCCGCTCGCCCTGCAGGTAGCCGTCGATGAAGACCTGGATGCGGGCATCGGCCGGGCACAGGTGGCCGCTGAGCAGGCGGCTCTGCTCGCGGTGGTTGGCGAGCAGGTCCTCGGCCATCGACAGCAGGTCCCGTTCAGGCTCCTGCGCCGGGACCTGCGCGCCAAGGGCGGCGAGCTTGAGGCGGATGTAGCCGATCAGCTGGGCCCGGTTGCCGGTCAGGTTGCGGCCGCCGTGATCGAGGCCAAGGGTGCGGGTGGTATCCATATGCTGGTCGCCTGGTGATCTGGTCCACTACAGCGCGCTGATGGACGAAGGGAAGCGAGCAAAAGGCAGCACCGGCCAGCAGTGGCGGGCTGGGCGGGCGTGGCGGACAAGGGTCCCTGCCGCGCTCAGCGCGGGCGACCCGTCGGAGCCGGGCCCATGGCCAGTCGCTCAATCAAGGGATCGGCGATGCCGGCCTCGCGGAAGCCGCGGGAGCGCAGTTCGCAGGCGGGACAGGTGCCGCATGGCGGC
>PLEW01000087.1 GCA_003136555.1 Planctomycetota bacterium | reverse complement strand
CTATCCCTTCCTGAGCCTCGGCCTGGGCGAGCCGGTCGGCATCAGCGCCGCCCAGGCGCGCGGCCTGCATGACATGCTCGAGCGGGTCTGCGGCGACCTGCCGGGGGCGCGCAAGGACCAGCCGGAGGCCCCGGTCCCCTTCGACGGCCGCATCCGCATCTGCCTGGCTGGCCGCCGCAATGTCGGCAAGTCATCCCTCACCAACTCCCTGTGCGGCGAGGAGCGGGTCATCGTCGCCGACCTGCCGGGCACCACACGCGACGCCATCGACGTGCCGCTGCACCGGCCGGAAGGCGAGTTCATCCTCATCGACACTGCCGGGCTGCGGAAGAAGAACCAGATCGAGCAGGATCTCGAGTTCTATGCTGCCTGCCGGACCGAACGGGCGATCAAGCGCGCCGATGTCGTGCTGCTGGTCCTCGATGCTGGTGACGAAGTGGGCATGGTGGATAAGAAGATCGCCCACTTCTGCGAGGTAGAAGGCAAGCCGACCGTCATCGTCATCAACAAGTGGGATCTCGCCGAGCAGGGCGGCGCCAAGCGCGCCCAGTACGCCGAATGGCTCTACGACCGCCTGCCCGGCCTGCGCTATGCACCGGTGACCTTCACCTGCGCGCTGAACGGCTACAATGTCGGTGAGGCGCTGCGCCTGGCGACCGAGCTGCATGCCGAGACCCAGGCACGCGTGAGCACTTCCGAGCTCAACCAGCTGATCGAGGCCGCGGTGCAGAAGCGGAGGCCCAAGCGGCTTGGGCCGGTCCCGACCAAGCTCTACTACGGCACCCAAGTCCACTCGCTGCCGCCGACCTTCATCTTCTTCGTCAACCGCACCGACTGGATCGAACCCGGCTACTCCCGCTACCTGGAGAACTTCCTGCGCGAGCGTCTGCCGTTCAAGCGCGTGCCGCTGCGCATCCTGTTCAAGGCGCGCGAGAGCGTCTTCCATGATTCGCTCGATGAGCGCCAGGTGGTCCAGGCGCGCAACAAGTCGGAACGCCGCGCCAACCTCATCGTGCCGAAATCCAACAAGCGCCGGGCTCCACGTGCCCACCGCAAGCCATGAACCGCAGCGTCCGCGCCCATGAGTCGACACGGGCGGGGGCAAGGCGGGGCCCATCGAGGAGCAGTCCATGATCGCGTGGTTGCTGGTGCCCGCCACCTTCCTGCTCGGATCGATCAGCTTCGCCTGGCTTGCTGGAAAGGCCAAGGGCGTCGATCTGCGCGAGCATGGATCGCGCAATCTCGGCGCCACCAATGCCGGTCGGGTACTTGGCAAAGGCTGGGGCTTCGCGGTCTTCTTCGCCGACGTTGCCAAGGGCCTCTTCCCGGTGCTGATCGCCCGCGTCCTGGCCGAGCAGCATCCCGACTCATCGCTCGGCCAGCTGCCGATCGCCACCGCCGCGGCGGCGATTCTCGGCCACAGCTTCACCGTCTTCCACGGCTTCCGCGGCGGCAAGGCGGTGGCGACCGCCTTGGGCGTGCTGTGCGGCCTGGTCTACAAGGTCGCCGCGATCTGCCTGGGTAGCTGGATACTGGTATGGGCGATCGGCTATGGGCTGTTCCGCCTGAAGCCGGGCAATGCCGTCGGACCCGCATCGGTGGTGGCCGCGCTGGTGATGCCCTTCGCCCATCTGCTGACCTTCCCCGATCCCTGGGGGCTGCTCAACATCCCGTTGACACTGTTCCTCTTCCTGGTCGCCGCCCTGGTCATCATCAAGCACCGCAGCAACATCGCCAAGCTCTTCCAACGCCAGGACCAGGCGCCGCCACCGGCGGCCTGATGCACTGGAGCGACGCGACGGCGTTCAGCTCTCAGGCGGAATCGGGCGCTCGCCCAGCTCGGGCATCAGCGCCAACAGCGCCTGGCGCGCCCGGTACAAGCGCTTCTCGACGTTCGCCTGCGACAGGCCGAGGGTCTCGGCGATCTGGTCGTAGTTCAGGTTGGCCTCGTACTTGAGCGCGAGGATCTCGCGGTATTGCCGCGAGATCTTGCTCAGCGCCGTGCGCAACTCCTCCAGGTGGGGGTTCTCTGCCCGCGCCTCCTGGTGCGGCTGCTCCCCGGCCATCTCGATGCCGACGTTGCGTACCCGGGCGTTGCGGCGCAGCCAGGTCACTGCCTCATTGCGGACGATGGTGCTCAGCCAGGCGGGGAAGGTGCTCGGCTCGCCCAGCTGCCCGAGGTGGTCATAGGCACGCACGAAGGCTTCCTGCAAGGCATCATCGACCGCCGGATCGTCGCCGAGGATGGAGCGGGCGACCGTGCGCGCCCGAAGTGCGTGCATCGACAGGAGCGTCTCGAATGCCGAGCGATCGCCATCGAGAACACGTTGCACCAATTGCGCATCGACCTCGCCCATAGCCGTTACTATTCTCTGGGCCCAGGCAGGCGCAGAGGTTTTCCATTTGGCCTCGAGCAGGGCGATTGAGACTGTAGACCATGATCACCAACGTTGCTCCACCCCAGAAGCGCCCCACCCGCGCCATTCGCACGATCACCCTGGACTGGGGCGATACCTTGGCAGCCAACTACGGCATGCCCTATCTGGAGACCCAGAGGCGGGCCTTCACCAGCCTGGGTGCGGACCTGGCGCGCCTGGGCTGCCAGGTCGGGGCCGATTTCACCGCCACCGCCATGGCCGATCTCGGGGTGGAGTGGCGTCGATCGATCAGCATGCAGGACAATCCCGAGCACCGCGAATTCGATTTCCAGTCGCTGCTGAACAGCTGGGTTGCCGGTGCAGGGGGCATGGATGCCGAACCGCATGCTCTGCGCCTGGCGGTGGAACGCTGCACCACCACGCTGACCGATACCGTCATCCCTTACGCCGATTCCGCCAACGCCTTGAGCCTGCTCAAGGCCCGGGGCTACCGCATCGGCATCCTTTCGCATGTACCTTGGCCTGGCGATGCCTGCAGATCCTGGTTCGCTCGCCATGGCCTGTCCCCCTATATCGACTTCTACAGCCTCAGCTGTGAGGTCGGATGGATCAAGCCCAATCCACGCCATTACCAGCATGCCCTCGATCAGGCAGGGTGCGCCGCAGCCGAGATCCTGCATGTCGGAGACCACCCGATCCGTGATGTCAAGNNATCCGTGATGTCGTCGGCGCCAGGCAGTTCGGCTTCCGCACCTGCCTGCGGGTGACGGAAAACATGTATTCTTCGGACGCCCTGAGCAGCTGCCAACCGGACGCTGAAATCCTCCATCTGCGCGAATTGCTCGGCGTGCTCGATCGCCTCTCCCGACCAGGATGATCTCGGCTGGACGCTGGTGCAGCTGGCGCGCAATGCATCGCCGCTGGCGTCGCCAACACCAGGGAAGGTCCCGGCAGCTCGGCGCTTGCACGCCGGCGATCATCGCTGTCATGCTGGCATGACCCCCACCCTCCCGCATGGCGATCCTGCGCGCGACCGTGCAGCGGCTGCCCAGCCGCATTATGGCCCGCGGCGCGCAATGCCGGTGTCAGCCCTGGTCGACGTGCTGATGAAGAGCGAGGAGATCCAGCGTCTGCGCCGCTTCCAACGCGTCGCCACTGCCCTTGCCGAGGTGCTGTCCTCGACCCAGACCGCCAAGATCAAGCCCGTCCAGCTTAGGGGCGGCGTGCTGACCATCGACGTGTTCGAGGGCCTGCTGCTGGCCGAGCTGCGCCAGCACCATGCCCACCGGCTGCTCGCCGCTCTGGCTGCCGCAGGCACCGGTGTCAGCCGCGTGGTGCTGCGATTGGCGAAGACCAAGGTCACGACTCGGAGGAGATGACGCGCCCTTCGGGCCAGACCACCGCCGTCAGCGGCCGGTCGGGCATCCCCCCGCTGGTGTCGCAGAGGATGCGCTGGGGCGTGATCACCGCATCGGTCACCGGCGTGTGACCGCTGACAATGCAGCACTCCTCCGGCAGATCGGCGGGCACCTGGAAGGCGCGCTGCTTGTCGAACAGCGCAGCTGGATGGCCATCATCGTGTCGCCAGCCCTCGTGCAGCCGCCGGACCTGCGCTGCCAACGGCGATTCGTCGAGGCCGGCATGGACTGCGATCCATCCCTGCTTCCCTTCGCGTCCCTCCATGATCCAGGGCATGCGGGCCATCCATTCGAGGTACGGGTGCAGGGACTTGCGCAGGCCATCGATGTCCTGGCTGTCGACTCCGCACGACTGCAGCACCGCCGCCCCGCCGAAGCGCTGATGCCAGGCGGCATAGTAGGCCGCATCGGCGCGCAGACCGAGCGCCGCCGAGCCTATCCCCCGCAGCAGGGCGTATTCGTGGTTGCCCAACAGGCAATGCGCCTGACCGCCGGCACACAGGCCATGTACCCGCCTGAGCACCGTCAGCGCGTCCGGTCCGCGATCGATGAGATCGCCCACGAACAGGAACGGTGGCGTCAGCTTGGCGAGCAACCTGTCGAGCCGGCTGCTCCACCCATGGACATCCCCGATGAAGGTCACCGACATGATCGCCAGTGTCCATCGCCTGGAGCCAGGGGGAAGCGGCACCCCCCCTCGCTCAGCGCCAAGGGGGGCCGCAGCAGGTACCGAGCCACCGGATTGCCGTCTGCCGGCACCGAGGCGCTCGCCCTCGGCGTCGTCCGGTCATTTCGCCGGAGCTGCCTCCGCCGGCTTGGCATTCTCGGACTTGGCCGGAGCGTCGCCTTTCTTCACCGGGGCCTCCGGCTTCGCCGCATCCGGCTTGGCTGGAGTGACGACCTTCACCAATCCGACCTCGAAGGTGAGGATCTCATTCGCGCCGATGGTGGGAGGCTGGCCCTTGTCGCCATAGGCGAGTTCCGGCTTGATGTAGAGCTTCCACTTGTCGCCCTCGCGCATCAGCTGCAGGGCTTCGGTCCATCCCTTGATGACGCCATCCACGCGGAAGGTCGCCGGGCCGCCACCGTTCTTGCCGGATTCGTCGAACACCTTGCCGTCGATCAGCGTCCCCTTGTAGGTGACGCTCACCTCATCGGTGGGTCCAGGCTTGCGGCCGGTGGCCGGGCCGCTCGAGACGATCTCGTACTGCAGGCCGGTGGCGGTGGTGGTGATGCCGGTCTTCTTGCTGTTCTCATCCAGCCACTGGAGATTGGTCTTGCCGGTGCTGCCGGCCATCGGTTCCTTCGGCTTGTCCTCGAAGAGCTTGTCGAGGGCGGGACGCATGTTCTTGAAGCTGTCGTCGCTGATCACGTAGAAGAACTTGAGGAAGCGGGCTGAGACCTTGCTGGCGCGTTCCCGGCCGGTGGGCTTGTCCTTGGCGTCCTTCTTGTCCTTGTCCTTCTCGCTCTTCTTGGCTTCGGCTGCTGCCTGCTCCTTGGCGACATCATCATGGGTCTCGTCATAGCGGACGAACACCGCCATGAAGCGGTTGTGCGGCTTGGCGGCGTCCTTGCCGTCCTCTTTGGCCGCATCCTTGACGGCAGCCTTGTCCTTGGCGGCGTCCTTGGACTGGGCCGGCTTCTGCGACTGATCGGCTTCCTCATCATCGACCGAGACGTTGCCGAACACCAGGCTGTAATCGAGCCCATCCTTGGTGACCAGGTCGAGCCGGCCCTCATTGCTGTAGAGGGCGTACGGCCGGCCACCAAGGCTGAGCACCAGGGCATTGGGCTCCTTGAGGAGATTCTGATCAGCCAGCGGGAAGAACCCGTCACGCTGCAGATCCTCCAGGCTGAATGGACGGATGCCAGCGAGCTTCAGGCCGGTTGCCTCGGAGAGCAGCTTGTCGACCACATCCTTGGCCAGGCGCTTGCCGGTCGGAGCGCTGTCGGCACTCCAGTCAGCTCCCCCATCCTTGCGATCGATCGCCGTCTCACCGCGCTTGTTGATCGTCCCCTTGTCGGCGTCGACCGAGTAATCCTCGATCAGCACCTTGCGCAGATCATCCTTCTTGAGCTTCAGCAGATCGGTCTCGACCCAGTCGACGAAGCGGGTGCTGATATCGACATCGACCTTCGCGGTGTAGACCTCCTTGCTGTCGACTTCGCGCACGAACGACACGCCATCGCCGTCGTTGGGACGGTTGCCGACGATCAGGTCGACCACCACTGCGCCGGTCTGGTCGGAGAGGGTGATGCGCTTGCCGCGGCCCTTCTTGATGCCCGACGATTGATCGAGGGGATCGATGACGCCCAGCTCCTCGTACTGGCTCGGATCCTGGGTCACCAGACGGCCGCGCTTCACATTGAGCACGCCACCGGCGGTCTTGCCCACGCGGGTACCCCCATCCGCAGGATAGTCGAAGTGGCTGGGGATGATCCAGGCGTTGCCTGAACGCTTGACCTCGAATCGCTTTGCCGTCCCGGCGCTGTCGTCCCAGGTCACCACGCGCAGGCCGCTGATCTGCTCCGGCGCCACCTCCTTGCCGCCCTTGACCAGCAGCTGGCCAGCGAGATCTGCGGAGAGGGTGGTGGCCGCCGAGGGGCGGGACCACGCCGGGACGGCGGTCACCAGGGCGACGATGCCGAGCACGATGGGCAATGGCTTCATGAGTGGCTCACTTATCTCGGATGGGCAGGTTCAGGCGGACGCGCGCTTGCGCGCGGCCGGGATGTGGGTGCGTTCCTGGCGCAGGCGGTTGGCGGACACCGCCAGCACCAGCAGGAGCATGAGCGTCGCCGGGGTGCAGATCGCCCAGAACTTGACGCTCAGGCGGTCCTGCTTGATCTGCTCCCGCTGCAGCATCTTGGCTTGGTGGATCTGCTCGTTCTTCACATCCTCGATCTGCTTCAGCTGGTCATCCAGCTTGTGCTGGTCGGAGGCGCGGACGTTGGCCTTGAGCTGCTCCTTGGCATTCTCATCGAGGCCCTCCTGGGAATCGATCTTCGCCACGCGTTCATCGAAGTCGCGCTGCGCCTTGGCGATCGAGTTCTCCGCCACCAATTCCGCGGCATTCGATTTCGTGCGCACGTAATCCGCCGTCGAGACCAGGACGCTCTCGAGCCGGGTCAGGGGCCTGGCCTGCGGACGGCGATTGCGCACTGCCAGGAAGGCGGAATCCCCGGCCAGGGCATCGACCGCGTTGGCGAGGAACTGGACGTTGCGCAGTGAGAAGAGCTCGGCGTACTGCTCGCGGACCTCCTTGGGCAGGCGGCTGCCTGCGCTGCGGTACATATCGTAGAACTCATTGCTCGCCAAGTCGGTATCGGCGACGACGATGACATGGACGGGCTTGGGGCTGCCGACGCCGACCTTGTCGCCCTTCATCTTGTCATCCTTCTTCTCGTCAGCCTTGGCGGCATCCTTCTTGTCATCGGGCTTGGCCGTGGGATCCGGCTCGGGATAGGCGCTGCCCATGGTCCCGGTGATCTCGACAGCGAGGGCGGGTGGACGGCTCGGATCGCCGGGGATGTACTTGCTCGGCTCACGGGGCTGCATGCCCATCATGCCCTGCGTGATGTGCTCGCTGAAAGCCGTGTGGCCCCAGGTGCTCCCCTCGCAGGTCTGCAGCAGCCTGCTGACCTTGAGGTCGGCGCGCTTGTCGGAAGCCTCCATGATCGCGCCGGGGAACGGCAGGAGCACGGAATCGATGCCGGTGGTGACCGGGGAGTCGAACACGCCCTTCTGGTCGCGCGTCACCCAGACGAAGGAAGGCCGCAGCACCCCGCGGAACTGGTGGCTGGGGTTGTAGTCAGACCACACCACCTGGTTGAGGTCGAACTCCAGTCCGAGTGCATGGTAGAGCGGCTTGAGATCGCCTTTCTGGGGCTGTTCGGGATTCTGCTGCGAGTAGGGGTTGCTCGCGCTCTTCTTCGGCATGCTCGGGGCGAGCTGCGGACTGGAGAACATCGGCAGGGGATCCTCGAGCAGCAGGGCGGGCCCGCCATTCCAGATGTAGTTGTGCAGGTGCTCGATCTGGGGCTCAGTCAGGCTCGACGGCAGGGGGACTACCAGGACATCGATCTCCTTGGCCACATCGGTGTCCAGGTTGACGTCGCGGATCTCGTACTGCTTCTTCCACTCATCGATCAGCGACCAGGCCGGACGCATCTGCCCGGTCTGGAAGTCGAAATCCGCGGTCATCTTGAGATCGGTGGCTGCCAGGCCCAGCACCTTCTTGTGCAGGGTCGCAACGCTGCTGACCGCGCGCACCAGCTCGAATTCGACTGACAGGCCGGGATCGAAGGAGCCGATCACCTGGCTGCGGCCTCCACAGACCACCGCGGCGCCGAGGAACACATCCTCCTCCTCATGGCCACTGACCGTCTCGATCACCGCCTTGAACGGCTTGAGCCCATAATCCTTCACCGCGCTCAGGCCGATGGCATCGCTCGGTTCGCTGGGGTGCCTGACCTCGACGTCGACCTTGCCATGCGATGCACGACCCAGCGCCAGCGCCTTGTCCTCGACTTCCTTGCCCTTGAGCTGGAGGTCGGAGGGAAGGTTTTCGCTGATGAAGACCGCGATCTTGACCTGGCTCTCGGCCTTACCGAGCGTATCGGACGAAGCCAGGCTGATGGACGAGAGCCCCTCAGTGCTCACATCGGCATCGAAGTTATGGCGGCTCGAGATGCGTGCGATGTTCACCGCGACGATCAGGGCGAAGACCATGGTGATGACCTGGGAGACCACCACCTGGGTCGAATTCGGACGCCAACGGCGGCTGGAGAGCTGGAGCACCGCAAGGCCGATGCTCGCGGTCGCCACCGCCAGGGAGCTGATGATGCCGCTGATGGTGACCACACCGCGATTGAAGGGGTCGAACCAGCCGACGGCATTCGCACCCCAGAGGATGATGCCGGCATAGGCGGCACCGACGACGAAGGCGATGGCGACGGAATTGACCTGCACGCTGGCGAGCAGGCCGACGCCTGCCAGCGCCAGACCGGCAAACCACCAGCCCAGGTAGTTGGCGGCCACCAAGCCGAGGTCAGGATTGCCGAGCCACATCAAGACCACGACATTGGTCAGGCTGCAGGCCAGGGCGAGGGTGAAGTAGCTGACGATGGCGAGATACTTGCCCAGGAGCGCATCGATGACGCCCAAGGGCAGAGTCATCAGCAGCTCTTCGGTGCCGATCTCGCGCTCATAGGACCAGGCGCCCATGGCCAAGGACGGCACCAGGATGACCAGCAGCCAGGGCATCACGGCATAGAGCGGTCCGAGATCGGAGATATTGCGGCTATAGAAGGAGTCCGGCCAGAAGAGGAAGAGGCTGCTGACCACCACGAAGGCGAAGATGAAGACATAGCCGAGGGGGTTGCCCAGCAAGCTGCCCAGCTGCCGTCGCCAGACGGCAGTGATGCCATTGACATGGAACGTACTCATGCCGCCACTCCTTTGGTCAACTCGCGGAACCGTTCCTCGACCGTGCGTCCGCCTGCCAGTTCGGCGGGTGTTCCCTGGAAGACCACGCGAGATTCGCTGATCAGCACCACGCGGTCGGCCATCGCCTCAACTTCCTGCAGGATGTGGGTCGACAGCAGGACGGTCTTCGACTTGGCCAACTCCTTGACCAGGTCGCGCACCAGCACGATCTGATTCGGGTCGAGGCCGGCAGTCGGCTCGTCGAGGATCAGTACCTGCGGGTCATGGAGGATGGCCTGGGCCAGGCAGACGCGCTGGCGGAAGCCCTTCGAGAGCTTGCTGATGGCCTTGTACCAGACCTCTTCGATGCGGCAGCTCGCCGCCACCCGATCGAGCGCATTACGTTGCGCGGCGCCACCGATACCGCGCGTCTCGGCGATGAAGCGCAGATAGCTCCCCGGGGTCATGTCCGGATAGAGCGGACCATTCTCAGGCAGGTACCCGAGCACCGAGCTGGCGGCGATGCGGTCGGTCTCGACGTCGTGTCCAGCGATGAACGCGCGTCCCTCGCTGGGGGCGAGGAAGCCGGTGAGGATCTTCATCGTGGTCGACTTGCCGGCACCGTTGGGGCCGAGGAAGCCGAAGAACTGGCCGGGCTCGACGGCGAGATCGACGTGGTCCACGGCGGTGAAGTCGCCGAAGGTTCGGGTGAGGGCAGAGGCGGCGATGGCGGGAGGCATGATTGCTGAGTGTAAGTCATGGACGGGCGTGGATGGTGCGGCCCGTACGGGAAAGACGGTGCAATGCCCGCCAAGATAGGAAGGCAGCATTTACAGTCTTGCAAAAATTTGCGATACGACCTATGGTTAATCAACCTTTCTATCAACACCATATTTCAGCACTTCGGACCCCCATGACGCGGTCCGGAGGATTCGGGCCAAATTGCAGTATGCGTCTCGCGACCTGGGTTGCGGCGGCGAACGTGTATCTGCTCACCCCAAACCAGCCACACTCTCTCTACGGGGAGAGCCGGGCCTTTTACAACCTCATTTGCCAAAGGACGCCACTATGACCATGACTGCCCGCAGAGCCTCCGCAGTATTCGTTGCCTGGATGATTGCCTTGTTGCTGACCGCCGTTCCGCTGAAGGCGCAGACGTTTCGCGGCGGCATTAACGGGACCGTGACCGACGCCTCCGGGGCGCTGGTCGCCCATGCCAGCGTGGTGGCCACGAATGTGGATACCGGGATCACGCATACGACGACCAGCTCGTCGGGCGGAGAGTTCCTCTTCCAGGACCTCCCGCTGGGCAACTACAGCGTGGTGGTGACGGTGGCGGGCTTCTCGACGGCAAAGTACGACAAGGTGACGGTGGCGGCGGGCACAACATACACACTGCCGGTGAAGCTGGCCGCGGCCACGACGACGGAGACCGTGGAGGTGGACGCGGGCGCGGTGGCGCTGGATACGACCTCCGCGACGCAGACGACGAACATCTCCAGCGAGGTGGTGAATGACGTACCGATGAATGGGCGCGACTTTACGCAGCTGATCGCGACGGCTCCGGGGTTTGGCGGCTACTCGGCGGGGGGATTCGGGTCCGTGAACGGAACGCGCGCCAACCAGGTGAACTGGCAGATTGATGGCGTGGACAACAACGACCTTTGGCACAACATTCCGGCGGTGAACCAGGGCGGAGTGGAGGGCATCGCGGGTATTGTGCTGCCGCTGGACTCGATCGAAGACTACTCGCAGCAGACGCAGTCCACGGCGGAGTCCGGGCGCAACCCGGGCGGCGTGGTGAACATCGTGACCAAATCGGGCACGAACGCGCTGCACGGCAGCGTGTATTACTTCAACCGTAATGAGCTGTTCAGCGCGAACAGCCCGTTCGCCGTGCCGGGCACGGAGAAGGGCAAGCTGCGCGACCAGCAGTATGGCGTGAGCTTCGGCGGGCCGGTGATCAAGGACAAGCTGTTCTACTTCTTCAACTATGAGAAGCAGCAGTTCATCATTACGTCGCCGGCGTCCACGACGGAGCCGACCACGGCGTTCCAGACGGACTCGACGGCGCTGCTGACGCAGTTCGGACTGACGCCGACGAGCGTGGCGACGGCTTCGCTGGCACAGTTCTATCCGGCGTCGATCCTGGCGTGCGCGACGGTGAACACGATCTGTGACTCCTCCGCTGGACAGCCGAACTACAACAGCAATGCACCGATTACGGGCTACAGCTACAACGGCGTAGGCAAGGTGGACTACACCATCACGCCGAAGAACACGCTGGCGCTGCGCATGTTCGGCGGCCAAGGCAACCAGATCGCGCCGGTCGGGACGATTGACCCGTACTTCTTCGAGCAGGGTCCGATCCATGTGTACAACTGGTCGGGGGTGTTGAACTCCGTGATCACGCAGCACTTCACCAACCAGGTGCTGCTGGGTGTGAACTACTTCAACCAGATCTTTTTTGATGCCAACCACAGCATGAATCCGATCTCGTTCGGTTTCAACACGGGGGCTCAGCAGCCGTTGCTGTCAGGCGCGCCGGGCATCAAGATCAACGGCTTTGACAACCTGCAGAATGCAACGCCGCCTTCCGGGCGCAACGACGTGACCGGGCAGGCGACGGACTCGGCTTCGCTGGTGCTGGGCAAGCATGAGCTGCGCTTCTCTGCGGAGTTCCGACACGCGTATGTGGACGAGTTCTACCACCGCAAGACGCGCGGCAACTTCAGCTTTACTGGAGCGAACGGGCCGTGGGGTTATGTTCCTGCTGCGGGAGCGACGGCGGCCGCGTACCAGTCCGGGCCGTGCGGCGTGGCGTACAACTACTCCAACGCCGCAGGCACACCGACCAAGACGCCGACGGCGGCGCAACTGGCGTATGTCGCCAAGGTCAGCGCGCAGGCCAATGGATCGCAGATCCTGTCGCTGGCGGACTTCCTGATCGGTTGTACGCAGCAGGCACAGATTGTGCGCGGCACCACCGAGCGCGAGGTCTATGTGACCAACTTCTCAGGCTCTGCCGCGGACGCGTTCCAACTGACGCCGCACGTGAACCTGAACTACGGTGTTCGCTACGACTACCTGGGACCGATGCACAACGGTACGCAGGACCTGTCGGTCTTCCGTCCGACCAATCCGGCGGCGGTGAACGGCCTGGTGTTTCAGGGCAACCAGGTACAGTCGCTCTTCCCGCGTACGTTCTACGACTTCAGTCCGCGCGTGGGTATGTCGTACCAGCCGGCGAAGTTTCCCGGGTATGTGGTGCGGACGGGTCTGGGCATGTTCTTCGACCAGCCCAACCTGAATCCTTTCCTGGACAATCGGCCGCCGAATGGCGGCGCTTCCGGGGCGGAGTCTAACCCTGGCGGTCCGGCGCCGGTATCGACGCTCTCCAACGCGCAGGAGGTGATTACGCCGGGCACACTGCTGTTCCCGACGACCACGGCCTATAGCGCGACCACCAACTACAACCTGTTCTCGATCAGCCCCAACCTGCGGCCCGCTTATACGCTGAACTACAACCTGAACATTGAGAAGAGCCTGGGGAGCAAGTCGCTGTTCACGCTGGGCTACGTTGGGTCGGAGTCGCGCAAACTGCTGTCGAACATTGACATCAACCAGGCGGCGCTGGGTACAACCGGCCTGGGCACCACCGCGCAGAACGCGACCAGGCCCTACGGCAAGCTGTTCCCGAACTATGGAACGATCAATCAGGTGAGCAGCATCGGCAACTCGAACTACAGTTCGCTGCAGACCAGCATCAAGACGACGGGCTTCCATCACCTGACAAGCCAAGTGTCTTACACGTGGGCGCATGGGCTGGACATCCTGACCCAGTACCGCAATGCGAACATCACCAACGCACTGTGCCCGAAGTGCGACTACGGCAGCATGGACTATGACACCCGCAACGCAGTGGTGGGCAGCGTGGTGTATGACGTTCCCGGCTCGTCGCACCTGACGGGGTTGACCAAGGGATGGCAGTTGAACTCGCTGGTGAGCTTCCACTCCGGGCAGCCTTACACGATCTACAGCGGGAACGACTCCTCTGGAACGCAGGAGGGCGAGGACCGCGTGAACCTGGTCCCCGGTGTGAGCGCTTACACCGGAACGAGCAAGACGATCAACCACGCGACGCAGATCGCGCAGTGGATCAGCACATGCGCGTTCTATGACCCGGCGAGTCCGACCTCGTATTCTTCCACCTGCGCGGGCGCGGCAGCCATTCAGGCGAAGACGCCCGTGGCCTCGTTCGGGGTTATGCGGCGCAACCAGCTGATCGCGCCGGCGTATGGAGCGGTGGACTTCTCGGTGTTCAAGAACAACACATTTGAGATCATGGGCAAGAGCTTCACGACGCAGTTCCGCGCCGAGATGTTCAACCTGTTCAACCGCGCCAACCTGGCCCCGCCGGACAACTCCATCGGCGACGGCGCGGCGTTCGGCACGGTTACCCAGACCATTGGCTACTACAACGGAGCGCCGGGCATAGGGCCGGGTGAGCCGTTCAACACGCAGTTCGCGTTGAAGATACTGTTTTAATGCTGTTCTCCTTCTTGGTAGCTATCGACCCATAGACCGAGCCTCCGGCCCGAAGAACAAAGCACCATACTCTATAGAGAAATGCTCTAAGGGCAGTCGTTCGTGGTTAGGGAAAAGAACGAGAGGCCTCCTTCGGGAGGCCTCTCGTCTTTGTGCCTGGAGCGGATAGCGATACGGTGCGGTTATAGCCCGATGTATCGGGCTTACATCCCTCGGACCTTGTTGGCCTCCAAGCCCAGGCCTGCTGCACCCCACCGAGCAAAAGCGCTCGCAGGGGACCCCGCATTCGGCCTGGGCTGTTATATTTCGGGCCGATGGCCCTGAAGGCGAGACCTCTCTAGCAATAGCGAGTCCGCTTTAGTGCTCGAAGCGCTTGAAGAAGCTGGTGTCCTCATAGTGCGGCCGGGTGGGCTGGTTGGCCACGTAGCGGGCGAGGTCGGCGAGGAAGCTATCAAACTGCGCAGCGGCGGCATGATCCATGGGCTGGGAGAGGTTGTCCTGGGTGGAGTGGTAGCGCTCGGCCAGCCACTGTCGCCATGCCCTGTACTCCGGCGACCCCATGGTCCAGCCGAACTTGAAGGCGAGGGATGGAACGCCGGCCTGCACGAAGCTGTACTGGTCTGTGCGGATGAAGGAGTTGCGGTCCGGCTCCGGGTCCGGGGCGATCTCAATGTGGTGTTGAGCGCCGATGAGCCGTGCATCATCCTGCAAGGTGGACTCCGCCAGTCCCTGCACATGCAGCTTCTTGAGTGAGAAGATGGGCATGAACATGTCCATATTGAAGTCTGCGACGATGTCGCGGGCCGGCACGGTGGGGTGTCCGGCGAAGTAGCGTGAGCCGAGCAGGCCCTTCTCCTCCGCGGTGAAGACCAGAAAGAGCATGGAGCGGCAGGGGCGCTGCTTGTTGGCCGCGAACTGCTTGGCGATCTCCAGGACCGAGGCCACGCCAGAAGCGTCATCCATGGCGCCGTTGTAGATGCTGCTGCCTTTGATGGGCGCGCCCACGCCGAGGTGATCCAGGTGCGCGGAGACCAGCACGTACTGGCTCTTCAGGCGGGGGTCTGAGCCCTCCAGCCGGGCGATGATGTTGGGCGAGGTGACGTGGCCGTTGACCGTCGTCACGGTGGCGGCGAGCGACTTGTTCAGAGCGAACCGCGGCAGCGGCTTCTGCGCGTCGGCGAGGGCGAGCATCTGAGCAAAGGTGTGGCCGGTGCCGGCGAAGAGCTTCTCCGCCTCCGCCGGGTTGAACGTGGCGGAGAACATGGTCCCATGGTGATCGGCGAGCGCAGGATGCGCGGCAGCGATGGCTGCATCCGTGGGGGTGGCGGCGAGCCTCATGCCGGTCTGCGAGGCACCACTGGCGACGCGGTCCCAGCCGAAGTCCATGGACTTGGGCGTGGGTATGCTGATGGCGCCCAGCACGCCGGCGTCCGCCAGCGCCTTGGCCAGGGGTGCGGTGCGGGCGTAGGACTTCAGCGCACCAGAGAGGTCCGCGGGGCCGCCGTTGATGTAGACCACGATCTTGCCCTTGAGAGACGCGAGCGGGAGTTCTTTGGAGTTGAAGTCGTCGTAGTTTGACTCCGGCAGGTGAAGGCCGTAGCCGATGAAGACCAGAGGTGCTTCCACGGAGTCGGGCTGCGCGCCGCGGGCACCGAGGATGGCATCCTGCCCGAGGACGAGCGGCTGAGGCTTTCCGTTAACGATCAGCCGGAGGGAGGACTTTTCGGCGAGGACGCGAGTGGTGTCGAACTCCACTGGCTGGTAGAAGCCTTCGGTGCCGGCGGGCATCAAGCCAAAGGACTTGAACTGGTCGACGACGTAGGCGGCGGCGCGGAGGTAGTCGTCTGTGCCGGTCAGGCGGCCACGCATGTTGTCGTCTGCGAGTACCTGGATATGCGCGAACCAGGCGTCGCCGGCGGCCTGGTCCGCGGGCGTAACGGGAACGCCCTGCGCGGCGGCGGCCCATGAGATTGCCAGCAAGACGGTGAAAGTCGGAAGGGCAGTCCATTTCATGGAGGTTCACCTCTACATAGTCGGGTCGGAATGAGCGAAGAATACCATGCTGGCCAGGCGGAACCGTTCGCCTAGGTCGAATAGTCGGCGTTGATGCTGACGTACTCGTGGGTAAGGTCGCAGGTGAGGAAGCTGGCGCGGCC
>PLEW01000119.1 GCA_003136555.1 Planctomycetota bacterium | reverse complement strand
AAAGTGATGCAATTGCCCTGGGGGGCGGAGCCATGCAGGCGCATCGACTTCGCCAGGTCGCAGGCCGATCGCAGCAGCGCCGGATCACCGCCTGGGACCATCAGCTCGGGGAGCGAGAAGCGGCCGATGGCCAGCCAGGCATAGCCGCTGGCGGTATTGCCATCGACGATTTCGAGGACCGCACGCGTGCCGGCATGGCCCGCGAGGTCCCAGCGCACCAGCTGGGCGGTATCGTGGCGCGGGGGCAGGCAGTGCATGATGACCGCGCCGGTCGAGGCATCGCGCAGGGTCACGGTGTCCAGGCCCTGGTCCGCGACATCCGGCGGTCCGTTATGTCCGGCCAGCCAGAAGGACAGCTGGGCGGGCAGGACGAATGGCGGTGAACGCAGCACCCCGGTGAGCTGCTCGCCATGCGGGCGGCTGCTGTAGAACAGGGCGGTCGCGCCATCTGCGCACGGCCGGGCCTCGATGTCCCATGGATCGGCGGATGGTGCCAGGTGCTCGACCGGCTGGCGCACCCAGGCATCCTGGGCGCTGATCGCCGGGGCGAGCGCCGCCGCCACCGCCTCCTCGGCCCAGGCCAGCACGCCGGCATCGGCGGCCAGCCCGCGCTGGGCATAGGCGTCGCGCACGGTGCGCAGGAACTCGATCGCCGCCGCCGGGGCGCCGGCGAGCCGGCTGCGGGCCAGGCCGATGCCATCGGCGAGGTGCTCAAGCGGCAGGTTGCGCACGATGTGCCTCAGCGCCACGATGTCCCGCGCGGCATCCACCGGTGCAGCCGCCAGCTGCTGCATCAGCACCCCTGCGGCCTCGGCCGTCGGGATGCCCAGGCAGACATCGGCGATCAGCGCACGGTCGCGCTCCGACGGCGATTGCGCCATCGCCCCGGTCAGGGCTCCGGGAGGGCGCAGCTGGTCGCGCAGCGCGACGCGCGCGGTGTAGAGCAGATGGGTGTCCTCGGGCGGGATGGTGGGGATCATCTTGAGCAGCGGTCGGATGTGCTCGGGCGCGAGGTGCTGCCCGAGGGCATTGGCAGCGGCACGCCGGACGCCGGCATCCTGGTCATGCAGGGCGGCGATGACCAGGGCGCTGAGCGCGCCCGGCAGGTCATCGCGCTCGCCGGCCATCGCCATCGCATGGGTGCGCACCAGCACCTCGGCATCTGCGAGTGCGGTCGCCAGCAGGTCGGCCTCGAGGCGGTGCAGCCGGTGCAGCACCCACAGCGCATGCACGCGCTGGAATGCCGGGCGGCCGGGCGCCGCCGCCGCGATCAGCAGCGGGCACGCCGGCGCGCCGATGCGATCCGACAGCTGGTCGGTACTGAGCATGCGCACGGCGAGATTGGTATCCTGGAGCGCCGCGATCAGCTCCTCGGCGGTGGCGCGCGAGAGGTCATGGACAGGGGCCAGCGGCCGCGACGGCTGGTCCCCATGGTAGATGATGCGCCAGATGCGTCCGCGCTGGTGGTCGCGCTGCGGGTGATGCAGGTCGACCTCGTAGTGGCCGATGATGCGATTGTAGAAGTCGGCGATGTAGAGCGCGCCATCAGGTCCGAGCTGGAGGTCGACCGGCCTGAACCAGGGGTCGTCGGCGACGACGAAATCGGGCGATTCGTGGGCCCGCGGCGTGGTGCCGGTGAAGGACAGCACATCGCGGTTGACCCGCGAGGTGACCACGTTGCAGACCAGGCAGTTGCCGCGGAACTCGGGCGGAAAGTGCTCGGCGGTATAGCACAGCACGCCGCACAGGGCGGTGGAGCCATGCATGTGCGACATCATCTCGGGGGCGTAGCCGAGCCCGTCATGGGGCAGGCCGAAGCCGGGATAATGGCCGCCGCGCAGCAGCTGGTAGATGGGCTTGGTCTCGCAATCGGAGGAGTAGAGGTTGCCGAAGGCGTCGTAGCTCATGCCGAAGGGATTGACCCGGCCCCAGGTGTACTGCTCGACGTGCGAGCCATCCAGGCGCATGCGGTAGGTGTTGCCCGAGACCATGGTGATCGACTGGCCATCGGCGCCGGTGACGGTGGAGGTGTTCTTGAAGCCATGGCACGCGTAGAGCCAGCCATCGAATCCGCGATGGAAGCTGTTGGTCATGCCATGCGTATCCTCATGGCCGAAGGTGCCGTAGAGCCGCTCGCGGCGATCGCACACGCCCTGCCCGGTGCTGTCATGGAAGAAGGAGATCTCGGGGATGCTGTAGGCGATCGCCCCGTCCCCATAGGGATAGATCCCGAGGGGGATGTTGAGACCGGCGGCGAAGGTGCTGATGGTGCGCGCATGGCCGCTGGCGGGATCGATGTCGATGATCTTGATGGTGTCCCGGCCGGTGGCGCCCGCAGCGACGGGGAACGGGTATTCCCTGGTGTCGGTGAGCCACAGGCGGCCCTTGGCGTCGAAGGCCATGTTGATCGGCTTGCTGATCTCGGGCTCGCTGGCGACCAGCTGGATCTCGAAGCCCGGAGGCAGGTGGAAGCCGGACTGCTCGCCGGCGGGGGTGCGGGCATCGACGCCGCGGATGGCGGCGTCCCACACCTCGCCGCCCGCGAGGTGGCAGAGCGGCAGCAGGGCGGTGCAGGCGGTTGCGGTGAGCAGGCGCTGGCAGGCACGGTTCATGGCGGTCATCGTGGGGTACCTGGTCGAGGTGATGGGATAAAAGCCGGCCGCGGGCCTGATGGGCGCTCCCTGGAAGGGCGTACCCTGGCGACTCGCATACGTTCATTATAGGTGCCGGGCGGTCGGTCGACATGACGCTCGTTGCGCCGAATTTGTCATTTCTTGCTCATTGAGGGCGGTCAAGCGGCGGACAGGCCTTGCCCGGCCAGTGGCGGTCGAAGGATGAAGGGATGGCAGGCCTGCATCGCGTGCGCCATATTGCGCGTCTCCTCTTCGATGGCGGATGGGCGATGGCTGAGCACAGCCATCCGTTCCAGGAGCTCGTCCTGGTGGCGGATGGCGAGATCGAGACGGTCATGGATGGCCGCACCACCAGGGCCGGGGCCGGGATGGTCAAGTTCCATCCCCAGGGCATCGCCCATGCCGAACGCGCGGTGGGCGGCCGTCCTCCGGTGCTGCTGTGCATGTGCTGGGACGAGGGTGCCGGCGTCGACTGCGCGCGGTGGCCCCAGCTGGCCGCCGACCGCACCGGACGCATCCGCATGCTGATGGAGTGGATGATCGAGCTGTCCCCGCCCCATGACGAGGCCTCCCAGGCGGCGCGCGATGGCCTGCTGCAGGCGGTCGCCCTCGCCTATGCCGGCTCCGGTCAGGGTCCCTTCGACGACATGGTGCTGGCGGTGCGCAGCTGGGTGCGCCAGCATCTCGACCACCCCATCTACCTCGAGGATTTGGCGCAGGTGGCGGGCATGAGCCGCTTCCACTTCAACCGCTGCTTCAGCAAGGCGGTCGGCATGCCGCCGATGCGCTTCGTCCGCATCATGCGGGCGGATGCCACCAGGTCGCTGCTGCTCAACAGCGCGCTGCCGCTGCGGGAGATCGCGCCACGTGTCGGCTTCGCGGACGAGTTCCAGCTGTCGCGCGTCTTCCGCGAGGTCACCGGGCAGTCGCCGGCGACGCTGCGCCGGCGGAAGTGATGCCTCCGCGCACCCGCCTGCGCCAGGGGTGCCGGCCGTGGACCGGGAGGGAAAGGGGGATATACCGCGTCGGAGATGGGCCGATCGCGTCCGGCTCCGATCGCACCACCACCCACCTCCGCCAAAAGGGCAGACCATTTTGCGCATCGTCCCCATCGTGGCGCTCCTCCTCCTGTTCGCCTGGTCGCCAGGCGCCGCCGGTGCATCCGCGGACGATGCCAGCGGACCGCGTCCCACCATCCCTGAGGAGAAGAACCCGGAACGGCACCAGCAGTTCCTCGACATCGCCAAGGCCGGGGGCGTCGACCTGCTGTTCCTCGGCGATTCGATCACCGATGGCTGGCGCGGCGGCGGGCAGGCGGTGTGGGGCAAGTACTTTGCACCGCTCAAGGCGGCCAACTTCGGCATCGGCGGCGACCGCACCGAGCATGTCATCTGGCGCCTGCGCCATGGCGAGCTCGATGGCATCCAGCCGAAGCTGGTGGTGCTGATGATCGGCACCAACAACGGCGATCCGGCGGAGGATGTCGCGGCTGGCATCAAGACCATCCTGCTGGACATCCACAGCCATTCCCCGCGCAGCAAGGTGCTGCTGCTCGGCATCTTCCCGCGCGGCGAGCACCCCGATGGCGGGCGCGCGAAGAACGACCAGGTCAACAAGCTGATCGCCAAGTTCGCCACCTACGCCGAGGGCAGGCGGATCGTCTATCTCGACATCGGCCCCCGCTTCCTCGCGCCCGACGGGACGCTGAGCAAGGACATCATGCCGGACTTCCTGCATCCCAACGAGAAGGGCTACCAGATCTGGGCCGATGCGATCATCGATACGGTCAAGCAGATGATGATGGATGAGCCGATGAAGCCGGCGCCGACCTTCCCCGCCCCGTCCGCGGTGCCCCGGGTGGCGCGCCTCGAGGAAGCCATCGCCAATGGCAAGGTCGGCAGCAGCATCAAGCCGCTGCAGCGGCTGTGCGACGACAAGGATGCCAAGACCTCGGAGGCGGCCAGGGCCAGCATGGCGGTCTACGACGCCTGGAAGGCCGGCATCGACATGGAGATCGCCCGCCTGAAGGATGCCGGCGACGTCTTCCTCGCCGCCGAGCTGTCGGCCAGCCTGGTGGCCAGCTACGCCGGCACCGACGGCGCCAAGGCCTATCAGGACCAGGCGGCGGCGCTCAGGAAGGACGCCGCCTATCCAGCCGGCAGGGAATACCAGAAGCTCGCCGAGTTCCCCGCCGAAGCGCGGCGGGACCCGCGCTTCGGCAAGATGATCGAGGCCTTCGTCAAGAAGTTCCCCACCGGCTACTACGCCCGGCAGGCGCAGGCGCTGCTGCCGGAGAAATGACGGCGCTTGGCCGTGCGCCTGCCAGCGCCCCGCTACTTGCCCGAGGGTGCGGCAGGCGGTGATGCGGCGCGATCTGCCAGGAAGACATCGTAGCGGGCCGCGCCGTTCGACATCTCATAGACGATGCAGGTGACCGTACGGGTGTTGGTGTCGATCGAACCGTAGCCGATGCCGTTGACCTCATGGAACGATTTCGAGCGGACCATATGCTTCTTGAGCACGTCGCTGCCATGGTCGAAGATGGCGATCACATCGTCGGAGACCTGGTTCGCCAGGGCGGCGATGGTGCCGCCTGACAGCGCATGGTCGATGGCCTTGAGATCGCCGGCATAGGTCTTCTCGATGTAGTCCCGCGTGACGTATGACGGGGTCTTGGGCAGCGCGGCGAAGCCGACGCCGATCAGGCCGAGGCACCCGCCGATGACGAGGATGATCGACAGGCCGATGAGCGCCAGGCAGCCGATGACGTACTTCATGCCGGGAGCGCCTCCAGGGAGCGGTGGTGCGGGATGGCATCGATTGTCGCAGCCCAGCCAACGGCGCAAGACCCCAGCAACCCATTCTTGGTGCGCTAGCGCACCGGCGCAGCGGGGCGGCGCCGGACAGGAGGACCGGCGCTCACCCCGGCCACCGGGATCACAGCGGCGTACCGCCGACCTTGGTCCAGGGGGTGAAGGCGCCCAGCGCATGGGGCTTGACCACGCGCTTCCAGATCGTGCCGCCGCAGAAGGCGAACAGGGTGTTCAGGTCGGCTCCGCCGAAGCAGACGCCAAGCACGCGGCTGCGATCGGGCATCGGCAGGATCGACTGGGTCGGGCCGTCATCGGCGCAGACCTGGATGCCCGAGCGGGTCGCCACGAACAGCTGCCCTTCGCGGGAATAGCACATGCCCTCCAGCCCGGCATCGTCATCCCAGTCCGCCACATGGAGGCAGAAGAAGCGCTCCTTGTTGGCGAGCGTGCCATCGGGCTTGATCTCGAGGCTGGATACCCACTTCGATCGCCCATCGGCGACCGCGAGCAGCCATTGATCAGGCCTATAGGCGAGCCCGGTGGCATGGGGGACCTCGCCCTCCACCGCGGTGCGCTTGCCGTCCTTGAGCAGCCAGATGGTGCTGGCCCCGTCCGCCGCGCCCGCGGTCGGGCCTGACAGGTAGAGGCTGCCATCCGGCCGCGCGAGGATCGCGCGTGCCGGGATGCCTTCGGCGATCACCCGGGGCGTGCCGTCGGCGGCGTAGCCCATGACCTTCCCGGTCGTCAGCGAGGCGGTGTCCACCTCGCCCTGGGGCGAGGTGGTGAGGCAGCTGGCGTGCCCTGCATCGGCGAGGAAGGTCGAGACGGCGCCATCCAGGCCGATGCGCAGGACCTTGTTGGCGGCCGCATCGACGACGAAGACCTCGCCCTTGGCATTGCCGGCGCCCGCGCGCGCATCCTGCAGGCCGTGGGCCACCGGCTCCCACTGCGCACCCGGGACCAGGACATCGCGCACCCGCGGTGCGCTGTGCCCGGCCTTGACCGGCTCCGGCCAGCCTCGCCAGATGAACTTCATCGCCTCGGGGAAGTTCTCGTTCCAGCCGGCCACATGGCCGCCGTTGACGATGTGGAATGAGTAGTCGTAGCCGGAGAACTTCAGCGCCTTGTCCATCTCCTGATCGAGCAGGAACCAGTCGCCCGCGCAGTTCTCCATGTCGCCGGTCCCGGTGGTCAGATAGGCCCTGATGGGCTTGGCCTCGAACTTCCTGATCAGGGTCGGGAACTCGTTGCCGCCGCGGAAGGCAACGAAGCTGCCGCTGTTGGCGTAGACGCGCGAGAAGGCGTCCGGCCGCTCCCAGGCGGCATTGAATGCGGCGATGCCGCCGCTGCTGCCGCCGGCGATGCAGCGGTCGTTGCCGCTGCCGGACAGCTTGAGGTCGAAGGTCTTGGCGACGTAGGGCAGCAGCTCGTCGACCAGGAAGCGCGCATAGCTGTCGCCCACGCCATCGTATTCGAAGCAGCGGTTGCGCCTGCCCATGGTATCCTTCATCGGCGCCGGCAGATCGCCGGGACGGATGAACACCCCGATTGTGACCGGCATGTCCTTGGCGGCGATCAGCGCTTCGAGCATGGCCTTCTCCTTGCCGTTGTAGCCATCCTGGCGCACGTAGACGCAGGCCGGTGCCGAACCATCATACTGGGCCGGGATGAACACCGTCCCCGATCGCCTGGTCCCCGGGAATATCGCGCTGGACTCGAAGGTGAAGTCCTTGGTGCTCCCGCTGGGGATGTCGGCGGCACTGGCGACATCGGCTGGAACGGTCGCCCCGGCCAGGGGCTTGAGCTGCCATTGCAGATGCTCATCCCCGGGATTGAGCTCCCACAGATCCTGCTTGCTGCCCGCCTCCTTGCCGCCGGCGAAGTCGTCGAGGCCCTTGTCCGGGGCATGCTTGGGCACCAGGCACCAGATCCCGCTGCCGGCCCTGGTGATCGACCAGGACTGCCATGGCTTGCCGCTGTCGGTCTCGAGCACGATGCGGGTGCCATTGGCGGTGCCCCCGGCGGCGGCGGCGAGCACCAGGGTCTGGCTCGATGCGGGCTGGAGCTTGTAGAAGCCGCCGCCCAGGCTGGTGATGCGCCAGGTCCGGCTCGCCGACTCGGGAGATGCGGCGATGGAGACCACCGCGCCCTCCGCGGTCCCGCCATCGGCGGCATCGAGCAGCATCTGCGGCGCGCTGACCGGGCTGATGGTGAAGGGACCGCTCCAGTCCACCGCAGGGCATGCCGCCAGGCACAGCAGCAGGAGGGCGCAGCGCAGTGCGCCGGCTGGGGATGCGGCGTCGAGAGGGGGGTGGCGATGCACGGGGATCTCCTGGGGGTCGCGCGCCAGGCGATGCCATCCGTGGCGCTGCGCATGGGCATGGGGGACCGGCGGGCATGCTGCCGGGGTCGCGGGAGCAGATGCTACGCCAGGTCGGCGATGATGCTGACCTGGCGCATTCAGTGGGGCGTGAGCCCGTAGACCACCAGCCTGCCATTGCCGGTGGGGATGTAGGCCTTCCCGGCGACCACGGTGGGGAACTGCCATTTGCCGGTCGCGCCGAGCGCATCGCGCTCGGCATTCATGGCGCTGGACCACAGCTCCTTGCTCACGTCGAGGGCGTCGAGCGCATGCACAACGCCATCGACGCCGATGCACCAGAGGATGCCGTCATGCTGGCCGTTGGCGGTGACCGCCAGGCCGCCGCCGCCGCCGACCGAAGTGGTGCTGACATGGCTCGGTGCCCCGCCGGCGATGAGGCGCTGGCCGGCATCGTAGGCGTATTGGGTCACCGGCTGGGTGGCGTTCCACACGTAGATGAAGGTCCCCGTGGCGCCCGAGTTCCAGCCCACCGCGTTCTGGCCGTTGGGGAATGGCGGCACCGGGGTGGTGATGGTCTGCAGGCAGGCGTCGTGCTCGTCGTTGAAATGGCCCATGTTCGCCGAGTCGACCAGATGGCTGCGGCCATATTTGGTGGCGCCCGCGAAGAGCACCTTGGTCCCGGGGACGATCAGCGGACCGCAGTTGCCGAGGTCATTGTCGGCATCGCTGTCCTGGTGGGCGCGGTATTCCGCGAACCAATCGAGCACCTGCAGATCGACGGGATGGAGCTTGAGGAAGCACATGCCGTAGTTGCGGCCGCCATCGGGTGCGCTGAGATTGCCGTTGCCGGTGGTGCAGTAGATCGCCTCGCCATCGCTGGCCAGCCCCTTGCCAGCCTGCCAGATGCCGCCGCCATCCTTGGAGAAGTTGACCGGATGCCCCTGATCAGGGTCCGGGGTGGTGCAGAAGACGCCTTTCTGGGTGAAGGCCGAGCCGTCGTAGGCGTAGCAGAACACCCAGCCGTGATAGGGATGCACATCCGAGCTCCAGCCGAAGGCGAAGTAGATCAGCCCGTGCTCGATCAGCATCCCCGGGCGGCAGTTGGCATGGCGCGCGGGGAAGGAGACCTTGCCGTCCACGGAACCGGCGCTGGTGCCCGGCACCGAGCCTTCGATCTTCAGCGGTGAGCCGGGGCGCTCGGTTCCGCCGATGATGTCGATGGCATGCAGCCAGGTCGAGCCGTCGTCGTTCTTGTCCTTGCTGACCAGGTACATGGTCGAGGTCGAGGCATCGATGGCGGGCGTGTCGGTGGTGTACTGCGCCCCGGGAGGCAGCGGCAGCTGCCACAGGGGCGGGCCTTCGGCATCGGCATCGAAGGCATAGACCGCGCACGGCGAGGCATTGCCATTGGTCGAGGTATAGGCGAAGAGGACATTGCGGCTGCGCCCGCCGAGCATCAGCCCGGGCATATAGAGCACCTGGCCATTGACGCTGGCATTGAGCGTGAGGGTGAAGAGCTTGCCGAAGGACGCGGCCGAGACGGTGGCTGGCGTCAGCACCGTCTCCTCGGCGTTCACCCCAGTGCGGGCATTGTCGTTGTGCTGGGTGAGGACTTCGGCTGCGGTGCCCGGTGCGAGGGCGACAAGAGCCAGGAGCAGGATCAGTCGCAAATGGGGCTCCTCGGATCGAAGGGCCGCCGTCGTCGGGGCGGCTGCCGCGCTGGGGAATAGAAGCCGCTCCGCGGGCGATGCAATGCCGTTCGCCGGCCGCCCAGGAAGCCCGTTGGCCGGCGTGTGAGGTGCGCCTGCGGTGAAGTCGGCGAGCGGCCTGGCGGTACGCTCACCAGCGACGGCGGCGGCTGAGGCCGAGGCCGACGGCGAACAGGAGCAGGGTGCTGGCGCCCACCCCCAGGCCGCATCCCCCGCCGCCCGATGAGCTGGCGGGGACCGCGGCGGCAGGGGGGGCGGCGGTGCCGGCCACCGGACCGGTCGAGGTCCAGGTCCCGGTGCCGACGGTGAAGGGATCGCTCTGGGTGAAGATGGTCCCCGATGCGGCGGTGCAAGCGGGAGTCGAGGCGACGCTGACGCCCGAGCCGGCGATGATGAGCTTGCCGGTGTAGGCGCTGAGCGTCACCGTTGCGCCCAGGGCGGTGTTGGTGGTATCGACCCAGGCGCCTGCCGGGAGGGTGACGGCCGCAGTGCTCGCGGTATCATTGACGACCACCACGGCGTCGCGATTGAAGGTGGTGGGCGCCGGATCGGTCCATGGGCGGCCGCTCTGCCATGAGGCGACGGTGGTGAGGTTGGTGGTCGGGCCGCCGCTGGCGGCGGTGGTGTAGGCCACCGCCTGGGCCAGCACCGCCGAGGTCGGCCAGAGCAGCACCGTGCCGCTCATCGTCCCATACGAGACCTGGCTGCCATTGACCGTATCATCGAATTCGAGGCAGGCGTCCGGTCCGGTCACCGCCCAGCTGGCGAGATTGGGGGTCACCTGCGTCAGGTAGCGCTGCTCGGCGACCGCGGCGAAGGCGTTGCCGGCCATGCTCAGGCCCTGGGAGAGGTTGCTGGCGTCGCCGGCGTTGTCGATCTGCAGCTCTCCGAGCTGGTTGCCCAGGAGGATGTTGCTGGTGACGGCGCTGTTGAATTGATGGGGCATCCACAGCCCGTGCCCGCCGGAGCCGACGACGACATTGTTCTTCACCGTCTGGCCGCTCCAGCCGCTCGAACCGCTCGGGGCATCGACGGTGTCGAACCAGATGCCGTGCCCAAGCGGCGTCCAGGGCTGCGAGGTGGTGAGGTTGCCGATGGCGTTGATGATGATGTTGTTCTCGATGTCGCAGGTGCTGCAGTCGGCGTAGATCGCCGCGCCGTCGTTCAGCTGCGACATGCAGCGGACCAGCACGTTCTTCAGCACATGGTTGCCGCTGCAGCCGGTCCCCAGCAGCACCCCCTCGGCGCCGACATCGGACATGCGGTTGCCGGTGATCATCAGGCTGGCGCCGGTGGTGATCACGATGCCGCACGAGTGGTAGGCGCCGCTGCCGCCATAGCCGGGGACCATGCCGATGCGCGCGAAGGCGTTGCCGGAGATGGCGGTGCCGGTGGAGGCCGGATTCTGGTTGATGCCGATGCCGGCATTGCGGATGTCGGCGAAGGTGCAGCCCGTCACCTGGCTGCCACCGGCGCTGTAGGAGATGTAGATCCCGGTATCCTCGATCTGGCGGAAGCTGCACGAGCTGACCGTGGAGGTCTGGTTGACTCTCAGGGCGGTGCCGGCGAAGCCGCGGAAGGCGATGCCGGTGAACGATGTGCCGCTGCCGGTGCTGATGCCTGCGGTGCTGGTGACGATCTCGACGTCGCCGGCGGCGGGATCGATGCCCGCGGGTGGCTGGTAGTAGAGGATCGAGGCGACCGGGTCGAAGTACCATTCGCCGGCCTCGTCGAGGGCGGCGAGGGAATTGTCGATGTAGAAGCTGGAATCGGCGGATACCAGCGCGCCAGCGCCGGTGGAGACCTGTTCACTGGATGGATCGAGCGACAGCGTGCCTGCCCCGTTGTCGGCGGTGATCGCGCGGGTCTCCCACCACCAGCTCC
>PLEW01000064.1 GCA_003136555.1 Planctomycetota bacterium | reverse complement strand
AGGCTGCGCTCGCCCACCACGCCGAGATCATGGGCATAGGGATGCGCGGCACCGGCCTCGGCTGCGCCGGTCTCGCTGCGCCGACCCCAGCGGCCGGCCAGCCGCTCGATGCCAGAGCGATGGTACTCCACCAGCCTGGCCGCGGTGCGCACCNNCCCGCCGCTCCAGCGCATCCAGCCACCACCCGCCCAGGATCACGGTCAGGGCGCTGGCCACCAGGCACAGCTCGGCCCCATGGCCTGGATAGCCGATGATCCCAGCCATCGCCAGGGTGGCGGCGAGGAGCAGGCGGCCGCTGGCGATCGCCAGGCTACGGCGTGCGATGCGGGCGCGATCGGCGGCCGCGCGCAGATGGGCAGCAGCATGATCAGGCGCAGCGTCGGTCATAGGGAGTGGTCGAGTCGCAGGGTAGAGGCGCCATCAGGGGTGCAACGGTGATCGCATCGCAGGCATGCGGCCGGGAACGGTATCAGCGGCCTGGCATCCGTCGATACCGGGGAGCGATGAGCATCGCGGAGCGCGGCGGCTGGAGCGCCGGAGGCCCGGACCTGGGCCGGGTCACTGCGGCTTCTGACTCGGTGCCGGCCGGGGATTGGCGAATGCCTGGGTCGGGTACTGGCCAGTGCGTTCGCCGCTGCCTTCCGCGAGGGCATCCAGCACTTCCTGCGTGAGCGTGGGCATGCCGATGCTGTCGCTTTCGACCACGAAGCGAGCCCCCTTGGGCGACGCCAGCACCCAGCTGGCGCCATGCGGCACCATGGACCATTTGAAGCTCAGCGCCTTCAGGATGCTGATGCGGTTGTCGTTCTGGCTCGCCATGGACGACCTTTCCAGGGGGATGGCTGTCCGTTATGCGACCACATACTGACGATCGCCTTGGGCGTTGCCGGTGCTGTTGTCGGCACGTCAGGCGGACTGGTCCGCAGATGCTCGCTACGGCAGCGCCTGTCGCTGACCAGTAATGATCATATCCAGGCGGGATGCCGATGCAATCGCACCTTCGGCAGCGGCGTAGGCGGCAAGGAGCCTTCAACGGCCTCAGCCACGGCCAACCCGCCGGCGTCGAGCCGGCTCAGGGCTGCGCTGATGGCTTCTTGGCCTGGTCGCTGCCGGTGAGCGGCGCATCCAGCTCGGCCAGCTGCCATCCGCCGCCAAGGCTCTGGATGAGGGTCACGGTGGCGACCAGTTCCTGCTGCCTGATGGTCAGGGCGGCCTGGCGGTTGCTCAGCGACACGGTCTGCGCGGTGACCACGCTGGTATAGGCGACGGTGCCGGCCTTGTACTGGTTGAGGATCAGCTGCTCGGCATCTTCGGCGGCGGCCACGGCGCGGTCCTGGATGACCGCCTGCTCCTGCAGCACGCGCAGGGCCACCAGCTGGTCCTCGACCTGCTGGAAGGCGGTCAGCACCGTCTGGCGATAGGTCGCCACGCTCTGATCGAAGGCGGCACGCGCCTCGGCGACCTGGGCGTCGCGCAGGCCGCCATCGAAGACCGTCTCCGCCAGCTGCGGACCGAACGACCACAGGCCGCTGGAGGCGCGCAGGATCGAGCCGATCGTCGCACTGGTCGAATCGAAGGAGATCCCGAGCGTCAGGGTGGGATAGTAGGCCGCCATGGCGACGCCGATGGAGGCGTTGGCGGCGGCGACCCGGCGCTCGTTGGCGGCGATGTCGCTGCGGCGCTCGAGCAGCGTCGAGGGCACCCCCACCGGGACCGGGGGAGCATTGATCAGGGTCGGTTTCTCGGCGAGGCTGAAGGATGCCGGCGTCTTGCCGATCAGCACCGCGATGGCGTGCTCGTACTGCTGACGCGCGATCTCGGTATTGACCACCTGGGCGTTCACCGCTTCGAGCTGCGCCAACGCCTGGGCGACATCCGCCCGTGATGCGATGCCGGCGACGTGCTGGTTCTTGGTGATGTCGAGCGAGCGCGAATACCCCACCGCGGTCGCCTTGAGCAGGCGCTTGAGCTCATCGCTGACGCGCAGCTGGTAGTAGGAGAGCGCGAGGGTGGATTGCGCCGACAGCCGGGCGGTGGCGAGATCGCCTGCGCTCGCCTGGGCATTCTCCGCGGCGTTCTCGACCGTACGGCGGATGCGGCCCCAGACATCGATGGTCCAGCTCGCGCCGGCATTGAGGTCGAACTGGTTGGCGGCATTCATCCCGCCCGCGGGCGGCCCCTGCACGCCGCTATGGCCGGAACGCTGCGCGCCCGCCCCGACGGTCGCGGTCGGGGCAAAGCCGGCACGCGCGGCATCGAGCAGCGCCACCGCCTGGCGGTAGGCCGCCTCGGAATACTTGAGGTTCTGATTGGAGATGTCGACCTGCTTCTCCAGGCCATCCAGGATATCATCATGGAAGAGCGACCACCACGGTCCACGCTCCTTCTCGTCCTGGGGCTGGCTGACCTTCCAGCCCTTGAGCTCCTTGAAGGACTGCGGCGCTTCGACCGGTGCGCGGACGTAATCCGGTCCTACCGAGCAGCCTCCCATGGCCAGCCCGGCTGCCAGGCAGGCGACCATTCTCCGGCATGCTACGTTCATGAAGCCGCTCCTGGACAGAGACCCGGTGCCATTCGCTTTCCTCATACGTTCCCCGCCAATCGCTGTGCCAGGCTTGAGTGATTGTGCGTCAGCGGGCGCCACCAGGTGCTCAGGCGGTCGAGATAGAGGTAGACCACCGGCGTGGTGTAGAGGGTCAGCACCTGGCTGACCACCAGGCCGCCGACGATCGAGATGCCCAGCGGCCTGCGCAGCTCGGAGCCTTCGCCGAAGCCGATCGCCAGCGGCACTGCGCTCAAGAGCGCGACCATGGTGGTCATCAGGATGGGACGCAGCCGCAGCAGGCAGGCATGGCGGATCGCCTCCCTGGATGAGAGCCCCTGGTTGCGCTCGGCATCGATGGCGACGTCGATCATCATGATGGCGTTNNATCAGCAGGATCACGCCGATCATGCCGATGATGTCCAGCTGGGTTCCCGCGCCAAGCAGCGCGAGCAGCGCCCCGACGCCCGCCGACGGCAGGGTCGAGAGGATGGTGATGGGGTGGATGAAGCTCTCGTAGAGGATGCCGAGCACGATGTAGACCGCGAGCAGGGCGGCGATGATGAGCAGCACCTGGCTGCCCTTCGAATCCTGGTATGCCTTGGCCGTGCCCTGGAAGCTGCCATGGATGGTGGCCGGTACGCCGATCTGATCCATGGTGCCTTTGATCGCGGCCTCGGCATCGCTGAGGGAATATTCCGGCGGCAGATTGAAGGAGATGGTCGAGGCGGCGAAGTGGCCCTGGTGATTGACCGCCAGCGGGGTGTTGCCAGGGCCGAAATGGCTGAACGCCGAGAGCGGGATCATGGTCTCGCCCGCGGTGCTGATCGCGGCTCCGGTCGAGGAGCCGCTGTGGGTGGTGTTGGCCAGCGAGTTCTGGGCGAGGTTGCGCGCGGCATCGTTGGCAACCGATGCGGCGGTGGGCGCGGTGCTGGAGCCGGTTTTGATGATGGTGGTGCCGGCGACGGCATTCGTCGATTGCGTGCCGCTCACCGCCCCCCCCGAGGTGCTGACGTACAGGTCCTTGAGCGTGTCCGGGCTCTGCCAGTACTGCGGTGCGACCTCCATCACCACGTGGTACTGGTTGAGCGGATTGTAGATGGTCGAGACCTGGCGCTGGCCGAAGGCATCATAGAGGGTGTTGTCGATCTGGCTGGCGTTGAGCTGGAGGCGCGCGGCGCTGGCGCGGTCGACGATCAGGTCGGTCTCCAGGCCCTTCTCCTGCTGGTCGCTGTTGACATCGGAGATCTCGACCAGCTGGCCGAGCGCCTTGGCGACCTTCGGCGTCCAATCATACAGTTCGCTCAGCTCGTCGGCCTGCAAGGTGTACTGGTACTGGGCGTTCGAGGCACGGCCACCGGTGCGCAGATCCTGGGCCGCCTGGAAGAAAAGCGTCGCGCCGGGCACGGTGATCTTGTTGCGCAGTCGCTCGATCACCCGGTCGGCGGAGATGTTGCGCTCCTTGAGCGGCTTGAGCGAGGCGAAGACGAAGCCGGAATTGGTCGACCCGCCGCCGGTGAAGCCGACGACGCTGGATATCGCGGGGTCCTCCTTGACGATGTTGATGAACCGCTTGAGCTTGTTGGACATCAGCTGGAAGGAGATGCTCTGGTCGGCCTGGATGCCTCCCATCAGCCGGCCGGTATCCTGCTGCGGGAAGAAGCCCTTCGGGATCTCCATGTAGAGATAGACGTTCAGGCCGATGGTGCCGAGCAGGCTGATCATCATCAGCCGGGGATGCGCGAGGGCGATATCGAGGGTGGCGGCATACATGCTGCGCATCAGATCGAAGCCCCGTTCGCTGGCCCGGTACAGCCATGAGCGCTCGCCGTCCGGCTTGCGCTTGAGCAGCCGCGAGCACATCATCGGCGTGGTGGTGAGCGACAGCACCAGGGAGATCACGATACTCACCGAGAGGGTGAGGGCGAATTCCCTGAACATCCGCCCCATCAGTCCGCTCATGAACAGGATCGGGATGAACACCGCGATCAGGGAGATGCTCATCGACAGCACGGTGAAACCGACCTCGCGCGCGCCGATGAAGGCGGCTCGCATCGGCGGCACGCCCTCCTCGACATGTCGGGAGACGTTTTCCAGCACCACGATGGCATCGTCGACGACGAATCCGGTGGCGATGATCAGCGCCATCAGCGAGAGGTTGTCGAGGCTGAAATCGAGCACGAACATGGCGGCGAAGGTGCCGATCAGCGATACCGGCACTACCACGCTGGGGATCAGCGTGGCGGTGATGTCGCGCAGGAAGAGGAACACCACCAGGATCACCAGGACGATGGAGATCAGCAGCGTGCGCTCGACGTCGAAGAGCGAGGTGCGGATGGTGGTGGTGCGGTCCATAGCCTGCTTGAGGTCGATGTCGGCTGGGATCGAGGCGCGCAGGCTCGGCAGCAGCGACTTGAGCCTGTCGACGGTGGAGATGATGTTGGCGCCCGGCTGGCGGTAGAGCAGCAGGAGCACCGACGGCTTGCCATTGGCGAGGCCGAGATTGCGCAGATCCTCGACCGAATCGTCGATCTTGGCGATATCCTCCAAGCGCACCGGCGAGCTGTCGCGGTAGGCGATGATCAAGTGGCGGTACTGCTCGGCATAGCGCGCCTGATCGTTGGTATAGACTTGGAAATGCCGTCCATTCTCCTCGATCGAGCCCTTGGGGCTGTTGGCGTTCGCCGACGCGAGCGCCGCCCGCACATCTTCGAGGCCGATGCCGTACTTGATCAGCGCCGAGGGGTTGATCTCGACGCGCACTGCCGGCAGCGAGCTCCCGCCGATGGTGACCTGGCCCACGCCATCGACTTGCGAAAGCTTCTGCTGCAGCACCGTCGCGGCCGAATCGTAGAGCTGGCCCGGCGTGAGCGTCGAGCTGGTCATGGTGATGATGTAGATCGGGGCGTCGGCCGGATTGACTTTGCGGTAGGTAGGATTGCTGCGCAGGCTGGCGGGCAGATCGGCGCGGGCGGCATTGATCGCCGCCTGGACGTCGCGTGCCGCGCCGTCGATGTCGCGGTTGAGGCCGAACTGCAGGGTGATGTGGCTATTGCCGACCGAGCTCGAGGAGGTCATCTCGGTGACGTCGGCGATCTGGCCCAGGTGACGCTCGAGCGGAGTCGCGACAGCGGTTGACATGGTCTCCGGGCTGGCGCCGGGCATCGACGCCGAGACGGAGATGGTCGGCGAATCGACCTGCGGCAGAGGCGAGACCGGCAGCAGGAAGAAGCACACCGCTCCGGTGAGCGCCACCCCGATGGTCAGCAGGATGGTCGCCACAGGCCTCTTGATCGCTGCCTCGGAGACCTTCATCCCGCCACCTCCGCCTCCGCGGCCTCCGCCGCCATGTCCACCCTGCGCCCGGCTACGCGCCTGGCGAGGCCATCGAAGGCGAGGTAGATGACCGGGGTGGTGAACAGGGTGAGCATCTGGCTGACGATCAGGCCGCCGACGATCGAGACGCCGAGCGGATGGCGCAGCTCCGAGCCGACTCCGGTACCGAGCATCAGCGGCAACGCCCCCAGCAGGGCCGCCATGGTGGTCATCAGGATNNATGATGCCGATGATGCCGATGATGCCGAGGTCGATCTTCGCCCACATCAGGGCCAGCAGCGCGCCGACGCCTGCCGACGGCAGGGTCGAGAGGATGGTGATGGGGTGGATGAAGCTCTCATAGAGCACCCCCAGGACGATGTACATGGTGATCACGGCGGCGATGATGAGCAGCAGGGTGTTGGTCAGCGAGGCCTGGAAGGCCAGCGCCGCGCCCTGGAAGGACGTCATCACGCTCAGCGGCATGCTGATGTCGCCCTCCTCCGCCTTGATCGCCTCGACCGCCTCGCCCAGCGAGAAGCCCGGGGCGAGGTTGAAGGAGACGGTGGTGGAGGGGAACTGGCCGAGGTGGTTGCGCTGCAACGGCCCGATCTCCTCGGTGACCTTGGCGATCGAGGTCAGCGGCACCTGGCCGCCGTTCGCCGATGGCAGGTAGAGGGCAGCGAGCGAGGCGTTCGAGCTGCGCATCGCATCATCGCCCTCGAGGATCACCCGGTACTGGTTGGTCTGGGTGAAGATGGTCGAGACGATGCGCTGGCCGAAGGCGTCGTAGAGGGCATTGTCGACGGTGGCGGGGCTGATGCCGAACCGCCCCGCGGTGTCGCGGTCGATGGTGATGTAGGTGGTCAGTCCATGGTCCTGCGAGTCGCTCGCGACATCGACGATCTGCGGCAGGGCCTCAAGCTTCGCCACCAGCTTGTCCGTCCATTTGCCGAGCTCGTCCGGGTTGGCGTCCTCGAGCGCGAACTGGTACTGCGTGCGGCTGACGTTGGCATCGATGGTGAGATCCTGCACCGGCTGCATGTACAGCGAGATCCCCGGCACCATGGCCGTCTCCTTCTGCAGGCGGCGGATGATCTGGGTGGCGGTCAGGGTGCGGCTCTCGTGCGGCTTCAGGTTGATCAGCATGCGGCCGCTGTTGAGCGTGATGTTGGTGCCGTCGACGCCGATGAACGAGGACAGGCTCTCGACATCCGGATCGAGCAGCACCGCCTTCGCCATCGCCTGCTGGCGATCGGCCATGGCGGCGTAGGAAGCCGTCTGCGACGCCTGGGTGATGCCCTGGATCAGGCCGGTGTCCTGCACCGGGAAGAAGCCCTTGGGTATGACCACATACAGGTAGACCGTCAGCAGGAGGGTCATGAACGCCGCCAGCAGCGTCAGCCCGGAGTGGTCCAGCACCCAGGTCAGCATGCGCCCGTAGAGCTGGATGATCCCGTCGAACATGCGCTGAGCGGATGCGGCGATGGGGCCCATCTCGCGGGTCGCATGATGGCGAAGCAGCTTTGCGCACAGCATCGGCACCAGGGTCAGCGACACCACCGCCGAGATCAGGATGGTCACCGCCAGGGTGATGGCGAATTCGCGGAACAGCCGCCCCACCACATCGCCCATGAACAGCAGCGGGATGAGCACGGCGATCAGCGAGATGGTCAGGGAGACGATGGTGAAGCCGATCTGCTGCGAGCCCTTGAGCGCCGCCTGCAGCGGCGTTTCGCCCTGCTCGAGGTAGCGCGCGATGTTCTCGATCATCACGATNNACGAAGCCGGTGGCGATCGTCAGGGCCATGAGCGAGAGGTTGTTGAGGCTGAAGCCGGCGAGGTACATGAAGGCGAAGGTTCCGATCAGCGATACCGGCACCGAGAGGCTGGGGATGAAGGTCGCGGGAATGTTGCGCAGGAAGAGGAAGATCACCATGATGACCAGCACCACCGCCATCGACAGCTCGAGCTCGACATCATGTACCGAAGCGCGGATGGTGATGGTGCGGTCGGTGAGCACCACCACATCCACCGAAGTCGGCATCGAGGCCTTGAGCGCCGGCAGCAGATGCTTGATGGTGTCGACCACTTCGATGACATTGGCACCCGGCTGGCGCTGAATGTTGACGATGACCGCCGGAGTAGTGTTCATCCACGCCGCCTGGGCGGTGTTCTCCGAGCTGTCGACCGCGGTCGCCACATCGCGCAGATGGACCGCCGCGCCGTTCTTGTACGCCACCACGATGTCCATGTACTCCGCAGCGCTCTTCAGCTGGTCATTGGCATTGATGGTGTAGGAGCGCATCGGGCCGTCGAATGTGCCCTTGGGCGTGTTGACATTCTCGTTGTTGATGGTGGTGCGCAGATCGTCGATGTTCAGGCCGTAAGCGGCGAGCGCCTTGGCATTGGCCTTGATCCGCACCGCCGGACGCTGGCCGCCGCTGATGCTCACCAGGCCGACGCCTGCCAGCTGCGAGATCTTCTGCGCCAGCCGGGTGTCGGTGAGATCCTCGACCTGGGTCAGCGCCATGGTCTTCGACATCACCGCCAGGGTCAGGATCGGCGCCACCGCCGGGTTGACCTTGGCATAGATCGGCGGTGCCGGGAGGTCCGACGGCAGGAGGTTGCCAGCGGCATTGATCGATGCCTGGACCTCCTGCTCGGCTACATCGAGGTTGAGGTTGAGGCCGAACTGCAAGGTCAGGACCGAGGCCCCGGCGGACGAGCTCGAGGTCATCTGCTTGAGGTTGGGCATCTGCCCGAACTGCCGCTCCAGCGGAGCGGTGACCGAGGTGGTCATCACCTCCGGGCTGGCGCCTGGATAGAAGGTCTGCACCTGGATGGTCGGGTAATCGACTTCCGGCAGCGCCGAGAGCCCGAGGTAATGGAACCCCATCATGCCGATCAGCACGATGGCCACCATCACCAGGGTGGTGGCGACCGGACGGAGGATGAATGGGCGGGAAGGGTTCATCGGCGATGCCAGCGTCGGCCCACAGGGGACGGGCGCATCATGGGGCCTTCTCGTCCTTCTGCGGCGTGGAGCCCGGCGGTGGCGTGGAACCGGGCTGAGGCGTGGCAACCGCAGCAGGAGCCTTTACCGCCCCGTCGCCCGGTGCGCCGTGTCCACCTGGTCCCGCATGCGTGCCATGGGCGGGTGGCTGGCCATTCGCGCCCGCGGGGCCGGGGTCGGCGGCGTCCGGGCTGCCCGGAGCGCCGGCTGGCGCATCCTTCGCATCCCCAGCTGCCGCATCGCCATCGCCTGGCGGCTTATGGCGGTGGCGTCGCTTCGGTTCGCCATCGCCAGGCGCGCCAGCTGCACCGGGCGTTCCGGCGGCATTGCGCTCCTCAGGGGCGCTCACCTGCACCTGCGCGCCTTCCTTGAGCTTGTCGGCGCCATCGATGACCACCTTGTCGCCGTCGGCCAGTCCGCTGCTCACCGATTGCAGCTCGGGCGTACCCGGTCCAATGGTGATCGGACGCACGGAGACGGTATTGTCCTCGTTGACCAGGTAGACGTAGGTGCCCGGCGCACCGCGCTGCACCGCCGATACCGGCACCACCGGGGTGCCGCGCAGGACATCGACGAGGAGTTGGGCGTTGACGAACTGGTTGGGGAAGAGCGACTCGTCCTTGTTGTCGAACTGGGCGCGCATCTTCACCGTTCCGGTGGTGGTGTCGATCTCGTTGTCGACCGTGGTGAGGATGCCGTCGGCGAGCTTGGTGGTCTGGGTGCGATCGTAGGCGCTCACCGGCAGGGTGGCTCCGGCGCGCAGGCGCTTGAGCACCTGGGGCAGGTAGTCCTCGGGGACGGTGAAGATGACCGAGATCGGCTGCAGCTGGGTGATGATGACGATGCCGTTGGCGTCGCTGGTCTGCACATAGTTGCCCTGATCCACCTGGCGGATGCCGACGCGACCGGTCACCGGCGAGACGATGTGGCAATAGGCGAGGTTGAGCTTCGCCGTATCGATCTGCGCCTGATCGCTGGCCACCGTGCCGCGATACTGCTGCACCAGGCTCACTTGCTGATCATAGGTGATCTTGGCGAGCGAATCCTGGTCGACCAGGGTGTGATAGCGTTCCATGTCGATCTCGGCTTCCTTGAGCAGCGCCTGGTCGCGGATGATCTGCCCCTGGTCCTGCTCAAGCGTCAGCTGGTACGGACGGGGATCGATCTGGGCGAGGAAGTCGCCCTGTTTGACGATCTGGCCTTCCTGGAAGGCGATCTGAGTGAGCTGACCCGCAATCTGCGTCTTGACCGTGACGGTGGCGAGCGATGTCACCGTCCCCAGGGCATTCAACGTGATGTTTATGTCGCCGATGCGGGTCGCCACCGCCACCACCGGCATCGGCCCATTCAACCGGAAGCGGCCGCCCCTGCCCCCACCGCCACCGCCCGAGTCGGCGCTGCCACCGCTCGCGCCTGCAGGTCGGTTGGTGTCAGCAGCGCCCGTGCCTGCCGTCGCCGCGCCGGGCGCGCCTGCTGCGCCTGCTCCTCCTGCTCCTCCTGCTCCTCCTGCTCGGGACCCAGATCCATCGCCGTAGCCGCCTCGTCCACTGCCGCTGCCACCATAACCACCCGGCCCGCGTCCGCTGGTATCGTGGGGTCGGATCGCCCAGACCAGCACGCCGATGCCGACTGCAGCCAGCAGCATGAGGCCCACGCATCCCAGGACCGATCCTCCAGTCGACTGGTGTACCGGCTTGCGGGCAGCCGGAAGGGGTTGGGGATCTTCAATGTTATCGGTCATAAAGTACTGCGATCTCGAGGAATGGTTCCTGCCGTGCCGCTGGTCCGCACAGCTGCTTCAGTTCGCTTCATCTAGTGCAGAGATACCCCGGCTGGCGCTCGTGGTTGAGGCAACCATCCACATGCGGTGCTCGTACCGGACCTGGTGGCAGCTCCGCGAGAGAGATGTCGCAGCCGCTGCCCCCGTTCCGGATCGGCGCAATGGCCGATGCGGGGATCCAACGCTGGAGAGGATCGCAGGATCGCAATGGGAAACAGCCAGTCTGTCGCATCGGCATGCCACCACCCTAGCAGTGGACGATGACAGGATGGTGACGATCATTGCCAGCTGGACGCGGTCACCGTGGCATCGGCATGGATCGCCTGCGGACTGGCATCTGCGGCCTGGTCGGCTACCCTGTCCGCGCACTGGAAATCCCCATGCGCCCTCTATCGCTCTTCGCCTATGCTGGCGCCCTCGCCGTAGCCCTGCTGACATCCTGCGGTGGCCCGCGCCAGGCCGACGCAGCGCCGGCTCCCACGACCGCCATCGCCGTGGTCGTCCCGACCAAGGACAGCAGCGTCCATGGGGTGGTGCACTTCACCCAACAGGGCGACGCCCTGCTGGTGGTGGCCGATATCGAAGGGCTGGCGCCGACCTCCACGCATGGATTCCACGTGCACGAATTCGGCGATGCCTCGGCAGCCGACGGCACCAGCGCCGGCACCCACTACAATCCCGAAGGCCACCATCATGGCGGCCCGCAATCGCAGGAGCATCATGCCGGCGATCTCGGCAACATCGTCGCCGATGCGGCGGGCAAGGCCCACTTCGAGCTCACCACCACCGACCTGACCATCGCCGGGGCGCACAATCCGATCCTCGGACGCAGCGTGATCGTGCATGCCAACGCGGATGACTTCACTGCCAATCCCAACGTCGGGGCGCGCATCGCCATCGGCGTGATCGGACTGGCGAAGCCGACCGCTCCACCCGCGAAGTAGCCAGGCGACGAGTGGCGGCCGCCTCGGGGCCGTGCACGCCCCGCCAGGCGGCTCTGCTCACGGCACCGGCGGCTTGGCCACCTTGATGAGCACCACGCCGTGGCGGGGCACGGTGGCCTGGAAGGCGTCCTCCTGGATGCCGAGATCCTGCTGCCGCCACAGATCGCGCACGTGCAGCGGCCCGCTCAGCTCGAGGTCATGCCAGGAGATGCGCACCGGCTTCTCCTCCTCGCCGAGGTTGAACAGCCCGACCGCCTTGCTGCCGTCCTCGAGGGTCTTCGCCCACACTTCGCTCTCGTCGCCCTTGATGATGCGGCGCGCCTGGAATCCCGCCGGGTCCTGGTTGACCTCGATGACCTCGTCGTTGGTGAGCAGGTTGAGGGTGAACTCATCGAGCTTGGTCAGGTCGCAGCCGATCAGCAGCGGCGCGCTGAGCAGGCTCCACAGGCTGATATGGGTATACTGCTCATTGCCGGTCAGCCGTGTCGGATGCAGGCTGGGTCCCCAGCCTACCCAGCCGACCACGAGCATGTCGGGGTCGTTCCAATGCCCGGGACCGGCGCCGACCTCGTGCCCCGCCTGGTTGAAGCCGATGGAGGACATGCTGCCCCAGCTGTCGGTGATGTCGCCGGTGGTGCGCCAGCAGTTGCCACCCACCTGCTCTCCCCAGTTCCAGACATCGCCCATGCCGTATTGGCACAGGCTGAAGAGGATGTCGCGCGGCTGAGCGCGCAGCATGCCCCCCATCAGGATGTATGGCTTCTTGAGGTACTCCAGCCCTTCACCCTTCTCGACCTCGCCATACGAGCACCAGTCGTACTTGAGGTAGTCGAATCCCCATTCGGCGATACGCTCAGCATCCAACCGTTCATGGTGATAGCTCGAGACGCAGCCGCCGCAGGTGGTCGGCCCGGGCGAGGAGTAGATCCCGGCCTTGAGACCGAGGCTGTGGATGCGCTCGGTGAGCTTCTTCATGCTGGGGAAGCGGGGGTTGGCATTGATCTTGCCGTCGGCGCTGCGCTCATCGCCATGCAGGGTGGCATCGGCGTCGCGATTCTTCGGCATCCAGAAGTCATCGATGTTCACGTATGTCCACCCATGGTCGCGCAGCCCGGCCTTGACGAAGGCGTCTGCGGCGGCGTAGATGTTGGCTTCGGTCACTGCGCTGGCGAAGCAGTTCCAGCTGTTCCATCCCATCGGTGGCGTCAGGGCCAGGCGGTCAGAGACCACGATGCGCAGATGCCGCGTGGCCTTGCCGAGCGCATTCGAGGCCGTGACGACGGCATCGTGCTCGCCCCGTTGGGTGAGCACGCCGGTGATGATGCCGGTCGAGCCATCGAGCGTCAGTCCGGCCGGCAGGTCCACCGCCTCGAAATGCAGCGGCCGCTCCCCCGTCGCGGCGACGGTGAAGAGGAAGGGGCTGCCGGGGCGCACACCCACCACCTTGGCGCCGTTGATGCGCGGAGTTGGCGCGCTCTTGGGCGTCAGCACGACCTTGGGTTCGTTCACCACCAGGGATTCCGGAGCGGCGCCCTGGTAGGTGATCACCGCGTCCGACCAATCGGCATGGTCGTAGGCGATGCCATCGCCACCGTCGGTGACGACGAGGATGAGCTTGGCGATGCCGGCCAGGGGGATGTCGATGGACTTGGCCGCGTCCTTGCCATGCATCACGCCGCTCGACCACAGGCGCTTGCCGTCGCCGATCACACGGAACTCGATGCTGCCCTTGCCGTCCGTCTCGTCATCGACGCCGACCGTGGCGGTGAAGCGGGTTGCGGCCTTCTTGAGATCGATCGGCAGTTGCATCTCGGCATGGGAGCCGAGGCCGTGGGCGAAATGCGTGCCGGCGATGCTCAGGGGATGCCCCTCGACGCTCTTGTCGATGCCCGGTTCGCCGAAACCCTGGGTGCATCGGCTCAGATCGAGCGCGGTGATGGGCTGCTCGGCCGCAGCCGCGGTCGAGGCCATCGGCCATGCGCCTGCGGCAGCCAGCGCCAGGCCGAGCGGTAGGGAAGCGGCACAGTGACGCACTTGATCCATCGTCATGGGGCACTCCGTGGCTTGCGGCATCCCGATAGGTGGGCCAGCGCTTCCGCCAGCCCCCCCACCCGAGCCTGGTAGGCCAGAGGACGTACTCCATCCGAGTCGAGGCGCAAGATGCCGTCGCCAGATCCCAGCAATCCTGCGCGATGCACAGCGCACCCGTCGATCAGCGCAGGTCGCCGCCGCCAGTGGAGATGATGCGTTTCAGATCGCTTGAGCGGCCATGGCCAGCAACCGGCCACCATGGCGCAGCCTATCCGCGCCCGCTCTGCCGTCGACGTCGACGACCCTGCAGCGATGCGGGGTCTCAGACGCTGGTGGGCGTCGACGACGATGACATGCCGAGCAGGGTTTCGAGCTCCGAGCTGGCGGCGGTCGAGCTCGTCGTGCCCATGCCCAGCAGGGTGGCGAGCTCCGAGCTGCCAGTGGTCGAGCCCGTCGTGCCCATGCCCAGCAGGGTGGCGAGTTCCGAGCTGCCGGTGGTCGAGCCCGTGGTGCCCGTGGTGCCCGAGCTCAGCAGGCTGGTGAGATCCTGGCCTCCATCACTCGTCGGCGTGCTCGCGCTATCGGCCAGGAGCGTGGAGAGCGCATCGCTGCTCGCGGAGGAGCTCGATGATCCGGAGAGCAGGGTGGCGAGATCCGATCCGGAGGACGCCGCGCCCGACGATCCGGAGAGCAGCGAGCTGAGGTCGGTGCTGCTGGAGCTGGAGCCCTGGTTCCCGTTGATGGCGCTGAGCATGTCCTGGGCGGCAAGCGCCTCGAGAGCGGCGATCGATTCGGGGCTGAACGACGCGCTTTCGCTGGTCGCTGGGCTGGTGCTACTGGTACTGCTGCTCCCCGCCGCGGTCGCGGAAGGCGTCGCTGTGCCCAGCGTCAGACCAGCAAGCATCTGTTGCGCTGCCAGGGACGTAGCTGAAGTTGCCGTGGTCATGGTGTGCCCTCCGGGGAAGTATACGACGCCGATCGCCATTTGTCACGCGTTGAACGTGCCAATATCCCGCTGGTGGCGCCGTCTGCCACGCGGTGCCTGCGCCGTGCATGTGCTCTCCCGACCGCTGGTCAACGCCACCGCCGTATTCGGGGTATGTGCCTGAACGAACGGGAGATGGGCTGAAGTCCAGGCCCATCTGCGACCACCTCGGCCCTCATCCTGGAAAGCACCATGAAGCGCGTCCTCTGCGTTGTCGCCACATTCGCCGCCTGCTGCCTGAGCAGCCTCGGTGCTGCCGAGAGCGCGCTTGCAGAGGGCGACCTGGTGGCCATCTGCGGCGACTCGATCACCGAGCAGAAGGATTACTCGGTGGACATCGAGGACTACCTCCTCATGTGCCAGCCAGCCGACCACCTGCAAGCCGCCCAGTTCGGCTGGGGCGGCGAGACCGCCCCCGGCTTCCTCGCTCGCATGGCCAACGACACCCTGCGCTTCCATCCCACCGTGGCCACCACCTGCTACGGCATGAATGATGGCGGCTATGCCCCGCTCACCCCGGAACGGGCCAGGCAATACCACGACAGCGAGCTGGCCATCGTCCAGGCGTTCAAGCAGGCCGGTGTGCGTCTGATCGTCGTCGGCTCGCCCGGCTGCGTCGACTCGCAGACCTTCCGCGGCAAACCCGATCAGGCGGTGATGTACAACCAGACTCTCGCGCAGCTGGGGGACATCGCACGGCAGGTCGCCAGCGCGGAAGGCGTCGCCTTCGCCGATGTGCATGCCGCCATGATGACGGCGATGGAGAAGGCCAAGGCGAGCCTGGGCAAGGACCACCAGTTCGCCGGTGGCGATGGCGTGCATCCCGGTCGCAATGGCCATCTCGCCATGGCCTATGCGTTCCTCAAGGCGCTCGGCTGCGATGGCTCCATCGGCACCATCAGCGTGGATCTGGCCGCCAGCACCGCCGAGGCCACCAGCGGCCACAAGATCCTCTCCTGCGCCCATGGCGAGGTCCAGGTGCTGAGCGCACGCTACCCGTTCTGCTTCTCCGGCAACCCGGCGCAATCCACCACGCGCAGCGCCATCTCCTTTCTGCCCTTCAATCAGGATCTCAACCGCCTGATGTTGGTGGTCAGCCACCCCGGAGCCGAGCGGATCTCGGTCACCTGGGGCGCGGCGACCAAGACCTTCACCGCCGCCGCGCTCGCCCAGGGCATCAATCTGGCCGCGGAATTCCTCGACAACCCCTTCGTCCCCTACTTCGCCGACGTCGAATCGCATGTGCGCGGGCAGCAGATCTACGAGACCCCGCTGGTGAAGAACTACATCCACAACCTCTCCCAGTACATCGATCTCCTGCCGGCGGAGAAGGCGACCTGGACCCATCTCGCCGATCTCGGCATCGAGCAGGAGCAGGCGCTGCGCACCGCTGCCGTCCATGCGGTCGTCCCCGTCACCCACCGGCTGGTCCTGACCGCGGTCAAGTAGCAGCGGTCGGCTCGGCCGGGCGGCCCGGGTTCGGGATGGACCTGCCCGCCGCCAGCGCATAGCTCCTTCTGATCAGCAGCGCCGCCAGCGTCAGCAGGGTACTGAGGATGGTCAACTGCGCAGGACCGACGGGAGTCAGTGGATAGACGAAACCCACCTCGATTCCGTCGGCATGGAGCATGTAATCGCGGCCTAGATGGAAGGGCGCGCGACGTGCATACCAGGTCCCGATGGTGACCTGCCCGGGATACATCGGATCCTCCTGGTCATTGACCAGGGGCGGATGGAAGTCGTGGTTGCCACCGAGGAACGACGCGACTCCCGCCAGCATCAGCACCAGGGTGACATAGACCATGCCGCGACGTGGCCAGCGCTGCGAAACGGCGCAGGCCAGTGCCGGAAGGCCGACCGCAGCGACCATCAGCAGCGGCATCTCATAGCGCAGGGGCGACCAGGAGTAGTACTTGAAGGTGAGCCAGAACAGCTGCTGGAGCGCCACAGCGAGGAGCAGCGCCGACGCGCACCATTTCCAGGGCCCCGGCACGGCTCGTCCCCGCCATGCCAGGATCAGGCACGCCACCAGCCAGGGTGCTCCGGCGGTGATCAGGCCCAGGGCCTTGAGGTTGCGCCACAGCCGCATGAAGCCGAAGAACTGCGCATTCTCCTCGAAGTTGCTGTAGCCGGTGCGCAGTGGGTTGCCGAAATTGTGCCAGTTCATCCCCATGATCAGCGCGCCGATGGCGATCGGACCGGCGGCCAGCTGCATCAGATCGCGCCAGCGCTGTGACCCCGAGCTGCGGCGCATGGTGGCATAAGCGTAGACCAGGCCCAGGCCGGCGACGAGGAACAGGTCGGCATAATGGCACATCAGGGCCAGCCCGGCCGACACCCCGCAAGCGAACAGCCAGGCCGGGCGCGAGCGCCCGGCCTCCGCCTGAAGTAAGGCGGCAATCGAGCCGAGCGCGAACAATCCGACGACCGGCTCGACGAAGAAGAAGCGGGTGTAGAACAGCGCCGCGCCGCTGACGCCGAGGATGATGGCTGACCAGCGTGCCATCGAAGGCGCATGGCCGAGCATCAGCGCGATGCGCTCGAGCAGCAGGCATGCCGCTGCCATCGCCAACGGGGAGATGGTCGCCATCACCCATCGACGGCCGACCGCGCCACCCGACAGCCACTGCACCAGCTCTCCCGCGTAGACGAAGGGACCGCTCAGGATGGGCAGGCCGATGGAGAAGCGGCTATAGGGCGAGTCCGGGGGGGTGCGGTGCATGTCCCACCGCAGGTCGAGCCAGAGATGCTCGGCATTCTCCGCATATTCGTAGAGGTCCAGCACGCCGAGCGGCCCCACCCAGAAGGCGGCGTAGACCATCAGCAGGCCGATGAACAGCGTCATGCGGCCAGGTGCATTCCGGCTTGGGGACCCCGGCAAGTGGGCTAGCTCGGACATGGGCGATGCGATGCGTGCGGCGACCTGATCATGGCGCTCCCTGGATCGTCTCCTGGCAGGCGGCAGGCGGCCGCACGACGAGGCCCGCCGCCACCGCAGCTGACGATAGATGGGGAGCCATAGGGCACAAGCCGGGACGCGATGTCCCGTGACTCCATCCCAGCGACAGCTACGATCGGCGGTCATGCACAGCCTTATCAGGCAGGTGGTGTCGCGATGACGTCCTGGCGGCCGTGGTTCCATGCGCTGCTCTCGCGCTACCTCGGCACCCATATCCCGCCAGCCAGCCGGGTGGTGGTGGTCGGCGAGGATGCGGTGGCAGGCAGCGGCGAAGAACTGCAGCTGCCCGGCGCCGAGATCGTTCGCGTCCCCGCCGATGGGGCTGCAGATGCGGTCGCCTCGTCCCGCACCGATCATGTCATCCTCTATGGCACGGTGCATCGGGTGACCGATATCCAGCTGCATCTGGAAGCGCTGCACCGGGCGATGACCTCCTCGACGCGACTGACCCTGGTGTTCTACAGCGCCTTATGGCGTCCGCTGCTATCGCTGGCCACCAGGCTCGGGGTGCGGCAGAGCGACTCGGCCGGCAACTGGGTGTCGCCGGAGGACATCGCCAACCTGCTCGCCCTGTCGGGATTCGAGCAGGTGCGGCTCGAGCGCAAGGTGCTGCTCCCGCTGCCGCTGCCAGGCCTCTCCTGGCTGTGCAACCGGCTGCTCGCACCGCTGCCGCTGATCAACGCACTGTGCCTGGTCAACATCGTCGTCGCGCGTGCGCGCAAGCCATCCGGCGATGCTCCTCCCTCGGTGTCGGTGGTGGTGCCGGCGCGCAATGAAGCGGGCAATCTGCAGGCCATCCTCGACCGCTTGCCGGCGATGGGGCCCCAGGATGAGGTGATCTTCATCGAAGGGCATTCCACCGATGGCACCTGGCAGGCGCTGGAGCGCCTGGTCAGGGACCATCAGGGACGCCTTCCTGTGCGCATCGCCCGCCAGAACGGCTACGGCAAGGGCGATGCCGTGCGCACCGGCTTCGCCATGGCGAACAACGACATCCTGATGATCCTCGACGCCGATCTGACCGTGCCACCCGAGGAATTGCCGCGCTTCTACCGCATCATCGCCGAGGGACGGGGGGAATTCATCAACGGCAGCCGCCTGGTCTACCCCATGGAGGCCAATGCCATGCAGTTCGCCAACCTGGTAGCGAACAAGGGCTTCGCACTGATCTTCTCCTTCCTGCTGGGACAGCGCTTCAAGGATACGCTGTGCGGGACCAAGGTGATCCGCCGTGAGCATTACCGCCAGATCGCGGCGAATCGCGGGCATTTCGGCGATTTCGATCCGTTCGGCGATTTCGACCTGCTCTTCGGCGCCGCGCATCTCGGCCTCAAGATCATCGAGGTCCCGATCCACTACCGCCAGCGGACCTACGGCACGACCAACATCCAGCGCTGGCGCCATGGACTGCTGCTCGCCCGGATGGTGGTGTTCGCCGCGCGCAAGCTCACCTTCATCTGATCGTCAATGCCGGGCCTGCGGTGCGCGGTGGGCTCCCCGAGCCCTGCGCCACCCAGCCCTCGCCGCGCCCCCTGCACGGAAATCCATCAACGTTTGCCGGCGTGGCGAGTCACCTTGTGGCATCATGCGCAGCAGGTCCATTGCATCAGCCCATCGGCGACGCAGCGCTCCTTCAGCTCACCTGAGGAACCACTCCATGCCCCGTCGCCTCTCCGCCCTGTTCACCCCCCTGGCCCTCGCCGCCATCCTGGCTGCCGCGACCTGCTCCTTCCTCGCCCCCGCCTACGGCGCAGATCCGGCTCCCTCACCGGTGCAGGCGGCCGCCAAGACCGCTCCCCAGGCAGCCGACGTGGCAGCCCCGAAGCTGGGCAAGGACGGGCAGATCGAGAAGCGCTTCAGCGCCATGCATGATGCCTTCCTCAAGCGCGGCAAGGAGGGTCCGGTCGGCATCCTCTTCCTCGGCGATTCCATCACCGAGGGCTGGGTCCATGCCAAGGACGTCTGGGAGCAGCATTACGGTGCGCACCAGCCGGCCAATTTCGGCATCGGCGGCGACCGCACCCAGCATGTGCTCTGGCGCATGGACAATGGCGAACTGGACGGCATCAAGCCCACGGTGGTGGTGCTGATGATCGGCACCAACAACATCGGCGACAGCGCCGAAAACATCATCAAGGCCGACACCAAGATCGTCGCCGAGATCCATGAGAAGCTCCCCGACACGCGGCTCCTGCTGCTGGGGATCTTCCCGCGTGGCGCCGATCCCAAGAATGCCGGCATCGCCGCGATACGCGGCAAGATCGCCACCATCAACCAGGCGCTCGCCAAGCTGGACGACAACGCCAAGACGCGCTATCTCGATATCGGCGGCAAATTCCTCGATGCCGATGGGGCGCTGCCCAAGGACATCATGCCCGACGCCCTCCATCCCAACGTCAAAGGCTATCAGATCTGGGCAGATGCCATGCAGCCGCTCCTGGACGAACTGCTCAAGTAGAACGGTCCTTGGGCCTTCCTGCGGCGGTCATTGATCCGCCAGATGGGCGATCCACTCCCGCACCAGGGAGACGCCGAGCTCATCGACCACCGTCGATGCCAGCTGCGGCATGCGGCCGGCGCCGAGCCGGGACATGCGCTGCAGGATGATCGAGCGTTCCGGATGGCCTGGCGCGATCAGCTTGGCGTCCGGGATGCCGAGATCGTCATGCTCCGGCGCCACGTCGACGATGCGGTTCTCTTTGAGCGGATTGGCGAAGAGCACATTGAACGTCGCATTGCCGCCGCCCCACATGCGGTGGCAGTGCGAGCAGTTGGCCTGCAGATAGGAGCGCGCCCGGTCCGCGACCGGCAGGCTCGCGTCGCGCGGATCTGGGAGCTTCTGCACCTGGACTGGTGGGGCATCGGATTCGGCCTTGCGATAGGAGCTGGAGATCGGCTGGGTGAAGAGGTTCAGATGCGCATAGACGCGCAGCTGGTTGTCCTTGACCGGGTGGTAGTCGATCTCGCGGTTCAGCTGGGCGGTGTTGAGTCCGAGGGTGAACCCGGGGGCCTGGTTGTGGCACACCGTGCATTCTACCCGGCTGGGGAAATGCCAGGTCTGGCTGCGCTTGCCGCTGGGCGCCCTGGGGTCGGCGATCGACAGATTGATCTCGCGAGAGCTCTCGCCGAGCAGGACCGCATCGTTCTGCTCCTCGTTCCAGATGTAGGTGTAGAAGCGCCATTGCCCCTCCTCGAAATGCAGCAATCTGGTCTCGAGCCGGCGGGCGCTGGACGGATCGCCGCTGATCATCTCCATCGAGAAGGTCTTCACCAGCACCGTGCCTTCGGGGAATTTCCAGGCATCGGTCGGCGAGAATTCGATCCTGCCATCCCGCGGGATGGCCATCAGGCGCTGCTTCACCGCGTGGTCTGACCACAGCGGGGAATTGACCTCATAGGGGATGACGCCTGCGGCCGGCACGAGGTCCTTGACCGAGGCGAACAGGCCGGTCCCGCTCAGCAGGCTGGGGAAGGCATGGATCACCGGCTGCGGCTTGCGCCGCATCAGGCGGTTGACCGTGCCGGTATAGTCCAGGATCACCAGTTCGCCGTCGCTGTCCTCGGCGAAGCAGACGATGCGCACATTGGTCTGCGCCAGCAGCTCGGGCTTGGAGGCCTTGTGCCCGTCCCAGGTGAGATCGTAGATGCGGCCGGTCTCATAGTCGCCATAGATGTACTTGCCGGTCAGCTCGGGGAGGCGGGTGCCATGGTAGACGTAGCCGCCGGTGATCGAGCGGATCTCGGAATGGTCGTGCTCGGCAGTCGGCGGCAGGATCGGCGTCGGCCCGCGCTTGCGCTCCGGCAGCATGGGATGGCTTCCTTCGAGGATCGACCAGCCGTAGTTGCCGCCCTTCTCGATGCGGTCGATCATGTCCCACAGGTCCTGCCCGACGTCACCGGCCCACAGATCTCCGGTGGCCTTGTCGAAGCTCATCTTCCAGACATTGCGCAGGCCATAGGCCCACACCTCGCCGCGGGCGCCTGGCATGGTGACGAAGGGATTGTCGGCCGGGATGGCGTAGGAGCGGCCGTTCTGGGTGTGGTCGACATCGATGCGCATGATCGAGGCATTGAGATCGGTGATGTCCTGGCCGGAGTTGTTGCGGTCGTAGCCGGCACTGCCGTCACCGGCGCTGAAGTAGAGGTAGCCATCCTGCGGACTGAAGCGTAGGCAGCCGCCATGGTGGTCGACCGCGCTGATCCACTCCAGGATGATGAATTCGCTGGCGGGATCGCACACCGGGGCGGTGGACTGGTTCGACAGATCGACGGTGAAGCGCGAGATCCGGCAGCGCCCCGGCCGCGGAGTCGGGTCGCGGTAGCAGACATAGACATAGCCGTTGGTGATGAACTTGGGATGGAAGGCCATGCTCCAGATGTCCCGCTGCTCGGTCCAGTCGAGATAGCGGCTGTCCCGCCGGCGCAGGTCCATGAACAGGTCCGCCCGCTCGGGATCGCCCTGCTTGGGGAAGGACAGGATGGAGCCGTGGTGCTCGCACACGAACCAGCGCTGGTCGTCCGGACTGGAGACGATGTCGAGCGAGCTGTCGAAGCGCAGATGCGGGTACAGCCGCTCGGTGACATAGGGCGGCAGGGCGCCCGGCGACCCTGCCACCTGGGAAGTGGTCCAGGGCACGCGGGCATCGATGCCGTAGGGCTTCTGGGTGTCGCTCCACGGGAAGAGGGGTCCCGGCTGGGCCGCATGCTCGTCAGCCGCGGCGCGCGGGCTGGCGATCAGGGCCAGGATGATAGCCAGAACGGTGGTAGCTGACGCGAGCACCGCCCATCCACGCGGACGGTGGGCCTGCCCAGCCGCATATCGATACTCGAGTGCGGTCCGATCGCTATCCATGAGAGGCCTTTCGCTGCCGGGAGCAGACCGCTGGCGGAGCCCGGTCCGATCCATGCCACGAACCCGGCAAAAGGGGCACAGTGTGCCTTCCGATGGCCATAATAAAGGCGAATGTCGCCGACATGGAGGCGGTGAGCCATTTGCAGGCCCAGCCGCGACGTGGGAATCCCGCGGCTGGGAAAGTGCGCGGCCACCGCGGCGGGCGGGCTGGAGCTCCCGCCCGCCGGGCGTCAGAAGCTGAGTCCGTAGGCGAGGTTGAAGGCCACGCCTTCGGCAGACCAGCCGACGTCGAAGCGGAAGATCGCCGTGCGTTCCAGTTCGGCCCGGAAGCTCAAGCCATAGCTCTCATGCTTGGCTGAGGTCTCCAGCTGCGTCAGGTTGTCGGCTACCGAGCCGACCTCGACGAAGGGTGCCACCCCGAAGCGTTCGATGCGGATGGAGTCCGTCAGCCGCATTCCGCGCGGAATGACCCACAGGCGGTATTCCAGCGCCAGATGCCAGGCGGCGCGATCCGTCCAGCGGCCTCCGATGTAGCCGCGCAGGGTGTTCGCCCCGCCCAGGCTTGGCAGCTCCCAGAAGGGCAGGTCGCCATCCGCCCAGGTGATGAAGCCGCCGATGGCGAGCACATCGGTGGGCGGATTCTCCTCGTTGGCATCCCCGCCGGAGTGGAGCAGGCCGGGCAGCGGCAGCGCATAGCTGCCATTCACATGCCAGATCTCGCCGCTATCGACCCCCGGCTGGCCTTCCTCGCGGCTCCATGGCTGGGCATCGATGCCGGCCTCGATGAGACCGCCCCGGTAGGGATTGGTCTGGCTGTCGCGCGTGTCATAGCGCACGGCGGCGGTGAGCCAGACGCTCTGGCGATCGTCTCCGTCGGCAACCAGTGCGGGATAGATCTGTTCGGTGCTGGGCCAGCCCGATACATGGCCGGAGCCGAGGCGATGGTGCTCGGCATGCGTACCGGCTACCACCACCCAGTCGTCCCCGGCATGCGGAACCGAGCTCTGCAGCAGCACGCCGAGGACCTCCGAGCGATCGCTGTAGCTGGTCTCGTCCCCGGAACGGGTCTCGGCACCCAGGCCATAGAAGCGGTCGGTGAGCGTATTGTCATAGCTCAGCTGCACGCGCACCCAGCTGCGCTCCTCGGTCGCCACTCCACCTCCTGGCAGATCGCGGTGATCGAGCCAGCGTTGCCAGATCACCCCGTAATCCTCTTGTCCGAGGGTGGTGCGCGCCGCGTAGATGCCGGCGAACTCCTGCCTCCGCTGCTCGCGAAAGTCGATGTCGGTGAGCGAGATGCCGCCACCGGCACCGACCGCCTCCTCATAATACACGATCGGTGCGATGAAGCTGGAGACCATGAAGCGGTCCAGGACATTGCCTGGCTTGATCCGCCCTTCCGGGACATAGCGCCAGCGTTCCGGATGTGGGATATCGTCAGGAAGCGGGACCCTGGGGATGCGGCCGTTGACGTCCATGCCCTGCAGCGGATCGAAATCCGCCGCCGGCACCGGCGGCATGTCCGGAAGTGCTGGCGGATCAGGAAGATCGGCGCTGAATTCCGCCGCGCCGGCCGACGACCGGACCAGGCCGATGGCCAGGCCGCACACGCCAGCCAGGATGCCCCGCTGGCAGCCAGGACGGGTGCTCATCGGCATGCGCTGCCGTCCCGGGACGCAGGTCCGGGCCATGGGATGGGAGCCCAGGGTGCCGCGTGGCATCCCGTTCGCTGGTCTCCGGCATGCCGGACCTGGTGCATCGGCGCCGGATTCATGGCGCTGGACCTCCTCCGGGGGTGAGCTTGAAGACGGAGACGTCGGCATCCCAGGCCACCACCAGGATGAAGGCGTTGACCGAGGGCACGTAGCGCCAGCGGCCATAGGTCCCGTTGGCGCTCGTCACCGGGCCCCCGGCGACCACCTTCACCGTCCACGTCCACGCGTGATCGTCGAGCACATAGACGATCCCCTGGTGCCAGCCGACCAGCCGATCCGCCCGGCTATCGTAATCCGAGCCGGGATTGCCCGCTGCCACCAGGGACTCCGCTCCTGCGGCTGGGCGCTGCTGGCGCTTGAAATCCCCTGCGGTCAGGTCGTACACCGCGAGGGTCTTGTTGCCGACGCCGATGAGCAGTCGGCGCGTGGGATCGACCGCCAGGGTCATGTAGTAGAATGGGTCGCTGTTCAGCTGGGTCCAGGTGTCCAGCTCGCAGGCATAGGAGAACAGACCCTTGCCGTTGCCGAAGTACACCGTCTTGGCGACGGGATCGTAGGCGCAGCACTGGCCGATGCCGCCACCGGGTGGGCTGCCCGATGGATGATGCGCCTCCCACGCTCCGGTGGCGAACGCATAGGTCCAGGTGGCATCGCAGCGTGCGAAGCCGATGCCGGAGAGCGAACCGCCGCAGGCGAACAGCCGATCGGCATGGTCGAGGTAGGCGAGCCCATTGTAGGTGTGCCGGGAGTTCGGCGTGCCATCGGCATTGATCTCCTGGTCGTTGACCGGGGTCGGGAAGGGCTCGGTGAGCCGAAGCCATGCCAGGGAGGGCACATCGAAGGCATACAGCTCGTTGCCTTGGTAGTCGGCATGCCCCCCACCCCAGACGATGAGCCGGCTGCGCCTGCGATCGAGCGCCGCACCGCACCACGCGACCACCACCGAGGCCGGTCCGGAGTTGGCGCGGATGGCCGGATACCTGTTCATGTCCGGTACCGCTGCCGCCAGGTGCGTCCCGGAAACGTCCAGCCAGCTGTCGACCGGCATATCGGCCGGCGTTGCGCTCCATCCATCCGCCCCGGCGCACAGCGGCACGGTGATGCCCAGACCCACCGGGCCGGCGCAGGACCGCGCCGACGACCGGCAGCGCCGGCGCCAGCTCTCGACGCGGCACAACCGCACTGCGGCGCCGGGGCGGATCTCCTGCTCTGCTCTTCGGTTCGGCGGCACAGGGGATCGCCTCGGCTGTCCTGGTGGTGAGTTGGTTGCACGACCGCTCGGGCCTGACCGGGAAACCGGTGTCTGCGCACCGTCGCTGGCTCGCACCGCCTGGGAAGGTCCTGCGGAGAGGGTAGCAGGCTCCGCTGTATGCCAACAGGCCGTGACCTCGTCGCTTGTGCGATATCCGACCGCCCGGCACCGTCCCGCGCTGGCCTGGTGAGGGACACGATGCTCCCCAAGCGGATCATTCGCCCTTGGCCACGGGCCAACCCGGCCCACCCTGGCAGCCATGAAGCACCATCGGCATGCCCACCTGGCCCTGCTCCTGCTGGCAGCGACGACCTGGTGCCTCGGGATCGATGCGCCCGGCCGCTCCTTCCTGTGCTGCGACTACAATGGCGGCCAGGTGTGCGTGGTCGCGGCGGACGGCTCGATCACCTGGCACATGGCCGCCAAGAGCCCCCAGGACTGCTGGAAGCTGCCCAATGGGAACATCCTGTTCTGCCACTCCGGCGGCGCCATCGAGGCCGACAAGGACCAGGCCGTGGTGTGGCAGTACAAGGCGCCCGCCACCAGCGAGTGCGACGCCTGCCAGCCGCTGCCGGATGGCAGGGTGATGGTGGTCGAATGCGGTGCCAGCCGCATCGTCGAAGTGGATCGCACCGGGCAGGTGGCCAAGCAGCTCGCGCTGACGACGACGACCTCGGTGGTGCACAACCAGTTCCGCGGCACCAGGAAGCTGGCCAACGGGCACTACCTCGTCTGCTTCAAGGGCGAGCACAAGGTGATCGAGCTCGATGGCGAGGGCAAGCCGGTGCGCGAGATCCCCGCCCCCGGCGATGTCCACGAAGTGCTGTCGCTGCCCGACAACCATCTGCTGATCACCTGCGGCGATGGCCATCAGGTGATCGAGATCGACGCGCTCGGCACGGTGGTGTGGGAACTGCATGAGAACGACATCCCCGGCAACCCCTTGCGCCTGATGGCCGGCTGCCAGGTGCTGCCGAACGGGAACATGGTCTTCTGCAACTACCTCGGCCACGGATTCGTCGGCAAGCAGCCGCAGGTCTTCGAGGTGACGCGCGACAAGAAGCTGGTGTGGGAATTCGCCGATCACGCACATTTCAAGACCATCAACCAGGTCCAGCTGCTGGACGTGCCTGGCGATGTGACCACGGGTGCGATCGTGCGCTGAAACGCCTGCGACTGCAGCACCCGTCCTGAGGCGCTCCAGCGGGATCTCCGCCCCCGCTGCCCTCATCGCGGGACATCCTGGACCGTGACATCGAGATAGCGGATGAAGGTCCTCACCGAGGTCGCGCGGAAGTGGTTCTCGTCCTTGTAGATCGGCTCTCCCTGGTCCGACAGCGACGGGAAACGGCCATCCTTGACCAGGACCGGCAGCGGATCGATGATCTGGACGCCCAGCTTGGCGGCGACCCGGGCCAGTCCGTCGCGGGTGGGACCATAGTGCTCGCGGATGACGTCAGCGGAGACCCCTTCTGCGCGCATGCTGAAGCCGCCATCGAGGATGCCCCGATGGTAGACATAGGTCGGATCCAGCTGCGGTGCCGAAGGATTGTCCTGGACGAGGTAGATCGTCTTGCCCTTGCGCTTCAGCTCGGCGAGGAGGTCGCCCAGGGCGGTGAACGCACGCTCCCTCCCCTCGACCGTCCCGAGGCTGAACGCATGCCCATCCTGCACGAAGGAGAAGCCGGAGGAGCGTTCGAAATACATGTTCCAGCGGGCGGCGAGGACGATGGTGTCCACCCTGGCTTCGTCGGCCAGTTGGCGGAACTTCCGCTCATTGCCGTCGCACCACAGGCCATCCGCATCCATCACCACCCCGGGCAATGGCGGGGTCCCTCCCTTGGTGAAGAACATCACGCCCCGACCGTCGCGGGGATTGTCCTTGACCAGCTGATAGATGCGCGGCCCGTACTGCGCGGCATGGCTGTCACCCCAGAAGAGCGTCATACGGCCCTGCCCGCCCGCGGTGACATAGGCGACCTCGCCCGCGGTCGCGATCTTCATCTTGTCGGGAAAGCGCCAATCACCTGTGGCGCGGTGGACCATGAGATCGAAGTGGCTCTTGGCGAAACGGGCATGGATGACCTGGGTCGCGCTCAGCAGGCCGACCAGGGCCACTCCCATCATCGTTGCCACCAGGCTGGGAGTCACCCAGCGGGCGGTGTTGCGACGCAGCGGGCATTCGACCAGACGGTAGGACAGGATCGCCAGGACGACGCTGGCCAGGACCAGGATCGCCCGGATGATGGCCGAGTCCGCATCCGGTTCGAGGATGGCCCTGAAGGACAGCAGCGGCCAATGCCAGAGGTAGAGGGGATAGCTGATCACGCCGATCCCGACCATCACCCGGCGGCTGAGCAGGCGGGTGTTGAGGAATGCGCCCGGCCCAGCCGCGATCATCAGCACCGTACCGACCACGGGCAGAGCCCCCCACCAGCCGGGGTAGGTCAGCCCGGGAGAGAGACAGAGGACGGCGATGCCGATGAGGGCCAGTCCGGTGCAGGATACGGCATTGCCCACCCACCCCGACGACCAGGCGTCACTGAACGCGACGGCACGTGGCGCGCGCTGGAGGCACGCGAGCACGCCGCCCGCGAGCAGTTCCCAGGCGCGGCTTCCCGAGCAGTAGAAGATCGCGATCGGATGTTCGGCGATGAACGCGACATTGACGATGAAGGAGGCCAGTCCGAGCAGGATGATGCCGAGCAGGGGTCGATGGGTCCAGCGCACCAGTGCGAGCAGCAGCAGCGGATAGACGATGTAGAACTGCTCCTCGAT
>PLEW01000174.1 GCA_003136555.1 Planctomycetota bacterium | reverse complement strand
GGGGAAGACACGGCAGCCTGAGGCGCTATGATGGGCAACCGGAGCGGGTATGCCGTTGCGTCACACCCATAGGCCGGTCATTTCGCTCGAAGAAATGAACGATGCGCTAGTGGATCTCATCCACCGTGGAATGTGGCGATGGGACGACCGCACTTCCTACAGGCTGTGCGATTTGTGGAGTATGCAGGAGCCACCGGAACGGCTGGAGAAGACAGCCATGGCAGATGAGCTCGACCACATCGTCGGGTTCCATCTCTCGGAAGAGGAACTGAGGAAAGCATATAAGCACAAGGATACGACCGTATCCGCGTTCTACTTGTTTAATCTCATGCTGCACGAGCAGGAATTGCGATCCGCTGATTATGCAAGGAGAATGGAAGAAGCGTCGGAGAAGAAAAACGGCAAAAGGGGAAAGTGACCTTCACCCCTGAGCAGTCACACGCAGGGTATCGATGAAGACGCTGCCGGTGATCGGCTCAGGGGCATGGGTCTTCAGACGCCGTTCGAAGACACTATGCGCATCGAATCCGGCGGGGCCATCGATGTGCTTCACCAGGGGAATGCGGATGCGGTGCCAGGCGCCATCGAGCAGATTGTGCTCAAATGGCAGCACCGGGACCTCGCTGCTGATGTTCTAGCTCGGGCCGCAGCACAGCACCACCGATATGGCCTCCGGCTTCTTCTCCCCCTGGACCTTGCACCAGAACCGGAGATGCGTGCAAGTGGAGACTTCAGTCAGACCGGTGGAGGCCCAATTGCACCCTGCCAGCGCATCGGCGTCATTGACGATATTGAATTCCAGCGCCTGGCCCCGGCCTTGGCGACTACTGCTTGGTGGGCGACGCCGCCCCACCAGCTTCCTCCGGCGCAGCCCTTGCCATCCCATGCCGTGCGCACGCCACCGGTTCCGGCAGCGATGGCCTTGGAGACATCAATGCCCAGCTGCCAGCGAGAGATCAGCAGCGGACCTGGCCCCTTGTCGATCCGGTAGACAGCGAGCGCGGCAGGCGGTTTCCTCAGACATCGCATGGGGACCATCCGCAGATGGTGTCTCGGGCGGTTGCTTGTGCTGGGCGTTGGGTGTGAGGTGCAGCTCCTGGGATTCCCGCGTCCATCGTCGACGAGCGCAGGCAGGGCATTCCGGGGTGGTGCCGCCGACTCATTGTCCCCACCGGTAGGCGGGGCTGCCCATGTGCGAGGCATACAGGATTCCGGCGCTGCGATCCCAGCCGATGCTGATGTACCAGCTGGGATTCCAGCTGAGATCCCCGCGATGCGGGAATTCCGGCATCCCCGTCAGCGACGTCCAGGTGGCGCCGCCGTCGACCGATTCAAAGATCGCGGCACCATTCCAGGCCACGACATGTTTTGCATCAGAGAATAGCGGACCCATGGTGGCGTCGACGGCGGCTCCACGCACGCTCCAGGTCGCACCCTTGTCGCTGCTGGCGACCAGACCCTGCTTCGAGATCAGGTAGCCGATGCCCTGCACGACCACCATTACATGATTGGTGATGGCATAGGTGGCGACCGGCTGCCAGGTCTTGCCATTGTCGGTGCTGCGCATGATGCCGGCGCCATTCTTGCCTGCAATCAGGGTGGTGGAGTCGAACATGCCGACGGCATCGTAGCCGTTGTCCTTGGAGACCATGGTCCATGACTTCCCGGCATCGCTGGAGCGATAGAGCTCGCCACCAGATTCGTGATGCAGCGCGAAGAGATCGACCACCTGCTTTGCTGACCAGTCGACCGCGCCGAAATCCCAGCCCCGGCCGACGCCGCCGAAGCTGCTCCAGGTCGCTCCGCCGTCGAGCGTCATTCCTGCGGTGCCATCCAGCATGAAGCATGCGAGCCGGCCGCCGGAGGGATCCCAATTCATCGCGGCACCGGTCTCGCAGCGGCCGCCGATATGCCTGTCGTCGACGCGCTGGAAGGTCTTCCCCTGATCCCTGGACCTCCAGATGCCTTGCGCGCAGATCGCCATGTAGACCTCGCCGCTGGCGGGATCGACGCTGATGCCCGCGGTCTTGCCGGGATAGTCCAGCTTGGTCCCCTGGGACTCGAGGTCCGATATGACGCCATTGGAGATGTCCTGCCAGCCCTGCCTGCGGCCGGCGAGCACAGGCGCCGCACCCTTGCCGCCCTTCGCGCCTGCTGGGCTGTCAGGGGCATCCTTCACTCCTTCTTTGGCGCTCTCCTTGAGCTGATCGATGAGCGCCATGATGGCCTTGGCCCCATCGGCGTCCTTCTTGGCGATGGTGTCGTGCACGCGCTGGAGGTCCCTGATCTCCAGCAGCCTGACCTTCGCGATCTGGGCGTCGCGGCTCTTGATCATTGCGGTGATCTGGGCGTCGGCCTTGTCTGCAATGTTCTGCGCATCTGCGGACATGGCGGCATGATCTTCGGCCAACAGGCAGGTGAGCGCCAGCAGGCAGGCAGAGGTGCGCAGCAGGGTGGTGAGCGGCATGGCAGTCAGCTCCTGTACATGCGGTCGCGGGATACGCCCGAGACCTGCACGCCCCGCTCGACCTGCACCGCACTCCATGCCGGAGCCAAGAGCGATGCGGCTGCGAGCAGTGCGGGGATCGGCGCCAGCATGGCGTCTGCACGTCTGCTACCGGATGCTGGATGCGCCATCGCGATCTGCCCTCCCATCGGCTTGGCCTATTGTGGCCAGGTGAAGATGCTCAGGAGCTGGCAGGCGCTGACCTGGTAGCCAATGTCCGGTTCGGTGAATTCCCAGGGGTTCTGCCGCCAATCGAGCACCTCGACCATGCGCTTCATGCTACCATTGACCCCGCCAATCAGCATGCCGGGGAACGGCCCTATCTTGCCCTCTCCCTCGCCGACGTACTTCGCCCCGGAGCGGCTGTTCTCGTTGCCGACCCAGGTATGGAACATCACCACCGCCGAATGCTCGGCGCCGAACGACTTCATGTTCGAGAAGTAGCACTTTCCGAGCGGATTGCGGCCATAGAGATAGTGCACGTACTCCTCGGCGGCCTCGAGGTATGACTCCCTCTTGTCCCTGTCCTCGGTCAGCTGAATCGCCATCACCGGCACACCGCCGGTGCGGCCGATGAGCGAATTGCTGCCCCACCAGTAGCCGCGCACCGCCATGCCATAGGCGCGCTTCGAACCAGTCAGTCCAACGGTCGCATCGGCGGTCGTGAGGATCGCCTTCTTGATGTTGCCCACCAGGGCCTGGTCCGCCCCCTTGGTGTGGATGTAGACCCACATCAGCGGATAGAATGCGTCTTCGCCCCCGGTCTCGAAGGCATTGCCCTTGGCCCAGCCCCATTTCGCGCATTCGGAATGGACGATGTCATCCCATTCCTTCTTCCCGGTCAGGCGGAAATAGCAGGCGGCGGCCATGGCGCGATCGCGCGGGATGTCGAGACCGGGCATCTCCCCCTGCGATTTCACCTTGGCCGGATTCTTGGGATCGACCGGCCAGGGATGCGGCTTCTCCTTCATCAGGTTCCAGGACCGCATCGACTCATCGAGGCACTTCTGGGCGAAGGCTTCGTCGTACTTCGATTCGCGCCATACCACCGCCGCATAGGCGAGCGCTGATGCACGGCCCATGGTCGATTCGCTGTTGGGCATGGTGATTTGCACCGGCAGGGTCACCGATTCGGGCGGGCTCCCGCCTTCCTGGTGCACGCGTCCGAACGCGGCGCCGGTGCCATCGTGGTCGCGGATCAGGAACTCGGTGCCGCAGCGGATCTCGTCCAGGACATCGGGGATCTTGTTGCCCGACTCCGGGATGTTCAGCTCCTTGTCCTTCGGGCCGCCCTTGGCCATCTCGTACACCATCAGCATGGCATTGTGGACGTTGACGGTGTTGGATGTGTATTTGTTCATGTCGCCGGCATCCCACCAGCCGCCATGCACATCGTAGGCCTTCTGGTCGATCACCTCCTTGCCGATCTGGTCCGGCCACCGGCCACCGGCCCAAGCGTAGACCTTCGCCTCGGTTGCCTGGCCTGGGCCGAGGAACGCCTTGCCATGGTTCCAGATGCCCGCGTACTTCTCCGGCTTGTCGCCATCGGCCCGATTGTAGTAGAATGCCTTCCATGCCGCCAGGCCGGCCTCGTAATAGGGATTGGCGGCGATGTTGAACTGATAGGAGCGCAGCGGGCTCGAGCCCAGCAGGGCGAAATAGTAGCGGCCGGGCGTCTTGAACACGCTGAAGTCCAGCTGGGCGACGCAGTCGCCCGAATCCGCATCCTTCCGCCCCTTGTTGAAGGCCTCCAGCGATGACGGACTGTCCTTCAGCTTCCACACCGCAGCATCACTCCTGGCATCCCGCAACTCGATGTCCAGGCCATCGGGCAGCGCGCTGTCGCTGGCCACCACCGCCATCTTGCGGCCCGCGATCCGATAGCCGATCTGATCGACCCAGATGCGGATTGCCGAAGAGGTCGTCACCACCGCCGGCGCCTCGCCACCGGCCAGCAGCGCGGCCGGGAGCAGGCACAGGAGCATGAGGGCGGAATGGTTCATTGAGGCTCTCCACCGGGGAATGCTCTCAACGTGAAGGCGGCGCCTGGGCGCGCCCTCGCGCGGCGCCTCGCTTACGCATTGCTGATGCATTCCGACTGCCGCCATCTTCAACCTACTCGGTGCCGAGGCGGACGATCGCCTGGGGATCGCGCTTGTCGGTCAGGTGCCAGGCATAGAAGGCCTTGCCCTCGGCGCTGTAGGCCAGTCCATTCGGCTTGAAGGGGATCGGCGGTCCGAACTTCGTCCAGCTCACGCCATCGTCGGCGGAGATCATGACCTGGCTGTCGGCATAGCCGGCCACCCGCTTGCCCGGCAGTTCGATGATGGAGCTGTTCACCGGCCGCATGGGAGCGCTCCAGGTCTTGCCCCCGTCGGCGCTGCGGACCACCCCGCTTCCCCACAGCCCCTGCCAGAGGATGGTGCCGGAGGAAGCGACCAGCGGCGTGCCGCTGGGGCCGATGGTGGAAATCCGCGTCCAGGTCTCGCCTGCATCCTCCGACCGGTAGATGCCGAGCGAGGCTTTCTGCTTCCAGCCGGCGGTGTTCACCAGGAAGGTCTTGGAGTCGAGGATGATCGGGTCGTGGGTGAAATTGCTATCCTCGGGGAACTTGTCGCCGATCTTCTTCCACGTCTTGCCGCCATCCTTGGAGATGTTGAGGCTGCGCGCCTGCTCATGCAGCCCGGCGAGCAGCGTCCGGCGCTCCGGGTCGCTGAAATCCACCGCCATATCGTCGACATGGTCGAGGTTGCCCAGGCGCTCGATGGTCTTCCCGGCGTCCTTGGACATGTACATGCCGGCGCCATAGATGCCGCATTCCCAGAAGATCGCCGGATTCCTGGGGTCGAAGATGATCCGGGTTGGACGGTGCTTGATGATGTCCCCCGTCCCCAGCTTCGTCCAGGTCGCTCCGTGATCGTTCGAGAGCCACAGGCCGCGCTCGCTCACTCCGGCGATCACAGCGGAACTGTGTGGCACCGTGGTCATGTAATGGACGCCGTACGCACCCCACGAATCGCCAGCCAGCGAAGCGGCCACATTGACCCAGCCGCCTGCCGCGTTCGCGGGGCCGGCACCGGCGAACGAGGATTCCGAGGCTCCCGCGCAGTGCTCCAGCGAGGGCAGCGCCAGGAGCACGCACGTGAGGGTCGAGCGCCACCGGCTCATCGCTGTCGAATCACGTGTCATCGGTACGGTCCTGTCATGGGGATGAACGGCTGGAGTGCGCTCCGCAGTCGTGAGTGTCGATTGTATGCTATATAGCAATATGTGTCCTCCTTAGTACTCCTGTCGCAGGTAAATCGTTGAGCGACGCTCCAATACGTTCCTTGGCTAGAACCGCACGGTTCTCCGGGGGTGCACCGCGTGGGGGACGACCGGGGCGGTACCTGAGAATGCGATCTTCTAATCTAATTGCTTTCAGATACTTGTGGCTTCCGATAGCACTCCTGTCTCGCGCACCTCTTCGAGCAATGTGTTGAGGCGGACCCCGCTCAGGAGCGTGCACCACACCTACAGGGGTCAAGCACCGGCATGGGGAATTCCAGGCATCAGATCGTGGCAGATCCCGGGATTCGAGGCTTCCCACCTCCTACTATCGGGGACCTCATACGGCCGACTCCAGTCCTCTCATTCTATGCGGCAGACGTAATATGTGCTATATAGTACAACGATCGTTTGCGGTACAGAGAGGTTGAGCGACAGGTTGCCGAAACACCCAGCTCATCCAGCTGCACCAGCTGACCACCCACCTTCGACTTCACGGCGTGCTTCCCTTGGCCAATCCGGTTGATCCTGGTCCACCGACATGACACCAATCCTGCGGCCCCCTGGTCCTGCGCTGACCTGTCCTGCTGCTGGCCGCCGGACTGCCCCCTGCACTGCTGACAACAGCCGAAGGCGGCCTCGTCGTGGACCACCATCTTCAATGGCACGTCCATCACCGGGATGGCGGTGGATCGCACCACTGGCGACGTCTACGCGGTGTTCGAAAGCACCGGAGTATACATGCGCGTCGATCAGGGCAGGAACTTTGCGGTCGTCGATGGCGTCATCAGCAAGAGCCATGCCGAGACCGGATGCGGCTTGAGCATTGGTCCCTGGGGCGGGCGCTTGAAGTGCTTCAGCAACATGCGGTTCGGCCGGTGTCGCCCTCGAGGGCGGCACGACGTGGTTCACCTCGACCCAGGGCAACTGAATTTGGCGGCTGCCACGACTGGAGAGCTGGCGAAGCGAAGACCAAGCTCGGCGATTCGCATGGGGACGGCAGCTTCCTGCTCGCCGAGATCTCATCCTGGCAATTCCGATCGGTCATGGAAAATGGCTCGGGCTCTGGCAACCTCGGATCATCAACCGCTCCATTCGGAGTTCATCACCCATGAAGGCGCTCTATTTCGGCACCACGGGGAGCCTTGATCACCTCATCGTTGCCGAGATCCCGAGACCTATCCCACGAGCGGACGAGGCGCTCGTCCGCATCTGCGCAGCGGCGATCAACCCAAGCGATCCCAAGAATGTCCTCGGCAAGATGCCGACGACGAAGCTGCCTTGCATTCCCGGCAGGGATTTCTCGGGGATCGTGGTCGACGGTCCGCCGAACTGGCGTGGAAAGGAGGTCTTGGGAACGGGTGGCGACCTCGGCTTCGGCCGACAAGGGACGCACGCGGAATTCTCCGCGCTCCCCGTCGAGGCGCTAGTCGAGAAGCCCCCGCATATGAGTTTCGAGTCGGCAGCCGCCCTGGGCCTTGGCTACCTGACCGCCTGGTATGCCCTGGTGACAGCCGGTCATGTCGCGGCCAACGATATCGTCCTGGTCATCGGGGCGACCGGCGCGGTCGGCTCATCGGCCATCAAGATCGCGCGGCATCTGGGGGCCAGGAGGATACTTGGGACACTCCGTTCCGAGGCCGACCGCGCACGGGCTCGCTCCGTGCCTGTCGACGACTGGTTGGTCCTCGAGAAGGGCCCACTACCCGAGCAGGTATCGGCTCTCACCGGCGGACATGGCGCCGATCTGGTTCTGAATGCCATTGGCGGATCGACTTGCGCGACCGCCAACACCTGCCTGGCGCACCGCGGCCGGCATATCGTCATCGCCTCGGCTCCGCCGCAGGTCTCCATCGATCTCGTGGATTTCTACCACCGCGAGGCCCACCTCATCGGTGTCGACACGCTGAAGCTGTCGTTCGGGGAATGCGCCGGGATACTCAGGGACATCATCCCTTTGGTGGATGCGGGCACACTCACGGTTCCGGAGATCGAGGTGATCCCGCTCGATCAGGCTGTGCTCGCTTATCGGTCCCTGGATGCAGGCACCGCCCGCACCAAGCAGGTCATCCACTTCGATCTCGGCTGAGCAGATTGCTGACCACCCCCGTCTTCCACTATCGGCATGTGGCAGGCACATAGCATGTAAACTGCCGACAGGATGCCGCCCGCATCAGTTGCTCGATGTCCGCGGCTGCTGGAACGGCCTTGCCGTGATCATGGGTCGACCAGGCTCGCGCAAGCGTGCACCATGGAGATCCCGCCCCCTTGGGCGACCTTCCTTCATGATGTCCGGCAGGGCACACGCTGGACGGGCTGTGACTATCAGCTGCCTGGCCGAACCGGGCCCGACCGGGCCGCCCCAGACCGCCCGCGACGATGCGTGGTCGCAGCGCTTCAGTTGTCGAACGAGTAGACGTTCGCCTCCCAGGGCACGAAGCCGTCCTCCCAGCTCTCGCCATCGCCCAGCACCCGGCCGGTGCGCTCATTCCTCAGACCCTTGAGCGGCTTGCCTGCATGGATGCCTAGGGTGGTCGCGCCGGCGCCTAAGCCGCCCTTGGTCTCGCCGAATCCGTCGATCTTCGCCGCGCGGTCGAGGTTCTTGACGATGCACATGGTGGTGCGCTTGGCATTCCTCCAGAATAGCGCCTCGATGAGCGGCGCCGGGGCTCCGGCGAAGGTCAGCGACACCCGTGGCACGATGCCGGCGTCCTTCAGTGCGCCACCTATCAGGTCGAGCCACGCCTGTCCGGCGCCATCCGAGCGGTGCAGCAGGTAGCCGATCGGAGAGAGGTTGAGATAGAGCCCCTGCTTCGAGCGCACCACCGCCATTGTGCCCTCGAGGCGTAGGCCCTCGGCGAGAGCGGTGACGGCAAGCCCGCGTTCGATGACGGCCATGCCGACATGGCGTGGCGCGCCGATGGCCCAGTTCTTCTCGGACAGCGAGCCGCCGAGCTCGCCATTGACCTCGGTGAGGTCGGTGCCGTTCAGCCAGCCCTTGGCGAGATCGCGCTTGACCGCGAAGAGCTCGTCGAGCGCCCCGGATGGGCGCATCCTGCCATGCCCATCGCAAATCGCGCAGCAGTCATCGGCGATCACCCGCCCTCCCGCCTGGGCGAATGCCCTGATCGCTGCCGCCTCGCCATCCGACAGGCACAGGGCGCGGCTGAGGATGAGCACCTTGTAGCCGCCCTTCGCCAGGCCGCCATCGAGCAGCTGGTCCAGGTGGATGAACTCCGGCTGGAAGCCGGCATCCTGCAGCGTCTTCAGCCAGGCGATGCGCGCCAAGCCGCCGGTGGAGATGCTGGCATCCATCGATGAGGAGCGGTTCGCCCAGGTCCCGCCATGGCAGGCGGCATCGAGCGCCCAGCCCACCTGGATGCTCGGCTGCGAATAGTAGATCGCGATCGGGTCATGCTGGAATTCGCCATCGATGATCAGCCGGGAGACCGGCCCCTGGACCTCCTTGAATGTCGACGCAAGATCCTTGATCGTCGAGGCCACCTGACCGTCCTTGAACCAGTCCTCAGGCCAGGAGATGACCCCGCGGTTCCCCTGGCTGAGGTAGTACCACAGGAACCATGAATCCTTATGCGGATCGTGGCTGGAGAAGAAAGTCTGCACGTGCGGCCGCCGCTGGCTCCAGAAGCTGCGCAGGATCTCGTTCGACGCGCCGATGTCGTAGGCCTCCATCCACTGCACCGCCTTCGACAGCTTGCGGTAGTCGTAGCCCCCCCAGGCGCTCGGCGCCTGTCCGCCGACGAACCCCGCAGGGACGCTGGCGTCGATGCCGTTGGCGAAGCGGGTCAGCTCGGTGAGGACATCGGCGAACAGCGAGTCCATGGCCGCGCGCCAGTCGCACCACTGGCTGAGATTGAGGGCGCCGAGCCCCGCGCTGGTGAGGCGGCCGCGGATGGCCTCGAAGCTCACCGGCTTGATGCTGGCGAAATCCGTGAACTGGGTGCCGTACTCCGCGTTCAGCTGCCCGATGGAGGAATAGCCTGCGGCCAGCTCCTTCTGGTAGAAGGCCACCGCGCGCGGGTGCCCATCGACCTCAGCCGGCGAGCAGAAGTTTCCCAGGCTGATCTCGTCATCGAAGGCATAGCCGACCACCGGAGAGCCCTTGGCCGCGCCGATGCGCTCGCGCAGGAAGCTGTGCATCTTCTCGATGACGGCCGGATCGGCGAGGCTGTTGGGCCTGACGATGATCTCCCGCTTGCGCGTGACGGCGGCGACATCCGGATTCCTGATGTTATCGCCGAGATGGAGGAAGCCCTTGTCCGCCGCATGATCCAGGTAGTAGGGCCAGCCTGAGGAGCGTGCGAAAGCCTGCAATTCGTCATTCTTGCGATCGATATGGAAGCCATGGAGGTTGACCGATTCATAGAGCGCCCGGTCCTTCTCGGCATCGGTGTTCACCTGCCATTGCAGGATCACGAAGCCGCCCCAGCTCGCCGGAGGCGTCACATCGGCGATCGCCTCCAGTGCCCCAGCTGGTGCATTGAGCAGGAGGCTTGCGGCCGCCAGGCAGATGGACGCGATTCGAACACGCATGGACATGGAACACCCCGCGGGCTGCTTGGTGGCGTCGTCCGTCGCCGTTCCCTGAGCCCCTGGCATGGGATCGAACTGACGGGAGGCTCAGCAGCAAGCATGCATCAGGGCAGGCGGGTGCACGGGCATCCCCGGATTCGCCGCGGGATGCCTGCCGTGCCTGATCACCGGTATGCGCCTGACCAGACCCGCGGCCGATCGTCGCCTATCTCTCCGCAGCCTCGCGCGCTGTTACCAGGAACTTGGGGGCGGGGTACCCAGAGGACCTTCCCTGGGCATCACGTGCAGCGAGAATGCGCTACCTACGGAACCACCCACCTTGCCAGTCCAGCGACCGAATACCATCGGACATGGCGTCCCCTCTGGGACGCCAGTCGCGGATCGCACCATCCACCGGCGGTCAGCCGACGACGAAGCGCTTAAGAAAGCGATTGGCAAGCGGCGCAGCCGGCGGGGTGGAGCTGGTGGCCACGCCACCGGTGACGAAGCGCTCCACGAACAAGGCGGCGACCGGCTGAGGAGGCGCGCTGACGGCCACACCGTCGGTGACGAAACGCTCCAGGAACAAGACGCCGGGGGCCTTGGGGCTAGCGGTGGCTGACATTACTTTTTCTTCGCTCATGGGTAGGTACCTCTCGAGTTCTTGGGTCCTCGCTTGTAAAACACCTCATCCCTTCCGCAATTGCTATGCGAATGAACAGTGCGACGGCGCGCATGGCTCGTGCCACTGTCTATCTGTAACTTGGAATACTACAAATGTTTGCGCTGCGTCCTGGCAGAGGCTCGCACCCCTTGCGTTGCGCCATGGCTGCGCGCACTCCACCGGCCGCGGGCCGGGCAGGGGCCCTGTGGTCGCCAGGGCCGGCATTCACTCCAGCGCCTTCTCGATCTGGGCGATGACCCGGGCATCATCGGGGTCGGTGGAGGAGCCGAAGCGGTCGATCACCTGGCCGCTGCGATCGATCAGGAATTTATTGAAATTCCAGCTGATCGCGCCGGGCTTGCTGCTGCGTATGGTCAGGTAGCGGTAGAGCGGACACATGTCGTCGCCCTTGACGCTGACCTTCGCGAGCATGGGGAAGGTGACGTGATAGGTGCTGCTGCAGAAGCGCTGGATCTCCAGATCGGTACCCGGCTCCTGATGGAAGAAGTTGTTCGCCGGTACGCCCAGGATCACCAGGCCTCTCGCGGAATAGCGCTGGTAGAGCTGCTCGAGCGCTGCGTATTGGGGGGTGAAATGGCACTGCGAGGCGACATTGACGATCATCACCACCTTCCCCTTCAGAGCCGTGAGCGCAAAGGGCTGACCGTCGATGCCGGTCATGGTGAAGTCCAGGGCAGAGGTCGCCGCCGCCGAGATCGGATCGCTGCTCAGGCGGTCGTCGTCCGAGCAGGCGCTGCATAGCCCCACGATCAGGAGGGCGGCTGCCAGGGCGCTCAAAGTTCTGACCCGCTCCATGATGGCCTCCACCCCTCCTACGACGGAGAGCGCGCCCTGGTTGTGGGATTTCGCCGCCGAGCTGTCAATGGCGGGGGCGTGGCCAGCCTCAGCGCACCGGCCGCGTCCGCCACATCCAGCCGCACCCGGGATGCGTAGGGACTGCATGCTGCGCTGCCTCGTCCTCGTTGCCCTGGCCATGCCCGGCGCCGTGCCTGCCGGCGCTCCGGCGGCCGAGATCGCCGGGGTCACCGTCCCCGATCAGGTGGAGGTCGCAGGTCAGGCGCTGCCCCTGCGCGGCGTCGGGCTGCTGCGCTGGCATCATCTCGTGCGCGTGCATACCGCCGCGCTGTGGCTGCCTCCGGGGGCGCAGCCCCTCGACGATGTGGTCAAGCGGCTCGATCTGCACTACCTGCGTGCCTTCAGCGCCGCCGATTTCCGCGCCGTGACCGAGGAGTCCCTGCGACAGACTTCGGATGCTGCGACCATCGCTGCGCTGCGGCCGCTGATCGACCGCTACCAGGCGCTCTACATCGACCGGCCTGCCGATTCCAGCTACACGCTGACCTATCGCCCCGCGCAGGGATGCGAAATGGCGGCGGATGGGCGGCCGCTCAGGGTGATCCCTGGCAGGGAATTCGCGCATGCGCTCTTCGCGATCTGGCTCGGTCCGACCCCCATCGACGCCGGCTTGCGCAGCCAGCTGCTCGGTGAATGAACGCTTCCATGCCACCCGCCCCCGAACCAATGCCCTCCGCCAGGACCCGCTCATGAGCGACTCCGCCACCGGCTCGCCGCTTCTGCCTGCCCCCCGTGAGCTGCGGCGCATCGCCGTGATCGGCACCGGCATCTCAGGGCTGGTAGCGGCCTGGCTGCTGCATCGCGGCGGCCACCAGGTCACCGTGTTCGAAGCCGGCAGCTCGATCGGCGGCCATACCAACACCGTGCCGGTCACCATCGACGGGCGGACTTTCCCCGTCGATACCGGGTTCATCGTCTTCAATGACCGGACCTACCCGAACTTCATCCGCCTGCTCGCGCACCTGGGGGTGGCGAGCCGGGCGAGCACGATGTCGTTCAGCGTGCGCTGCGAGGTCACCGGCCTGGAATGGAACGGGGCCAATCTCGACACCCTCTTCGCCCAGCGCCGCAACCTCCTGCGCCCGGGCTTCCTGCGCATGGTGCGCGACATCCTGCGCTTCAGCCGCGAGGCGCTGCGCCTGCTCGACGATGACCAGGACAGCCCCGGCCCGACCCTGGGTGAGTACCTGGACGTTCAGCGCTACTCCAGGGAATTCGCGCACTGGTACCTGCTGCCCATGGGCGGCGCGATCTGGTCGACGCCAGAGCGCGTGATGCGCGATATGCCGGCGCGCTTCTTCGTGCGCTTCTTCCACCATCATGGCATGCTCTCGGTCGCGGACCGCCCGCAATGGCGCACCGTCGCCGGCGGCTCGTCCACCTACATCGCCCCGCTAGTCGCGGGCTTGCGCTCCGGCATCCGCCTGGATGCGCCGGTGCTCAGTCTGGTACGCGACCCGCTGGGCGTGACCGTGACCTCCCGCTTCGGCGAAGAGCGCTTCGACGGGGCGGTGGTTGCCGCGCATGCCGATGACGCGCTGCGGCTGCTGGGCGATCCCTCTCAGGCCGAATGCTCGGTGCTGGGTGCGTTCCGCTACCAGGACAACAGCGCCATCCTGCACACCGACGCCGCGCTCCTGCCGCGCCGAAGGAAGGTCTGGGCGGCCTGGAACTACCATCGCCTCGCCGATCCCGATCTCAGCGTGCCGGTGACCTACAACATGAACATCTTGCAGGGCTTCGCCGGAGAGCGGCAGTTCCTGCTCAGCCTCAACCGCGATTCGGGCATCGATCCCGCGCTCATCATCCGGCGCATCGCCTACCGCCATCCGGTCTACAGCCTGGCGGCGATCCAAGCCCAGCGCCGGCGCCGGGACATCAACGGCCGGAGCCGCACCTGGTTCTGCGGCGCCTACTGGGGCAATGGCTTCCATGAGGACGGTGTGGTCAGCGCCCTCGCGGTTGCCCGGGATTTCGGCCAGGGCATGCCAGCACAGCATTCCGGAGCCGTGCTGGCCCCGCATCTGGCCGCCAGCTGCTGAGCTCGGTCAGCCGCCGGCGCCATCCCCCCCGGCAACCGGCTTGGCCGCGCCAGCGGCGCTCCGACCGGCGGTTTCGGGCACGGGCAGCCCGGCCAGGCGCATGATGCGCAGGGCATTGGTGGTCTGCAGCACCCCGGGCCGCATCAGGTAGTCGAAGGCCAGCGTGCTCCCCGAGCCGGACTCCGCCGCATGATCGGAGAAGTGCACCACTTGCACGCTCAGGTCCGCCTGCTGTCCGAGATCCGCGAGGGCGAGGTCATGGGTGCTGATCAGCACTCCGGCAGCCAGCCGCGCCAGCGCCATTGCCACCGCAACCGTGCCGAGATGGCGCTCGACGCTATTGGTCCCCGACAGCGGCTCGTCGAGCGCGACCAGCACCGGCAGGCCCCTGGAGCTGGCCAGATCGAGGACCTGCTTGAGGCGGCCGACCTCGGCCTGGAAGCGGCTGATCCCCTGCATCACGTCGTCGTGGACCGCCATCACCGTCGCCAGGCGCATGGGTCTGAGGCGGAACTCATCCGCCGGCACGGTCACGCCGAGCCGGGCGAGCACCACGCCAAGCAGGCTGGCGCGCAGGAAGGTGCTCTTGCCCGAGGCGTTCGCCCCGGTGATGACCAGCACATCATGCCGCTCGATGCTCATGCTGTTGCCCACCCGGCTCTGCCTCGGCAGCAGCGGATGCGCGAGCGCACGGGCCATGAGCACCGGACCGTCCAGGGTCCACTGCGGCCAGCATCCGCCCTGCTCGGCGGCATAGGTCGCCAGGCAGGACAGCGCATCGATGCGCGCCAAGGCGGCCAGCCAGCGCCCGCGCTCGGAGGCGTGGGCGCGCGACCAGCGGTCGAGGCGTTCGACGCTGCGCCATTCCGCCAGCATGACCGCACCCACACCATAGGCCCAGATGGGATTGCTGCGCTTCGCCAGCGTCTCGCAGATCGCCTCGAGGGTTTCGAGCGCCGGTCCTGCGACGCGCGCCAGGCGCACCAGCTCCGTAAGCGAGGCTGGCGCGCCAGCCTCGACAGGCAGCAGGCTGAGCTGGCGCGCGAGCCGGCGCTCATGGGCGACCGAGCGGACCAGCGCGTCGCGATCGCCCAGGGCGCGGAGCCAGCGCAGCGCCAGCATATCGATGGGGATGCTGATGGGGATCAGCACCAGGGCGATCAGCGCCGTCCCGGTCATGTCCCAGCGCAGGGCCGATAGCGCCAGCACCAGCAGGTAGGTTGCGCGCAGGCAGATGATGCCCCAGCGCAGCCAGGAAGATGGACGCACGGCGTCGAGCATCCAGGCGGCGAGGTGGTCATGGCTCTGCAGCTGCGCCTCCAGCCCTGCGGCATGGAAATCCGCACGCCATTCCGGGCGCTGCACCAGCCAGCGCACCTCGCGCTCCTTCTCGGCCTCGGGTTCGCCGGATTCGTCCAGCAGGGCGATGACGCCGGTCCCCATATCCAGGAAGCTGTGCAGCACATACAGGGTGCCGGCCAGGACCTCCTGCAAACTACCAGGCCCACACAGGGATTTTGAGATTTCGTAGATCCCCAGCAACGCCAGGTTGGACCGGTACGACAGCGGCGTACTCGGGGCGAAGGCGGCAGCGTCATGCATCAGCACCATCTGGTCCTTCCCTCTCCTGTGTCCGACGTCCTCCCAGCGACAAGCTTATCATGGCAGTTAGGAGCACCGCTTGACGACTTGCAATAAAGTTTTGCGGCCAGGCAAGCGGGATCAAGTTCCTGACTGCATTTTGTCGGGTTTGCGACAAGACTGCCCGGTCTTGTCTCATGAAATGCGCTTTGCGGCCCTCATAAACTCTGGCCCGGCTCTTGCAC
>PLEW01000170.1 GCA_003136555.1 Planctomycetota bacterium | reverse complement strand
GTCGCGATTCATGCCGTGGCCGTTGTCGGTGATGCGGATGAGCTTGCGGCCGCCCGCTTCGACTTCGACGCGAATGCGCGTGGCTCCAGCGTCGAGGGCGTTCTCCAGCAGTTCCTTGACCACCGAGGCTGGGCGGTCGACGACCTCGCCGGCGGCGATCTGGTTGGCCACCGCCTCGGGCAATTGGCGGATGATCGGTGGCAGCGCGGGCATGGCGCGATGCTAGCTCGCAGGCAGCCCGGACAATGAGCAGGGCGGTCGAGCGTCCGGGCGCCGCTCGTCAGCCCGAGCTCGGCACCAGATGGGTGCCGATGAGCACCGGCGCGGAGGTCCGCGGCTGGGCCGGTGCGGGCGTGGCCATGGCCGGGAAGGGCGCCAGGCGGGAGCTGCCGCGGCAGCGGGTGACGCTCATCGCCACCGCGCGGAAGAAGCGCAGGGTGTCGAACAGCGGATGGACGCCCGAGACCTTGTCGTTGTAGATCACCGAGATCGGCACCTCGACCACGCGCAACCCGGCACGGGCGGTGAGGATGCAGACCTCGGTCTCGAGGTCGTAGCGCCGCCCCGAGAGCGGCAGGGAGAGCAGCAGGCGCGGATCGAAGAGGCGGAAGCCGCTCTGGCTGTCGAGCACGCGGCGTCCCGCGGCGAGGGTGACCAGCAGGCTGGAGAGGCGGTTGAAGCCACGCCGGTAGAGCGGCTGACGGCCGAGGTGGAGGCAGCGCCGGCCGATCACCAGGTCGGCGCCGGCAGCGCCGGCGGCGATCAGCGCCGGGGCTTCGCGGGGGTCGTGCTGGCCATCGCCATCGATCAGCAGCACCCGCCGGTAGCCCTGACCGACCGCCCAGCGGCAGCCGGTGATGATGGCGGTGCCCTTGCCGCCATTGGCGCGCCGCAGGACGGTCGCGCCTGCACCGGACGCGACCCGCGCGGTCTGGTCGCGGCTGCCATCGTCGACCACCAGCACCTGCAGGCCGAGGTCGAGCACGCCGCGGATGACCGCCGCGATGCGGGGCGCCTCGTTGTAGGCGGGGATGATCGCCAGCAGGGCGGTCTCGCCGGCAGAAGACGCGGGGTCGGCCATGGTCAGCAGCCTAAAGCGTCCATGCCCATTGAAAGGACAGAGAAGACCCCTCTCCGGGGCTCGTAATGAGGCCGCTGGAAATGCGGTAACCCGTTGTGACAGAGCATTATGCGGGAAGTTCCCGCCCCTTGGTCTCGGGGCAGAACCAGATCACGATCAGGGCCGGGATGTAGATCAGGCTGACGACCGCGCACATGCGCTGGTAGTCGCCGCCAAAGCTGGTCAGCAGGGCACCCCCGCCCACCGCGCCGGCAGCGGCGAATACCCGTCCGGCATTGTAGCAGAATCCCTGGGCGGTGGCGCGGATGCGGGTGGGGAAGAGCTCGGGCAGGTACAAGGGCAGCCAACCATAGAAGGAGGCGGTGATGCCGCCGACCAGGAACACTCCGACCAGGAAACCGGGCCCGAAATGCACTGGGACGCGGAAGAGGATCTGCGAGCTGATCAGGGACAGCGCCGCCATGCCGAAGAAGGTCCAGCGGCGGTTGGCCCATTGCGCGACCAGGGCGCCGAGCATGCAGCCGACGCAGGCACCGAAGCCGGAGACCATCTGGGTGTAGGAGGTGGTCTCGGCCGGCGTGAGATGCCAGTCGGCGGGAGTGGTGGCGGCCAGGCCGCCAGCCCAGCCGGGCATCTGCTGCGTCGAGCCCCACGTACCCAGGAGGGTGAGCGCCGAGAGCGCGGAGGCCTTCCACACCAGCGCACCGAGCCCGGATTTGAAGATGTCGCCGATGTGGTTCTTGGGCGCCCCTGCGGCCGACTTCTTCCACGATTCCGATTCCGGGACGAAGAAGACGATGAAGAGCGTCAGGACGGCCGGCATCGCACCGAGGAAGAGCAGCAGGCGCCAGGCCTGGTGCGCCGTGGCGGCGGTGGCGATGGCATCGGGCAGGAAGGAATGCAGGACCGGATCGATGGTCTTGATGAACGTGGCGATCGTCAGCCCGACCATCGCTATCAGCAGGAAGCCGAGGTTGGCGGCGGCGCCGATCAGTCCAGCCATCAGCGGCCGGCTGGTCGACGGCCACGCTTCCATGACCAGCGCCACGCCGAGCGCCCATTCGCCGCCCATGCCAAAGGATGCCAGCAGGCGGGGTCCGGCCAGCTGCCAGGGTTCGACGGCGAAGGCGGCCATGGCCGAGAACAGCGAGTACACCAGGACCGCGACGGTCATGGCGCGCACCCGGCCGACGCGATCGCCGAGCCAGCCGAAGACCACCCCGCCGGCCGCCGCGCCGATGAGGAACATCGCATTGACCACCCCGAGCCAGACGCCGATATCTGCAGGCTTGGCCGTGGGTCCGAACATCTCGGTGAGCGCGGGCTTGGCGCACAGCGGGAACATCCCCATCTCCACGCCATCGAACATCCAGCCCAGGAAGGCGGCGGCGAGGGCCATGTAGCGGGCCTTCGCGAAGGATGGGGCCACAGGGGAATCACTCAGCATGAAAGCGCTCCGGGTGATGCGATGGGGAAAGGGTACGCGGCATGGGCCCGGGCGCTGAGATCGGATCAGCACCATGGCTGGGCATGGCGGCCCATCCCCGGGCGACGCGCCAGCCTAGCGCCAGATGCCCAGGGCGCGAGTGATCGTTTTGAGCAAAAACACGCATGGCTGAGGATACTCAGCGGAAACAGAGGCCTAAATCCCTCTTTTTTCAAGACGTTACCAACGTACGACCATCTGCTGCCCGGCAACGGCGTGGGTGCGCTCCGGGTATCCCTCCTCGGCCTGGGCGCCTGCAGCGTGGGTACCGGGCTTTTCCGATCACAGATACATCAGGAGTCGTCCATGCGTCCATCCGTCCCCGTCTCGGTCCTCGTGCGCACCTGTGCCGCCTCCTGCATGGCGGTTGCAGCCGTCAACGCAGGCGAAGCCAGCAGCGACAAGCAGATGGCCATCGAGGTCAGCAAGGCCGGTCCGGATTACGCTGTGCAAGGCGACTACCTGGGCGAGAGCGGGGGCAAGCCGCTCGCCGCGCAGGTGATCGCGCTGGGCGGCGGCAGCTTCCGCGCCGTGTTCGAGCCGGGCGGCTTCCCGGGCGAGGGCTGGGATGGCGCCACCCGCGTCGAAGTCGAGGGCAAGACCGCGGGCGAGAAGACGCCGTTCGGCGAGAGCGGCTATCACGGCACCATCAGCGGCGACGCCTTCAGCGGCACCACCGCCGCCGGCACCGCCTTCACGCTCAAGAAGGTCCTGCGCGTCAGCCCCACCGCGCTCGCCAAGCCGCCGGCCGGCGCGCTGGTGCTCTTCGATGGCTCGAACACCGATGCCTGGAAGGACGCCAAGATCGAGACCTTGGACGGCGAGAAGGTGCTGAACTACGGCGCCGAGACCAGGAAGAACTTCACCAGCTACCAGCTGCACGTCGAGTTCCGCGAGCCCTTCAAGCCCTTCGGGCGCGGCCAGGATCGCGGCAACAGCGGCATCTACATCCATCACACCTACGAGATCCAGGTGCTCGATTCCTACGGCCTGAAGCCGGAGAACAACGACATCGGTTCGCTCTACACGGTGGTGACCCCGCTGGTCAACGCCTGCTATCCGCCGCTCTCCTGGCAGACCTACGACATCGACTGGCAGGGACCGACCTTCGATGCCGCCGGGGCGAAGACCAAGAACGCCATGGTGACGGTCAAGCTCAACGGCCTGCTGGTCCTCGACCATACCGAGGTCAAGAGCGGCACGGGCGCCAACAAGAAGAAGCCGGAAACCCCCCAGGGCGGCCCGCTGTGGCTGCAGGATCACCACAACCCGGTGTATTTCCGCAACATCTGGCTGGTGGGAAAGCCGTGAGGGTCCGCTGCGCGGTGCTCGCGGTGGGCCTCCTCCTGGTGGCTTCATCAGCAGCGCAGGCGCTCGAGGGTCCCAGCGAGGGCAAGCCGGCCAAGGATCTCGGTCCTGGCGCGCACATGGATTTCGGCGGGCTGATCCAGTACTACCTGCACAGCCCGGCCGACAAGAAGGAGATCATCTACAAGGCCATCAACGTGCGCCTGGGAGCCGATGTCGGGGTGAGCTTCGACGCCGAGACCATGCGCCTGGCAGCCGGCTGGCAGGGTGGCTTCGTCGACATGACCACCACCAACCCGGCGCGCATCGGCCAGGGCACCGGTCCGGCGACGGCGATCGGCAAGCCGCTGTTCGCCATCCCCAGCGGACCTGGTTGGGCCGGTCCGGGCGGTACGCTTGCCGATCCGCGCAAGGACGGCATCGGCAACCTGCCCGCCAGCTGGGCGGCCTACAAGGGCCTCTACCGCCACGGCGACCAGGTGGTGCTCGCCTACACCGTGGGCGACGTCCTGGTGCACGAGCTGCCAGGCCTCCTGAGCTCGAACGGTGGAGCGATCGTGCTGCGCACCATCGCCATCGCCGCCACCGCTCATGAGCAGACCCTGGTGGCCTGCTCGCTGCCGCATGCCAGCGGCGGGGTCGGTCCGCGGGGCGCTGCAGCGGGCACTGCCGCGAGCGGCCGCGCGGATGCCAGCTGCGCGGTGCTCGGCGGCAGCGTCGCCGACCCCGAGGGGCTGACCGCGGTGGGGGTCGCCTCGGTGAGCGCGGGAGCGACCCTGGCGGTCAGCGATGGCCGCATCCTGCTGCATCTGCCGGCCGGTCCGGCGCAGACCTTCACGGTGGCGATCTGGAGCGGCGCCAAGGCGGCGCTGGGCGCCTTCGCCAGCGCGCTCACGGCCCTGCCGCCAGCCGCAGATCCGCTCAGTCTGTGCCGCGGCGGTCCCGCACAGGGGCAGGCCCTGACCGCCACCCTGACGCCCGGCAGCGGCGATGGCGCCTATCTGGTGGATCAGCTGGGCTTCCCGGGCCAGACGCCATGGAAATCGTGGTTCCGCCCCACCGGCCTCGATTTCCTCCCCGATGGCCGGCTGGCGGTCTGCACCTTCGAGGGCGAGGTGTGGATCGTCTCCGGCCTCGACCAGGGCAGCCAGAGGCTGAGCTGGCGGCGCTTCGCCAGCGGGCTGTTCGAGCCGCTGGGGCTCAAGGTGGTCGATGGCCGCATCTACGTGCTCGGCCGCGACCAGATCACCCGCCTCGACGACCTCAACAATGACGGCGAGGCGGATTTCTACGAGTGCTTCTTCAACACCACCACCCTCTACAAGGACTACCACGACTTCTCCTTCGATCTGCAGACCGACCGGGCCGGCAACTTCTACTACGTCAAGGGCGGCAACCGCGTGCCCTGGAACTTCCCGCTCCATTCCTGCATGTTCAAGATCGCCAAGGATGGCTCGAGCTTCACCACCATCGCCACCGGCTTCCGCGCCGCCAACGGCATGGGCATGGGCCCCGAGGACCAGCTCACCGCCAGCGACAACCAGGGCCACTGGACGCCGGCGTGCAAGATCGACCTGGTGAAGCCGGGCGGCTTCTATGCCTTCGTCGCCGATCCGCGCCTGGCCGAGAACAAGGAGGTCAACGCCAAGCATCCCGCCAGCTACGATCCGCCGCTGTGCTGGATCCCCATGCCGATCGACAACTCGGGCGGCGGCGAGGTGTGGGACACCGGCAACCGCTGGGGGCCGTTCGCCGGCCAGATGCTCCACCTCTCCTACGGCCAGTCGACGCTGTTCGCGGTGATGTACGAGGAGGTCGGCGGCATCCCCCAGGGCGGGGTGGTGGGCTTCAAGCTGAAGTTCTCCTCCGGGCTGATGCGCGGCCGCTTCGATCCCGTCGATGGCCAGCTCTACGTCTGCGGCATCAAGGGCTGGCAGACCAATGCCGGCACCGATGGCTGCCTGGAGCGGGTGCGCTACACCGGCAAGCCGGTGTGCATGCCGGTGGCCCTGCATGTCACCGCCAAGGGGGTGACGATCGGCTTCACCACCACCCTCGACAAGGCTTCGGTGACGCCCGACAGCCTGGCGATCGAGCAATGGAACTACCGCTGGACCTCGACCTACGGATCGGACGACTACCTGGTCACCAATCCGGAGAAGAAGGGCCACGACAAGATCGACATCAGCGCCGCCTCCCTGGCCAGCGATGGCAGGACGGTGACGATTGACATTCCCGGCCTGCGCCCTGCGATGCAGATGTCAATCACCTACCGCTTCAAGGGCGCCGATGGCGGACCTGTCGCCAACGAGATCTACAACACCATCAACGTCGTGCCCAAATAGGAGTTCCCCCATGCTATCGTCCCTGCGCCTCCCGCTGATCCCGCTCCTGCTGCTCGCCAGCGCCGTCGCGGCCACGGCCGACGAGGCCAAGATCCTGTTCTTCACCAAGAGCGCCGGCTTCGAGCATCCGGCGATCAAGCCCGGCAAGGATGGCGGACCCGGCACCGCCGAGATCGCCCTGACGGCGATCGGCAAGAACGATCATTTCACCCTCACCACCACCAAGGACGGCGGGGTGTTCACCGCGGAGAAGCTCAAGGAGTTCGACGCCTTCATCTTCTATACCACCGGGGATCTGACCACCCCGGGCACCGACAAGACCCCGCCGATGAGCGCCGCGGGCAAGCAGGCGTTCCTCGATGCGATCAAGGCCGGCAAGGGCTTCGTCGGCCTGCATTGCGCCGCCGACACCTTCCACACCAACAATGAGGCGCACAGCCTCAAGCTGCATGCCGAACTCGATCCCTACCTCGACATGCTGGGCGCCGAGTTCATCATGCACGGCGATCAGCAAGCGGCGAAGATCATCGTCACCGACCCCACCTTCCCCGGCCTCGAGGAGAGCAAGGACGGCTTCGAGATGAAGGAGGAGTGGTACCCCTTCAAGCAATTCGAGAAGACCCTCCATGTCCTGCTGGTGATCGACACCTCGACCATGCACGGCCAACCCTACCAGCGAGGCCCCTATCCCATCAGCTGGATCCACCCCTACGGGAAGGGCAGGGTGTTCTACACCGCGATGGGGCACCGTGACGATGTCCTGCAGAGTCCGATCTTCACCAAGCTGGTCACCAGCGGCATCAACTATGCCCTCGGCCGCATCACGCCCGACGAGACGCCGAACATCGAGAAGGTGGCGCCGAAATACGCCGACCTGCCCCCGGCGCCGACCAAGAAGTGAACCAGGCCAACGCCGGATACGCGGCGTAGGCGCCGCTGCACGGACGGCTCCAGCGTCCATTTCGCCATGAGACGGCGTGCGGGCTGCGGCAGAGAGGGACTAGGCGGACGCGCCGTTCGTCATACAAACCCGCCATGCCGAAGCCCTTGTCCCATTGCTCCAGCTGCGGCACAGGCTTTCCCGGCGAGCTGCCGTGGCCGCGCACCTGCAGCAGCTGCGGGGCGGTCAGCTACCGCAATCCCGTGCCGGTGGTGGCGCTGCTGGTGCCGGTGCATGACAGCATCCTGCTGGTGCGCCGGGCGATCGAGCCGCATGCCGGCCAGCTCGCCCTGCCGGGTGGCTACATCGATCACGACGAGACCTGGCAGCAGGCAGCGGTGCGCGAGCTCAAGGAGGAGACCGGCGTCTCCGTGCGCACCGAGGAGCTGTCGGTCTTCGATGTGATCAGCGTCCCGGACGACCTGCTGCTGGTGATCGCCCAGACCAAGGTGCGCACCGCTGCCGGCCTGCCGCGCTTCAAGCCCAATGCCGAGGTGTCGGAGCTGGTGCTCGCCTCCTCGACGCTCTCGCTGGCCTTCCCCGCCCACACCCAGGCGCTCAAGCGCTACCTCTCCAGCCGCCAGCCGCAGGGGCAGACGCGCGCCCGCCGGCGCACCTCGCAGACGGATTAGCGCCACTACTTCGCGGGTGCGGCCTTGTGCGCTTCCTCGTCGCCGATGCCGAGCATGTAGACGCCGACGGCGGTGAGCTCATCCATGGTCTTGCCGACCACCGGTGGCATGGGCAGCGGCGGACGCTTGTTCGGTCCTGGCGCCTGCGCCCATTTGGCGATGCCTTCCGGATGGTCCTTGTAGAGGGTCGCGATTTCCAGGATCGGCGGGCCGATGAGCTTGGTCGCCGGCGCATGGCAGACGAAGCAGACCTGGTGGAAGATCGCATCGCCCTGGGCGAAGCGCTTGTCCGCCCGCAGGGGGCTGGTGTAGCCGGAGGCGGGCGTGACCGGGGGGGCCGACGCGGCGGCCTTTTCCGCAATGGCATGCTGCGGGAAGACGCCCTTCTTGGCCTCCTCCACCTGCTGCTCATAGTTGGCGGTCCTGGCGGCGATCTGCGCCTGGTAGAGCGACAGCGACTCGGCGCGGTAGAGGTGCCGGCCGATGACCATGAACATCACCGTCAGGCTGATCGCGCCGATGATGTGCCAGTAGCGCCGTCCCGCCCCGCTGGTCGGCTGGTTGAGCTCCTGCCACAGCCACCACAGCGCCGGGATGGCGCACGCAACCCCGCAGGCCACCGCGCCCATGGTGCGCAGGTTCATCCCGGCGGCCGGCAGGGTGGCGAACACCAGGGGGCCGGCGAGGAATTGCAGCGCCGTGGCGCCGAAGGCGAGGGCGTAGAACTGCTGGCGCAATTCGAGGCGGGTCAGATCGCGGAACAGCTTCTCGGCCGGAAAATAGGGGGTCTGCGTCCACTTGACCAGGAACAGCCCCATCACCGAGAGCGAGGCGAGCAGGAAGTGCAGGTAGCGCGGCAGGACGTTGGGCAGGAACAGCGCGTCGACGAAGCCGTGCACGCGCGGCCACAGTTCGGGGAACAGCATCAGGTTGATGGTGGTCAGGAAGATCAGCGGCACGCTCAGCAGCAGCACCGCGACCACGGCGATGAGCAGGATGTGCAGGCCCTTGTGGGCGTGCATGCGCTCCCAGGTGTACTTGTGCAGGTAGGCGAGCAGGAAGGCGATCATCACCAGGGGGATGATCTTGATCCAGGCATCGCCGATCAGGGTGGTGGTGCCGTAGAAGGGCGAGGTGTACAGCAGGTTGATGAACAGCAGCGGCCCGATGCCCATCACCACCGCCAGGCTCTTGTTCACCGAGATGGTCTTGGCGATCTCGTGCGCCAGGGCGTCGTAGTCGGCGCGCACGCGGCCGCGCAGCTCGTACCACAAGGTCAGCAGCACGCCGCCGAGCATCAGGTTGACGAACAGCAGATGCATGGCGAAGAAGACCACGTGGAAGATGACCAGCAGCTCCGGCGGGACCGGCAGCGGCAGCGTGACGTCTTTGGGGATCGGGGTGGAGGCATCCATGTCTGGTCTCAGCGTCCGGTGATGGCGGGGGGGGTTGCAGCCGCAGGCGCGCGCTTGGCGAGCGCGCCGGCGCCGGATGCCGGGGCTTGGAGATCGGCGGTAGCGGGCGGGACGGCCGACTGGAGGGAGACCAGGTAGCGCGCCAGCGCGCCGGCTTCGGCCTCATTGCCGGGGAAGGGCGGCATGTAGGCCTTCACGTCATGCAGATGCTCGATGTAGCCTTTGATGGCATCGACCTGCCAGGGGGCATTGAGATACAGCGCCGAGAGCTTGGCGCGGATGCCGTTGACGCCATCGACGGTATGGCAGGTGGCGCAGGCGAGGCGGAAGACCTCGGACCCCGCCAGCAGCTGGTTGTCTGGCGTCACCTGCCTCACCGCGGCGTAGGTGCTATAGGGCAGGATGCCCTCATGGGTGAGCAGGGGGTAGTCGTCGACGCGGAAGCGGTTGGCGTACATGTACTGGTAGATGATGTAGGGCTTGCGCAGGAATTCGCGCGAGCGCTCGAAGGCGCCGGCGATGATGATCGCCGCCAGGATGGGGATCAGCAACGCGACGCGCGGCAGCGAGCCGGGGATCGAGATGCCGAGCAGGGCGATGAGGACCACCAGCCCAGCCAGCGCCGCCAGCGCGCCGAGGATGATCTGCGCGTTGGCTTCGAAGGCCTGGGTGCCCAGTGCGACGGGGAGATTCTTGACCATCTCGGGCGGGACGACGTGGTAATACCACGCCAGGGCGATGGCGCAGAAGGGCAGCCAGCACAGTATCCAGGTGGAGACGAAGCGGATGGCCTTGCTGCGCATCGGCGTTTCGGCCGAGGTGAACATCCAGCTCAGGAACAGCCCTGCGCAGCCGGACATCACCATCGCCAGGGTGGTGCGGAAGGCGAGCTGGGGGATGTAGATGTCATTGAACACCGCGCTGAGGAAGCGGTGATCGGTGATCCAGGTACCGGGGTTCATCATGAAGCCGAGGATGGCGACGATCAGCGCCATGGTGATCCAGGAGAAGACGCACAGCGTCAGGCCGATGGAGATGTGGCTGCGCTTGCGCTCGCCAGCCAGGCTTTTCCAGCTCAGGTAGTACCACAGGATCAGCGCCACTTCGGTGACGAAGACCAGCCATTCGGTGAACCAGGCCCAGAAAAACACCCGCAGCAGGCTGCCCATGGCCTCGGGATTGATCAGCGCCACCGAGAGCCAGATGCCCACCCCGGTGAGCGCCCCCACGGTGGTGGCGACGACGAAGAAGGTGAACATGATGCGCCTGGCGAGATCATCCCAGTGCGAGTCCCGGGTGCGCCAGCCCCACCATTCCAGCGCCACCACCAGCGGGATGCCACCGACGGCGAACATGTGGTTGATGATGACGTGCAGCGCGCCGATCACGGCGATCAGGCTGCGATCCCCGAAGAAGGCGAGGTGGTAGATCGGGAAGTCCATAGGGGCTCTGGGAGGGTATGGGAGGCGGGCCAGAGGGGGAATACCAGGCCCATGCGGCTGCGTTGGTGGAGGCCTGGCCTCGGGTTACACAGCAGGGGGCTCTTCCTATAATAGCCGGGAGTCGTTCGGGAATAGCCAACCCCAGGTCCCTCGCCCCGCCCGGCTCTCCCACCCAGGACTCCGGCAGAGGTATCTGGAAGGGGCTCTCGCCGGCTGTACAGACGTTGCGACCTGGAGATATACAGGATGTGCCCCCGTCGCCACCGAGCGCAGCGCCGTGGCGCTAAAGGGACCAGGGGACCACATGCAGGGATGCTGGGTGCGCAAAAAGTAGGCGACGCATGCAGGCTGTCTCGGTATGCTTTTAGCCCCTTCCCATCCCATCAATAACCCCGATTCTCCCCCCGTCTTCCACGACCCCTCGTCCCCGCTTCGCAAGGATCCCCCATGGGCATCACCCTGACATCCAGCACCTCCCGCACCGCCCTGCTCGTCACCCTGGTGGCCAGCCTCTCGGCCGCCTTCGCCGCAGACCAGGAACCGGGACTCCTGGGTGAGTATTTCGCCTTCGACCACGCGGTCGGCGACTTCCAGGAGCTCAAGGATCTCAAGCCGACCTTCGTGCGCATCGACAAGCAGGTCAACTTCCCCGACCAGGAGGGGCCGTTCTACGGCACCAAGCTGGTGGAGAACTTCGAGGCGCGCTGGACCGGTTCGGTCAAGATCGACAAGGATGGGTCCTATACCTTCGCCACCGAATCGGATGACGGCTCCAGGCTGTTCATCGACGACAAGCAGGTGGTCGACAACGGCGGACCCCACGGCATGGGCAAGAAATCCGGCCAGGTGCAGCTGAGCGCCGGGCTGCACCAGGTGCGGCTCGATTTCTTCCAGGGCAATGGCGGAGCCGGCTGCAAGCTGTGGTGGACCCCGCCTGGCGGCAGCGAGAGCGTGATCGGCGGCTCGGCGCTGTCGCACGACAAGGGCGCCGAGACCAAGGTCAGCTGGGATCAGCTGGCCTGGAAGAAGCGCAAGGGGCCGACTGGTGCCCCCGCCTCCGGCTGGTTCTACGACATGGACTACGGCCCGCAGCTATCCGACACCATCGCCTCACCCTCGCCGGCCAACAACCTGGCGATCAAGGGCCACGCGGTCAAGCTCACCGCCAAGGTCGGCGACCAGGTGGTGGTCGGCGGCTTGTGCTTCGACGCCGACCTGCTGCGCTGGAGCGCCGGCTGGACTGGCGGCTTCCTCGAGCTCAAGGGCGTGGCCTACGACGGCGCGCATGGCGTCCCCGGCCCCAAGACCGCCGGCATGCAGATCTTCGGCACCCCGCAGCTGCCCGGCTGGTCCAAGAGCGAGAGCTTCGACGATCCGCGCAGCGAGCCCTACGGTCCGCTGCCCGCCGATCTCGCCAAGTACAAGGGCCACTACATCAACGGCGACCGGGTGGTATTCTCCTATACCGTCGGCGCCGGCACGGTGCTCGAGCTGCCCGGCTTCGAGGCCGATGGCAAGGCGGTCTCGCGCACGCTGTCGATCGCCAATGTCGGCCCGGTGACCAACCTCGTGGCCGAGCTGCCCGACGGCACCGGCTCGGTCGCTGGCGGGGTCGCGACCCTGAGCGCCGGCGATAACAAGGTCAGCGTCGGCCTGGTCGACGCCCCTGCCGGTGTCAGCCTGGCGGTGGTTGGCAACCGCATCCTGCTCAAGATCGGCGCCACCGCCGCCGCGACCTTCAAGGTCGTCATCGTCAACGCCGATGCCGCCGCCGCCGCGCCGATCATCAATGCCGCCACCGCGATCACCGATCCCAAGACCCTGACCAAGGGCGGTGCGCCGCGCTATCCCGAGACCGTCGAGACCAAGGGCGAGCTCGGCACGCCCGTGGATGCGACCTCGCCGTATGTGGTCGACACCATCACCGTCCCCGAGAGCAACCCCTGGAAATCGAAGCTGCGCTTCGCCGGCTTCGACTTCTTCTCCGACGGCCGCGCCGCGGTGTCGACCTGGAATGGCGATGTGTGGGTGGTCTCCGGCATCGATGCCTCGCTCGGCAAGCTGACCTGGAAGCGGTTCGCCACCGGGCTGCACCAGCCGCTCGGGCTCAAGATCGTCGACGACGTGGTCTATGTCACCACCCGCGACGGCATCGAGCGCCTGGTCGACCTCAACAAGGATGGCGAGGCGGACTTCTACGAGGCCTTCAACAACGACGTGCACACCTCCGGAGGGTTCCACGAGTTCTCCTTCGACCTGTGGACCGATCCCGAAGGCAACTTCTACTACGCCAAGGCCGGTCCGGTGAAGCCGGGCGGACGCGGCTTCGAGCACATCACCGAGAGCAACGGCTGCATGTTCAAGATCTCGAAGGACGGCTCGAAATCGGAGGTCTTCGCCACCGGATTCCGCGCCCCCAACGGCATGAGCGTCGGCCCCAAGGGCGAAGTCACCTCCGGCGACAACGAAGGCACCTGGACGCCGAGCTCGCGCGTCAACCTCATCGTCAAGGGCGGGTTCTACGGCGTGCCGCCGCTGGCGCATCGCACCCCCGAGCCGACCGACTACGACAAGCCGATCCTGTGGATCCCGCACAACACCGGCCCGATCGACAATTCCTGCGGCGGCCAGGCCTGGGTGCTCGGCAACAAGTGGGGTCTGCCAGAAGGCAGCCTGCTGCACATGTCCTATGGCACCAGCTCGCTGTTCCTGGTCTCGTGGGGCATGGATGGCAGCATCGCCCAGGGCGGCTGCGTGCGCTTCCCGCTCACCTTCAATACCGGCATCATGCGCGCCCGCTTCAATGCCACCGATGGACAGCTCTACGTCTGCGGTCTGCGCGGCTGGCAGACCAATGGCGCCAAGGAGGCCGGTTTCCAGCGCGTGCGCTATACCGGCAAGACGGTGCACATGCCGGTCGGCTACGTGGTCAAGAAGAACGGCATCAGCTTGACCTTCAGCACGCCGCTCGACCGCGCCAGCGCCGGAGCCAAGGACAACTACAGCGCCGAGGAGTGGAACTACATCTGGGCCGAGAACTACGGTTCTCCCGAAGTGCACGTCGACGACCCCAAGAAGAACGGCCATGATCCGGTCGAGATCAGCTCGGTGACCCTCTCGGCCGACGGCAAGACGGTGTTCCTCGAGATGCCCAAGATCCGCACCGTGATGCAGATGAAGATCAAGTACAAGATCGCCGGAGCAGACGGCGAGCCGGTGCAGGCCGACTACTACAACACCATCAATGTGGTGGGGAGCCAGGAAGGCCCGTAACCAGCGGCAGGGGGGGTGCAGGGACGGGACTCGCGACTGGACGCAGATGCATGAGGCGTTCAACTCCGTCCTTCCACCTTCAGCCTGCAGCGGAGACCGCGCGTGAGTGATGATATGAGCAAGCCCGACGGCGACGCGACCGGCGGTCCGCCGCTCAACCCCCTGCTGAGCATCGCCCTGATCGCGCTCGCGCTGGTCCTGGGCGGCCTGCTGCTCTTCCTTCCGCACAGCGGACAGCCGCCAGCGGCTGCCGTGAGCGTGACTGCCATCCCCACTGCCACCGCACCTGCCGCTACCGGTGCGACCCCAGCTTCTGCGACCACCGGCACGCTCCCTGGCCAGGCGGCGGCCAGCGGCCAAGGCGCCGCTCCCGCCACCCCGGCAAGCGCCCCTGGCCCGGCGGCGGCACCGCCAGCGGACGAGAAGCTCGAGCAGGGCTTGACCCTGCGCTTCACCGGCGCCTCCGGCGTCACCGACCAGCGGTCGGCACGCGTGATCTCGCTCTACGTCGGCGAGCATGAGGCGCCGACGCCCTTCCTCGACCCCGGCCCCTTCACCGCCGTATGGGAGGGCTACATCACCCTGGACGTGTGGAACAAGATCACCTTCACCGCCGAGGGCTCAGGATCCGTCACGCTCGAGATCAATGGCAAGCCGGTGCTCGACCTCTCCGGCTCCCCCTTCCCCGACAAGGGCACCACGCTGCGCCTGGAGAAGGGCAGGAACCACGTGGTGGCCACCTACCGCAGCCCTGCCAACGGGGCCTCGCGCATCCGCCTGCTGTGGGCTTCCAGCGACTTCCCGTCCGAGCCGATCCCGTCCACGACCTTCGTCCACAACCTCAATGACAAGCCGCTCAAGAGCGCGACCAAGCTGCGCCATGGACGCGAGCTGATCGCGACCCTGCGCTGCACGCGCTGCCACGCCGCGGGCGAGGCGACCTCCGCCGCGGCCATGCCGGAGCTGGCGATCGACGCCCCCGACCTGCGCGAGGCCGGCAGCCGGCTCAACGCCGCATGGATGGCCGCCTGGGTCAATGATCCCAAGGCGCTGCGCGCCAATGCCACCATGCCGCGCCTGCTCCAGGGCAAGGACGCCGCCGAGACCCTCGGTCAGGCCGCGGATATCAGCGCCTATCTCAGCACCCTGGGCAAGGCCGACGCGGAGCCGGCCTTCAGCGACAAGGACGTCGCCGCTGGCGGACAGCAGTTTGCCAAGCTCGGCTGCGTCGCCTGCCACCTCGCCAACAGCGATGGACCGGCCTACGTCGACCTGTCCCATCTCAAGGCCAAGTGGAAGCCGGCGGCGCTGGTCGCCTTCCTGCAGCAGCCGAACAAGCACTACCAGTGGATCCGCATGCCGAATTTCGGCTTCACCGCCGAGCAGGCCAAGCAGCTGGCGTCCTTCGTGCTCGCGCGTGGCAAGGACGCGGTGCCGAGCAGTCCTGCGGGCGACGCCGCACGTGGCAAGGCGCTGGTGGCCGCCAGCGGTTGCGCCAGCTGCCACCAGCTCGCCGACGGCGTGGCGCTGAAGGCAGCAACGCTCAAGGACGCCGGCGCCAAGCCCGCGGCCGGATGCCTGGCCAGCGACCAGGCAGGTCGCGGAAAGGCCCCGGATTTCGCCCTCGAGCCGGCGCAGCTGCTGGCGTTGCGCGCCTTCATCAGCACCGACCAGGTGGCGCTCAAGCGCGAGAGCCTGCCCGAGTTCGCCGAGCGCCGCCTGATCGCACTGCGCTGCAGCGCCTGCCATGAGCGGGACGGCAACGACGCCCTGCTGACCAGCTACAGCGGCGAGACCGACAAGCTGCTCGCCGAACTGCCCCCCCCGAGCGAGGACGCCGGCGACGCCAACGACCCCGGATTGGCGGCCGAGGGCAATGCAGCGGCCAACAACCCCTGCCCCCTGCTGACCTTCACCGGCGACAAGCTGCGGCCGGAATGGCTCGCCGACTTCATCGCCGGCAAGATCAGCTACCGTCCGCGCCCATGGCTGAACCGCCGCATGCCCTTCTTCCCCGCCGGCGCCGTGCCCTTCGCCCAGGGCCTTGCCGAGGAGCACGGCAACCCGCCCATCACCCCGCCGGATGCGGTCTCCCCCGGCGCTCCGGCGGCCAGCATCGGCAAGGAGCTCACCGGCCAGAACCACGGCCTGGCGTGCATCTTCTGCCACGGCATGGGATCGGCGAAGCCGATCGCGGTGTTCGAGGCGCCCGGCATCAACCTCGGCTATGCGACCCAGCGCCTGCAGAAGGACTTCTTCCATCGCTGGATGCGTTTCCCGACCCGCTTCGATCCGACCACGCGCATGACCAAGTTCGCCGCCGATGACGGCACGACACCGCTGAAGGACATCCTCGGCGGCAAGGCGGACGATCAGTTCGAGGCGGTCTGGCAGTATCTCCTCGAGGTCGGCAGGATGACCGACTTCCCGCATTGACCGCCCATCGCCAGGCCGGCCGATCGGCCTGGCCCACCGGTCGCCAACGCACCGGCGGGTCGAGCGGTAGAGCTTGATCTCCGTACGCACCAAAGGACCGGTCGATGCGCTGCTTTGCGCCCATGCTGCTGTGCCTGCCGTGCGCCCTGGCTGTCGCCGATGAGCAGATCAGCGACATCCGCATCGAGCTGGGAGGCTACACCACCGTCCTGCGGCGCGAGCACCTGACCATCCAGGCAGGGTCCGACTCCGGATACTACACCTCAGAAGACACGCTGGCCACGCGCGACACCGATTCGGGACGCGGCAGCTTCTGCCTGCGCTACTGCCAGGGCAGCACCACCGGCGGCGGCGGGACGATCTGGGACGTCGCCCTGGCCTCGTATGCCGGCGCGTCCAGCTTCACCGACGACCTGAACGGGACCACGGTCCCGCTCCAGGACGACATCATCGAACTGCAGTTCGGCCTGGGCTACGCGCTGTCGACCGGCTCCTGGTCGCACCTCGAGGCGATGGGCGACCTCGGACTGGGGTACATCAAGGCGGACAACGTCGATCTCTCGCAGACCGATGGCAGCGTGCAGGTCACCTCCGGCGACGGCGTGGAATGGTCCCTGGGCGCCCATCTGGGATGGGTCGCGTCCTTAGAGCAGCACGTGGTCGTCGGGCTGCTGATCTCGGCGGCCTGGCACGAAGGGGAGCTGCGCGGCGACTTCAGCACCGGCACGACCTATCATGGGCGGCTCGGCGAGGTCATGCTCTCGTACCTGTTCCTCGTCGGCATCCGCTTCTGACCATGCGCCACCGCCGCACCAGCACCCCCAGGCGCCGGGCCGGGCCGGCAATCCGCCTCAGCGCAACACTGCCAGGGCGAGCCGCAGCAGGGCCTCGGCGTCGAGGCCCGGTCGGGAGACCTTGGCCAGTGCGTCGCCGGCATCCTTGCGGTCGAAGCCGAGGACGATGAGCGCACGGTGGACCTCCTCGACCACCTGGATGGCCGAGCTGGCGCCGGGAACGGGCGCATCGAGCGGGGCGGGGATGCGCTCGACCTTGTCGGCGAGCTCCAAGGCGATGCGTTCCGCGCTCTTGGGACCGACACCCTTGACCTTCCTGAGCGCAGCGACATCACGATGGATCAGCACCCGGCGCAGCTCCGCCACCCCCAGCGCCGAGAGCACCGCCATCGCCACCACCGGTCCGACCATCTGCACCGAGGTCAGCAGGTCGAAGGCGGCACGTTCAGCGCTATCGCTGAAGCCGAACAGGACCAGGTCGTCCTCCTTAACCAGCAGGCGCACGTGCACGGTCACGGTCTGGCCGTCGAGAGGGATGCGCCGGCGGGTCTGCTCGCTGATGCGCAGGCTGTAGCCGACGCCATTGACGTCCAGGGTCAGCCGTCCAGAGGCATCGAGCGCCGCCACCGTACCGCGCAGGAAGTCGTACATCGGCTCACATGATGATCCGCATGTCCACCGCTGCCAGCCCCGGTTTGGGTGCCGGCGCCCAAGGATGGCGCACCAGGCATGGGATCATAGTCTGCCGGCATGCGTGCGTGGCTGCTGCTGCTGCTGACCTGTGCCCTCGCCGCCGTCGCCCCGGCGTCTGGCGAGGACCTCCATTTCGACGAGCCGGATCAGCACTTCGAGCCGCAGGGCGAGGTCAATGATGTGCTCGCGCTCTACCGCTTCACCAACCGTGGGAAGAAGCCGCTGACCATCACCACCGTCAGGCCGACCTGCGGCTGCACCACCACCACTCTCGACAAGACCACCTACCTGCCCGGCGAGAGCGGCGAGATCATGGTCGATTTCTCCGTCGGCGACCACAACGGGACGCAGGACAAGACCATCGAGGTCTACCATGACAGCGCGCCGCCCCAGGTGCTGCATCTGCGTGTCGAGCTGCCGGCGCCAATGGCCATCCAGCCCAACTTCGTCTCCTGGAACCGCTTCGATGCACCCGCGCCCCGGTTGGTGTTGCTCAGCGTGCCACCGGGGTCGCCCTATACGCTCACCGCAGCGGTGCCATCAAACGGCCTGGTGGCTGCGGCGCTGACCCCTGGAGCGCCTGGGCAGTGGACCTTGCGCGTGACGCCTACCTCGACCAAGGCG
>PLEW01000237.1 GCA_003136555.1 Planctomycetota bacterium | reverse complement strand
TGATCGGCTGGAAGCGCATCGTCGTCACGGTCGGCGAGAAGATCGGCAAATCGCATCTGACCTATGCCCAAGGTGCATCGGCCGAACTGGTTGCGATGACCACCATCGGTGCCGCCGATATCTACGGCCTGCCCGTCAGCACCACCCACGTGCTGTCCTCGGGGGTGGCCGGGGCGATGGCGGCCAACGGCTCCGGCCTGCAGATGAAGACCTTGGTGAGCCTGCTGCTCGCCTGGGTGCTGACCCTGCCGGTGTGCGTCATCCTCGGGTCCGGCATCTTCGCCGCCGGTCTGTATGTGCTCTTCACCGTCATGGGCACCCCCCTGCCTTGACGCCCCCGGCCGCCTGGTGCTGGCCGGCACACTGCGGCGCCAGGCAACAGTCAGATGACGAGGGATCTTGAGTAAGAAAGCATGGCCTCCAGTCGTCGATCGGTTAGCGTGGAGGATGCATGTCTCGACTTCCGGACCTCCTGCATATCGATGAGAGCGACGCGTACCGCGATCTGCTCGTACGGGCGTTCTCCGCCAGCGGCGTGCGTGCGGCACTGCACAGTTTCGGTGATGCGGCCCAGGCACTGCTCTTCCTCAATCAGCTCGGGCCCTACGTCCGGGCGGCGCGGCCGCGCCTGATCCTGCTCGATGTTGGATTGCCGCGCATCGACGGCCACGGCTTCCTCGATCTCCTGCGCGGCAATCCGCGCTTCGCCACCATTCCGGTCCTCCTGCTCGATGATGCACCCGATCAGCACGACAGCAGCCGCTCCGGCCTCCACCAGTCCGAAGACCGCTGCCTCAAGCCGACCACCCAGCAGGGGCTGATCGACCTGCTCCGCTCCCATGACCATTGGCTGATGGGTTCGTCGGTCTCGCTGCCGGCCTCGCCCCTGCCGAGCTGAGCCGGCGCGCTCAGCCGACCTCCGCCACGTCGTGGGCGGAGCGGATCAGCTGCCGGTATTCACGCGGACTCAGCCCGGTGCAGCGCTTGAACTGGCGCGACAGCGCGCTCTGGTCGCAGAAACCCGCATCGAGCGCCACCGTGGCGATCGCAGCATCGCTGTCGGCCAGCGCGCGCGCGACGCTCTCGATCCTGGTCTTGATGAGGAACTGGATGGCGGAGATGCCGAAGATCGCACGCATGCGCCGATCGAATTGCGCGACCGACACCCCTGCGAGGCGCGCCAGCTGCGGTATGCGCAGCGTTTCGGCGAAGTGCTCCTGGATATGATCGATGACCGCCGCGAAGGCGCCATCGATGAGCCCGGCACGCACCGGTTCGCCGAGATCCTGCGACAGGCAGGCCAGGCCCACCACCGCGCCCTGGCGGTCGCATAGAGGCACCTTGTCGGTCAGGCACCATCCCTGGGTACGGTCGGGGAAGAGCGTCAGATCGAGGTTGTCCCTGATCGGACGGCCGGTGATGAACACCCGCTCGTCCTGACGGACGTAGCGATCCGCCATATGGCGGGGGAAGAGGTCATGGGCGGTCAGGCCGATCGCATCGCTGGTCCTGGCCAGGCCGCAGCGCTCGGCGCAGGCGGAGCTGATCGATACATAGCGCCCAGCGCGGTCCTTCACCGAGAACACCACCTGCGGCATGCGGTCGAACAGCTGCATCATCACCAGCGGATCCTGCACGCTGTCGAGAAAGGCGGTGCGCCAGCGACCCATTGCCGGCGCGACCGCACCCGCGCGCAGCAGCAGGTGATGACGGCGGGAGGGTGCGCGCATTGTCATGAATGCATGGTCCCTTCCATGGGAAAATGACAAGATCCCACCGTACGATGGCGCTAGGGTGCGCGCCACCGCCGCGAAGGCCACCGCTATGCTCCGTGCACACCGTGCGACATCACAAATATCGGACACCTCATCCCCCATGCCTCTCCACCCCCATCATCATCCTCGACTGACGACCCCGCGCAGCATGCCAACGCATCCCTTCACCGGCGTCCTGCCCGCGGTGACCACACCGTTTCTGGAGAGTGGTGCCATCGATCACCAGGCGCTGGCGCGCCAGGTCCGCATCCTGCTCGAGCACGACTGCTCGGGCATCGTCGCCTGCGGATCGCTGGGCGAAGGTGCGACCCTGAGCCGTGACGAACGCGATGCCGTGATCGGCAGCTGCTTCGCCGCCGCACGCGGTCGACCGGTGATCGCCGGAATCGGAGCCGCGAGCACCAGTGATGCGGTCGCATACGCGCTCGGCGCCCAGCGCCTCGGCTGCGCCGGGGTGATGGTGCTGCCCCCCTACATCTACACCGGGGATGGACGCGAGATCGCCGCCCATGTGGGTGCCGTCTGCGCCGCCACCAGCCTCCCCTGCATGCTCTACAACAATCCCGCCGCCTACCGCACGGATATCACGCCATCGCGCATCGCCGAATTGGCGCGCGCCCATGCCAACCTGTGCGCGGTCAAGGAATCGAGCGGGGACGTGCGCCGCATCACCGCCCTGCTTGCACAGCAGCAGGGGGTGCCAGCGTCGAGGTTGGCCGTCGGGGTCGGCATCGACGACCTGGTGGTCGAAGGCATTGCCGCCGGAGCCAGCTTCTGGGTCTCGGGGCTGGCGGATGCCCTGCCGCACGAGTCGGTGCAGCTCTTCCGCCTCGCCCAGCAGGGCCGTGCCGATGCCCTGGTCCTGCTGCGCTGGCTGCTGCCGCTGCTGCGCTTCGATGCTGAGGTCAAGTTCGTGCAGTACATCAAGCTGATGCAGGAGCGCTGCGGCATCGGACCGGCGCTTGTGCGTCCGCCGCGGCTGCCGCTGACCGAGGGTGAGCGCCACAGCGCGCTGACGACGCTCGAGTCCGTGCTCGCCAACCGTCCGGCGTGGACCCCGGCAGGCTCGTCGCCATGACCATTCCTGGAGAAGGGGGGTCCGCGCGGTGACCGGCGCGTGAGCGTCCCGGGCCGGCGGCAGCTGATCCGGCATGCCCTCCGATTATCGTCCTATATAATGGATTCTCATCTTGTATTGTGGATGGGCAGGGCATGCTGCGTGCATCAGGACGACATGACCACATGAAGGCCCTCATCAAAGCCTCCGCTGCGCCAGGCCTGCGGTTGGGCGATGTGCCCGAGCCGACATGCGAGCCGGACCAGCTGCTCATCCGCGTGCTCAAGACCGGCATCTGCGGTACCGACCTGCACATCTACCGCTGGGATGCGTGGGCGAGCCGGACCGTCCCGACGCCCATGGTCATCGGCCACGAGTTCGTCGGCACGGTCGCCCAGGTCGGCGAGCAGGTGCGCGGCTTCGCCGTCGGCGACATCGTCAGCGGCGAAGGGCACCTGGTCTGCGGACGCTGCCGCAACTGCCAGGCCGGCCGCCGCCACCTGTGCGCGCATACCGTGGGGGTCGGGGTGCAGCGCCAGGGCGCCTTCGCCCAGTACATCGCCATCCCGGCGACCAACGCCTATCGGCACAACCCCGGGATCGATCTGGCGGTCGCCTCGATCTTCGATCCCTTCGGCAATGCGGTGCACACCGCCCTGCATTTCCCGCTCCTGGGCGAGGATGTGCTCATCGCCGGTGCCGGCGCCATCGGCTGCATCGCCGCTGCGGTGGCGCACCACGCCGGAGCCCGCCATGTGGTGGTGACCGATGTGCAGGATGAACGCCTCGCGCTGGCCAGGTGCATGGGCGCGGATGCGGTGGTCAACGTGCGCCAGCGGCCCATCGCCGCCATCCTGCCCGAGCTGGACATGCACGAAGGCTTCGATGTCGGCCTGGAGATGTCCGGCAACACCCAGGCCCTGCGCGAGATGATCGGCACCATGTGCCATGGCGGCCGGATCGCGGTCCTGGGCATCCCCGGCGAACCCGCGCCGATCGACTGGAGCGAGGTGGTGACCAAGATGATCACCATCCAGGGCATCTACGGCCGCGAGATGTACGANNCCTCGACATCTCCCCGGTCATCATCCACCGCTACGGTGCCGACGAGTTCGAGCGCGGTTTCGCCGCCATGCTCCAGGGTTCTCCTGGCAAGGTGGTCCTCGATTGGTCGGTCTTCTCCTGATCCTCGGGGTTCACCATGGATGACGCCTTCCGCCAGCAGGCGCTCGATGACCTCGCCGCCGCAGCCGCAGCCGNNTCGACCGCCGCGAGCGCCTGCTCGCCGGGCCGCAGGGCGGCCAGGTGACCATCGGCTCGCAGCGCTACCTGAACCTCTGCGCCAACGACTACCTCGGGCTCTCCCACCATCCCGCGGTGATCGCCGCGGCCCATCAGGCGCTTGACCGCTGGGGCTATGGCATGGC
>PLEW01000244.1:77668-77863 GCA_003136555.1 Planctomycetota bacterium | reverse complement strand
GGCGGCGCTGCGCGAGCAGATCAACCTCCTCGATGGCCTGCGAGTCACCATCAATGACCTGATCGTGCGCGCCACGGCCCTGGCGCTGCGCATCCATCCGCGCCTCAATTCCACCTTCCTCGGCAACGCCGTGCGCCTGCACGACAGTTCCGACATCAGCGTCGCGGTGTCGATCCCCGACGGCCTGATCACCCC
>PLEW01000244.1:0-77655 GCA_003136555.1 Planctomycetota bacterium | reverse complement strand
TCTCGAACCTCGGCATGTTCGGCATCAGCGACTTCTCGGCCATCATCAACCCCCCCCAGGTCGCCATCCTGGCGATCGCCGGGATCAAGGATGAGCCGGTGGTGCGCGCCGGTGCGGTGGTTGCAGGCAAGGTCCTGCGCGTGACCCTCAGCGCCGACCATCGCGCTGTCGACGGCGCTGCCGCGGCCGCCTTCATCAAGACCCTGCGCGAACTCCTCGAGCATCCGGCGACCCTGCTGGTCTGAGAGCATGCCCCTCTGGCAGGGGGATGCCGGCCTGAGCGCCGCATCTTCCCGTGCCGGCCTTACACCTCGATTCACGAAGGATATCCCATGGCAGATTTCGACGTTCTGGTCATCGGCGCCGGCCCCGGCGGCTACGTAGCGGCGATCAAGGCCGCCCAGCATGGCAAGAAGGTCGCGATCATCGAGAAGGAGCAGCTTGGCGGCATCTGCCTGAATTGGGGCTGCATCCCAACCAAGGCCCTGCTCAAGAGCGCCGAGATGCTCGACGGCATGCGCCATGCCAAGGAGTTCGGCCTGAGCGCCGAGAACGTGCGCGCCGACTTCGCCGGTGTGATCAGGCGCTCCCGGGACGTTGCCAACGGCATGTCCAAAGGCATCGAGTACCTGATGAAGAAGAACAAGATCACGGTGTTCGCCGGAACCGCCACCCTGGTCAACGCCACTACCGTCACCCTCGCCAAGGCCGACGGCTCGCGCCAGCAGATCAGCTCCGACAACATCATCATCGCCACCGGCCACAAGCCGCGGACCTTCCCGCACCTGCCGGTCGACGGCAAGCAGGTGGTCAATTACCGCCATCTCCTCGCCGCCACCGAGCAGCCTGGCTCCCTGCTCGCCATCGGCGCCGGGGCCATCGGCATGGAGTTTGGCTACTTCTTCTCGACCCTCGGCACCAAGGTGACGGTCGTCGAGGTGCTCGATCAGGTCCTGCCGCTCGAGGATGCCGAGATCGCCAAGGTGGTCGAACGCCAGTTCGTCAAGGCCGGGGTGGTGATCAAGATCTCGACCAAGGTGGTCAAGCTGGAGCTCAAGACCAATGGCGTGACGGTGCACCTGGAGAAGGATGGCAAGAGCGAGATCGTCGAGGTCGACAAGGTCCTGGTTGCGGTCGGATTCCTTGCCAACACCGAGGGCCTCGGCCTGGAGCAGGCGGGGGTGAATCTCGATGAGCGGGGTTTCATCAAGGTCGATGAGAACCAGGCCACCAGCACCCCGGGCATCTACGCCATCGGCGACGTCGCCGGCAAGCAGCTGCTGGCCCACAAGGCGAGCTTCGAGGGCGAGGCGGCGGTAGGCGCCATCGTCGGCCATCCCGCGCCAGTCAATTACGCCCAGATCCCCGGCTGCACCTACTGCCAGCCCCAGGTCGCCTCGCTCGGGCTGACCGAGAAGAAGGCGCTCGCCGAGGGCCGCAAGCTCAAGATCGGTCGCTTCCCCTTCGCCGCCAGCGGCAAGGCCAAGGCGATCGGGCATCCCGAGGGCCTGGTCAAGCTGATCTTCGATGCCGAGTTCGACCAGCTGATCGGCGCCCACCTGGTGGGTTACGATGCGACCGAGCTGCTCGCCGAGCTGAGCCTGGCGCTCAAGCTGGAGTGCACCGCGCGCGAGATCATGGAGACCGTGCACGCCCATCCCACACTCTCCGAGGCGGTGATGGAAGCGGCGGCGGATGCCCTGGGCGTCTGTGTCCACGGCAGCTGATCCTGGGCCGATGATCGGGACGGACTGCCGGCGGTGAGCGGCTTCATCGAGCCCCATCCCGACCTGGTCGAGCCCAACCCGGGCGGTGCGGACGATCCCCTGTGCGAGTCCGTGCTCGATCCGCTCAGTCCGTGGCTGCGTCTGCACGAACCGCACGACGTGCGCCTGGTGATCGGCCGCCACCAGGACCCCGAGCGCGAGCTGCAGACCGGGGTTGCCCGTGCAGACCGCATTCCCATCCACCGGCGCGTGTCGGGCGGCGGGGCGGTGGTCCTGGCGCCCGGGATGCTGCTGATCGCCCTGCGCCTGCGCAACACCCTGCTTGGGACCTCCTGCTGGTTCGACCTCATCAATGGCGTGCTCGCGCCAGCCATCGGGACGCTGGCTGGCCATCTGCCCACCACCCGCGGCCATGGCGATTTGACTCTCGCCAGTGCGGACGGACAGCCGCGCAAGATCCTCGGGGCATCCCTGAGGCAGACCGCGCGCGCGGTGTACTACCTCGCCGCCATGCTGGTCGAGGACCAGTCCGCGCTGATGGAGCGCTATCTCAAGGCCCCGAGCCGCGAGCCGCAGTACCGCCTCGGACGGCGCCATGGCGATTTCTGCACCCACCTGTCGCACTGGGGGGTGACGGTGCCGCGCGCGAGCGCGGCCATCGGCCAGGCCTGCCGTGCGCAGCTTGCGCCGCATGCTCTATGAATCGCAGGTGACCTGACGGTCGAAGGTGCGGGTGCGACGCTGCTTGACCTATTCATCCCCGCGGTTGTGCTGCTGACTTCCCACCAGCAGGATCAGCCATGCAGAATCTCGCCATCATCGGCTCCGGCCCGGCCGGTTACACCGCCGCCATCTACGCTGCCCGAGCCAACATCGCCCCCCACCTGTTCACCGGCCGGCAGGCGGGTGGTCAGCTGACCACCACCACCGAGGTGGAGAACTATCCCGGCTTCCCCGAGGGCATCATGGGGCCGGAGCTGATGACGCGCTTCGAGCAGCAGGCGTCACGTTTCGGCACAGTGCTCAAGCAGGGCTGCGAGGTCACCCGCATCGAGCGCGAGGATGGCGGGTTCCGCCTCACCTGGAGCGATCTCTTCCAGGGGACCGACCAATCCGAGCTCTTCACCGCGGTCATCATCGCCACTGGCGCGAGCGCGCGCTACCTGGGCCTGCCCGAGGAGGCTGAATTCCTCACCGACGGCCCCAACCGCAAGCATGGGCTGACCGCCTGCGCGACCTGCGACGGCGCCTTCTACAAGCAGGTGCCGGTGGCAGTGGTGGGCGGGGGTGATACCGCGTGCGAGGAGGCGAACTTCCTCACCAAATTCGCCAGCAAGGTCTATCTGGTGCACCGGCGCGGCGAGCTGCGGGCCTCCAAGATCATGGCCGAACGGGCGCTCAAGAACCCCAAGATCTCCCCGGTCTGGCACAGCACCCTGGGCGGCTACCACGTCGATGGCAAGCACCGGCTGGAGGCCGTCACGCTGGTGGACACCCGCACCGGCGTACCATCCAAGCTCGATGTCAAGGGGGTGTTTATGGCCATCGGGCACACCCCCAACACCGCCTTCCTCAAGGGCACCGGGCTGATCATGGACGAGAATGGCTATCTGGTCGTCACTGAAGGCTGCCACACCAACATCCCGGGCCTGTTTGCCGCCGGCGATGTGCGGGACCACCGCTACCGCCAGGCGGTGACGGCGGCCGGGATGGGCTGCATGGCGGCGCTCGAGGCCGAGCACTATCTGCAGAATCACTAGAAACACAGGGGTCAGGGGCCCAGGATGGCGAGCGGTGTGATGCAAGGTGTCACGCTGGCCGTAAGTATCTTCTCCGACGCTTGTTTTAGCGACTAGGCAGGTCTACACTTCGGGCAGGAACCCCGCACCGACATGGCGATCGCCGACGACAGTAAAGCGCCGCGGGATCTACCCAGCCTGCCCGATCTTCCGGGCATGCGTGGCAATCCCGCGGGTGAAGCCCCGACCAACATGACGCGCATGACCAGTTCGCCCGATTTCCAGCTGGATGATGGCGATGCGGCCAATGACAGCGACCGTCAGCCGTTGCAGGAGCTCCCTGACGTCAAAATCGCCGCCGCCGATCCATCAGCGACGCAAGCGCTGGGCAAGGATCCCTATCTCGGCCGCCAGTTCGGCGGCTACGAACTGGTGCAGAAGGTCGGCCAGGGTGGCATGGGTCTGGTCTATAAGGGCCGCCAGGTCAGCCTGGACCGCGTAGTGGCGGTCAAGATCCTCAACAAGGCCCTGTGCGACAACGAGGAGTTCATCAAACGCTTCGAGCGCGAGGCCAAGTCAATCGCCCGCATCAACCACCCCAACATCATGGCGGTCTACGATTTCGGGCAGACCGACGGCATGTGGTACATGGTGGTCGAGTACATCGAGGGCTCGAGCCTCTCGAAGCGCATCGCCGACCAGCTCATGCTGTCCCCCGAGGAGATCGTGCCGATCCTGGTGCAATGCCTGGCAGGACTGGCGCATGTCGGATTGCAGGGCATCGTCCATCGTGACATCAAGCCGGACAACATCCTCATCACCAAGGACGGGGTGGCCAAGATAGCCGACTTCGGCCTAGCGAAGGATGTCACCCGCAATGACAGCACGGATCTGACCACCGTCGGCATGGCCATGGGCACCCCGGCGTACATGTCACCCGAACAATGCATGGGGCGCAAGCTCGATGGACGCTCGGACATCTATTCGCTCGGGGTTACCGCCTATCTGGCCCTGACCGGGGAGAAGCCCTTCACCGGCCAGTCCTCCTTCGAGATCATGACCAAGCAGAGGGAATACCAGCCGCCACCACCGGCCAAGCTCAATCCCGCGGTGCCACGCGAGTTATCCGACCTGGTCATGCAGATGCTGGCGAAGAACGCCAATGATCGCTTCCGCGATGCCGAGGCGTGCCGCCAGGCATGGGTGGAGCTGGGCGTGGGCCTGGGCGTCCAGGGAGGGGGGGCCGCCAGCAAGGATTCCGGAGTGCGCTCCAACGACTTGCCGATGTCCTCGCGCAAGTCCTCGCCGCTCATCCCTGCCCTCCCCAGCATGCCCATCCCGCCAGCGGGTCCACCACAGGTCGTCATCCCGCCGGCCCTGCCGGTGGCCGGGCTTGCGGTACCGATGCCGCCGATGCTGCCGTCGCGCGATTCGGCACGCACCTCAGCGAACGAGCAGGCTGGCAAGAGCAAGAGCCGTCCGGGCACCGATTCGCATGGCCAGGACGGCGACAACTCGAATAAGCATGGCAGCGAACGCCTGAACAACGATCGGCAGCAGCGACCGACGACCGAACGCCGGTCCTCCTCGCGCGCTCCAGTCGAATCGCTGAATTGCTCCCGCTGCGGCCTGCTCAACCGCGCTGGTCAGACGGCCTGTGCGCGCTGCGGCCATGAACTGCGCGAGCCGGCTCGCGACCAGCAGTCGATCAAGGATCAGGAGGGCGAGGCGCAGCGGCTGTTCGCCTCCGGCAATTTCCGCGTCTCGGCCGAGATGTACAAGCGCCTGGCGGATCGAGAGACCGACAAGCGCGCTCGCGCCATCCTGCGCAGCAAGGAGCGCGAAGCGCGCACGCTTGAACAGGTGCAGCAGGTCGATGCGCTGCAGAACCGCAGCAAGGACCTGCTCGAGCGCGGGGATATCAAGGCCGGCATCGATCTCCTGGAGCGCGGTCTGCGCGATGTGCGCGACACCGCCGCCTCGAGTACCGGGGCCGAGAGCCGCCTGCTGCTCGAGATCACTGGTCTGCGCGCCAAGCTGCGGCGGCGGCAGCAGATGCGCATCATCCTCATCGCTGCGCTGATCGCCGCGGTCATCCTCGGTGGCGTGCTGGCCAAGGTCTACCTGCTGTCTGGAGCGCCAGCCAAGACGGCGTCGCTCAGTTCAGCGACCAGCATGTCAGAGAGCTGATTGGTCCGGCCATGACCTCCCTGTTCTGTCCACGCTGTCGCGAGCCGAATGCTGGGCCTCCCCTGCCATCGGGTTGGATGAGCTGCCGGCGCTGCAACCATCGCTGGCTGCCGTCGACGCGTGAGGACGCTGCGCCCGTACCTGCGCCCGCCCCCGAGGCGCCGGCCCTTCCTCCCATCGCGATTCCGGCGTTGCCTCCTGCCGCGGTCGCCGTCGACCTGCCGCTGTTGGCACCAATTCCGCCGCCCCCCCCGATCATTACACCGGTGCCCGTGGCCATGGCACCAACAGCACCTCCGGTGGCGGAAGCACCCAGTGCGCAGAACGTGCCTGCAGCACCGCACATGTCCTCGCCGCCCCCGCCGCCAGCGATGCTCCTGCCGCCGGTCGCGCCAGCAGCGGTTGCGAGCCAGAGCGAGCCGGCGGCAAATATCCCCGTACTGCCGGTTCGGGTGCGGCATGATTCCAACGAGTACCCTCCGGATGAGACCTCCGAGCTGCGCCAGCGCACCAAGGCGCTGACCTCGCGCAGGGACGGTCCGCTGGCGGGCCTGGCAGCGCCTGTCCCGGCGGTACGCCCGGCCTCGCCCAGGCAGGGGGTCTCGCCCGCATCCAGCAGCGTCCAGGAAGCGGCGGCGAAGGTCGGTGTGGCCAGCCCGATTTCAGGCGACCCCTTTGACCCGGATCTCTTCGATCGCATGGAACGTGATGCGCAGCAGCAGCGCGCCCGGCAGCACACCGTTGCCGATCTCCCCGCCCCGACGCCTGCCGAGCAACTGGTCAGCCGGCAGATCACCTGCCCGGTATGCGGCCACGGCTTCCTGAGCACCAAGCTCGAGAACGATCAGCAGGTCTGCCCGCAATGCCATACGTCGTTCAACATCGCCAAGGGGCATGTGGTTTCGGGAGGACCGCGCCAGGCCAGCGATGATCCGCTCATCGGCCGAGCGCTGCGCGGCTGCCTCATCGACCGCAAGATCGGCGAGGGTGGCATGGGATCGGTCTACCACGCCCGCCAGCTGAGCCTGGATCGCAGCGTCGCAGTCAAGGTGCTGCCGCCTGAACTGGCGCGCAACCGCAACTTCATCTCGCGCTTCGAACGCGAAGCCAAGAGCCTGGCCAAGATCAACCACCCGAACATCCTGCACATTTACGATTTCGGCGAAGAGCCGCAGCTGGGCGTCTACTTCATGATCATCGAATTCGTCGAGGGCAAGGACCTCGGCGAGATCCTGCATGAGCAGTTCAGCATGGGCCAGGTGGAGGTGCTCGACATCGTGCGGCAGGCGGCGCTCGGCCTGGAGATGGCGGCCCAGAAGGGCGTGATCCATCGCGACATCAAGCCGGACAATCTCATGCTCACGGCGGAAGGCATCTGCAAGGTCTCCGATTTCGGCTTGGCCAAGGGGCACGGGGCGGAGCGCGATGTCACCAATGTCGGGGTCAGGGTCGGCACCCCAGCCTTCATGAGCCCCGAGCAGTGCGATGGCATCGATGTCGATTTCCGCTCCGATATCTACAATCTCGGCTGCACCGCCTTCCTCGCCCTGACCGGCAGCCTGCCTTTCGATGCCGACACCCCGTTCGCGATCATGCTCAAGCACAAGAACGATCCGGTTCCCAAGCTGAGCTCCTTCAATCCCAACATCCACCCGCGGGTCGATTCGCTGGTCCAGCGCATGATCGCCAAGGCCCCGGCCGATCGCTTCGCCTCGCTGCGCGAGCTGGTCGAACTGGTCGAGGAGCTCGAGGTCGAGATCGCCGGGACGACCAATGTCCTGCGCAAGTCGCGAGGCCCATTCCGCGCCATGTCCGACCTCGAGGCGGTTGAGCACGCGCGCATGACCAGCAAGGGCCAGCGCGATGACCAGTCCGTCGATGCGAACGGTCGCGGCACGGCGCTGCCGGCCGCCGCGCGACCGGTGCTGCCGGCCATGCCTGCTGCCCGCGCACCCCTGCCGCCTGCGCCATTGCCGACCGAGGTGCCGGATTGGCTCAAGCCGGTCGAGCAGCCCACGGTCAAACGGCCAGCGTCGTCGGTGACCCATGCCCAGCCCGCCCCCATGACGCCGCCGCCGGTGGCCCCCGGCGGCAGCGGCTCGGGCCTGCGCGACCTCAGGGTCAAGCTCGCCGAAGCGCGCAACCGCAATCTCCAGGAGGAGGCCGAGTCCATGGCGGCCTCTGCCAACCGCCTCGCCGCTTCGGGCCAGCACGAGGAGGCGGCGGTGATCTGGCAGCGCGCGGCGGCGCTCAGCCCGAACATGCGCGAGAGCCAGGAGCTCCAGGCCCGCGCCCTGCGTGCCCGGCAGTACAGCGGTCGCAGGCGCACATTGCGTACCGTGACGCTGCTGTTCGCGGTGGTGGTGGTGGCCGGCCTGAGCGCCTGGCAGGGGGTGCCGGTGCTGCACAACCAGTTCGCCGAGCGCGAGCTCGCGCCAATCGAATCTATCATCGTGCCAGACGCACGGCTGCGCGAGCTGGAGCATTTCATCGATGCCTACGGCCAGCCGTACACCTGGTACTCGATGCTGTTCCAGCAGCCCTACCAGGTCGCTGCGGTGGTCAAGGCGCGCCGTGAGGCCGAGAGCCTGCGCCGGCAGCTGAATCTGCCATCGACCGCCATCCCGCCCCGCAGCGCTCAGGCGCCGACCCCCAGCCGCACTTCCAGCGTGGGCGTGCCGCTAGCCACCCCAACCGCCCCGTCCCCCGTCGCCTCCCAGGCGCCGGTGCCAGTGGCTGCACCCATTGCCGTACCGGTGCCGAGGCAGGCTCCGGCGCCAATGCCGGCTCCGGTAGATCCCAGGCTTACGGCGCTCGAGAAGGCCGCCAAGGACCCGGGCACGCCGTGGCCGGCGGTCGCCAAGCAGGCCACCCTCCTGGCAGCCCAGGCGGGACCCTCGGCGGAGCGCGCGCATGAGGTATGCGCCGAGGCGCAACGCGAGATCCAGGCGAGCGAGAAGGACCTCGCCGCCATCCGCAGCGCCTGGACCGCCGGGCAGCAGGGTCGCGTCCAGGAGCTGATCGCCCAGTTTCGCCAGGCGCATGGACGCAGCGGCCAGGAGCTGCCGGTCATGCTGCCGGGTCGCCTGGAGATCATCGATGGCGATTGCGGGCGGAAGATCCCCGATGCGCGCATCACCACCAGCTTCGCCACTCCGATCGCAAGCGGTGGCTTTGTCGCCGGTGCGGTGCAGCTGGCGGCTGGCGAACGGCGCTTCTGCCGCTTCGCCACCAGCGATCTGACCATCGAAATCGCTGTCCCCGGCTATCGCCAGGAGGTGCTGCACCTGGCGGCAATCGCCGATGAGCAGGAGCAGCATGTCCAGGTCGTGCTCCATCCGGAAGTGCGCTGGCAGCGGCAGATCGGCACCTCCCTGGCTTGGATACGCCTGCGGGACATCGATGAGCACCTCCTGCTGGTGCGCCACAACGAAGGCATCGCCACCCTGCATCTGAGCGATGGCACGGTGGCGTCCACCCTCGGCCGCAATCAGCTCCTGGCCACGCCCCAGGGCGACAATGCCCCGGCCCAGTTTACCACCGTATGGACGCCCACCCAGCAGGGGGTGATCGTCGGCACCACCGACGGCTTGGCGATGCTGCTCGGGAATCCGGGCACCAGCGGCTTGGCGGTCATCGACACCCTGTACCGCGGCCATGGTGCGATCACCGCCGTCAGCGAGCACGAGCTGACCTTCGAGGCAGGCCGGCATGCCATCTTCGTGGTCGAGGCCGAAAGCAGCGGCGCCAAGCTCACGGCCCGTACCAGCGAGCACGAGCTGTGGAAGGTGACCGGCCTGGTCGGGCAGCTCGAACCGCAGCTGTGGTTCCATGACGACAAGGTGGTGGTGCTCGATGACCAACGGGTGCAGGCGATCGACGAGACGGACGGCCACCTGGTCAGCAGCGTCGTGCTGTCGGCCAAGCGCTCCGGCCCCGGGATGCTCATCGATCAGGGGGGCATCATCGCCATCCCCGTCGCCTCCGGCATCGAGCTCATGCGCCCGGCGGGCGCAGCCGGCGATCGCCTGGAGATATTCCATGATGCGCAGCTCGATCAGGCCGATGGCCGGCAGGTGGTCGCCGCCGATAGCCAGCTGCTGGTCGCACGCAGCGACCGCAGCATGCGCCTGCTGGGCTGGAAGGATGGCCATGCCGAACTGGTGTGGTCGCAGAACCTGCCGGCGGACAGCGCCGCCATCAGCTTCATGGGCTTGGCCGGGGAGCATGCGCTGATCGCCGATGAACAGGGTGCCATCTACGTCTACGCGCGCTCGACCGGGGCGCTGCAGCGACGCTTCGCCAGCGCCTCGCCGCTGCTTGGTGCGCCGCTCGAGGTTCATGGGCTGCTGATCTTCGCCGACCGCGCGGGAGCCATCTCCGCGATCTCGCTCCCACCGCTGCCGCCCTAGGGTGCCTGCGCGCTGCTCGCCGACAGGAAGCGGGCGAACTTGGTGAGCGGCTGCGCCACCGGCGTCATGCCCCAGGCGGTGAGGGTGGCGCGCCAGCGGTCGCCGGCCTCCTGCGGCTGAGCGGTCTCGATCTCCAGTTCATGGTCGATGCGATTGCCGGGGTACACCGTGCGGTCGAGGCACAGCAGGGCGCTGGCTCCGGGATGGTGGTCGTCGTGCTCGCGCCGCAGGTTGCTGAACCCGCCCTGCGCCTGCAGCGGCGCCTCGCCGAGGGAGGCGATGATCGGCGCTGGCAGCGGGAGCACGTGGGCCAGCTCGACCTGGGGATCATCCAGCCGCGACCACAGCCCGGCATCCAGCCATTCCTCCCATTCGTCATGCTGGTGCAGCCCATGGGCATCCGCGGCAGCCAGGCGGCGCTTGCAGGTCAGCAGCAGGCGGCCGTTCTCATGGCGGAGGCGGATGTTGAGGCCGTGCTGGCGCAGGCAGTGATCAGGGCTGTCGAAGAAGCGGTTGTCCTGCCTGAGCAGGCGCGCGGGCCCGAGCTCATGGTCGAGCCGGCTGCACAGCTCGGCATACTGGTCGGCGCGCAGCGCCCATTTCAGCTCGACTTCGCGATGATGGCGCATGCCCGCACGCTATCTGGTGGATGGGGCAGGCCAACCGGCACGCTGCCCAGGGTGATGGCTTCCTTCGCCGCGAGGAGGCCTAGGATGGCGCCGGACCGCATGGAGACATCGTGAGCAATCCCTTTGACTTCCTTGAGCCGCTGGTCGAGCTCGAATCGAAGATCGTCGAACTCGAACGCCTGAGCGAGACCACCGGGCTGAGCATGTCCGGCGAGGTCCAGTCGCTGCGCGAGAAGCTGTCGGCTGAGACCCGCAGGATGTTCTCCTCGCTGACCCCGTGGCAGCGGGTGCAGCTCTCCCGCCATCCCCTGCGGCCGCAATCCTCCGACTACATCGACCAGATCATCGAGGATTTCGTGCCCCTGTCGGGCGATCGCGCCTTCGGCGACGATGAGGCGATCATCTGCGGCCTGGGAACCATCGGTGGCCACCAATGCATGCTCATCGGCCAGCAGAAGGGAAAGGATGTCCATGAGCGCCGGCGCTGCAATTTTGGCATGCCGCATCCCGAGGGCTACCGCAAGGCGATGAGCAAGATGCGCCTGGCCGAGAAGTTCGGACTCGGCGTGCTGTGCCTGATCAACACCCCCGGCGCCTTCCCCGGCGTCGATGCCGAGGAGCGCGGCCAGTCGATCGCGATCGCCGAGAACATCCGTGACATGGCGCTGCTGCGCACTCCGGTGATCATCGTGGTGATCGGTGAAGGCGGCTCCGGCGGTGCGCTCGGCATCGGCGTCGGCGACCGCATGCTGATGCTCGAGAACAGCTACTTCTCGGTGATCAGCCCGGAAGGCTGCGCCGCCATCCTATGGAAGGATGGCAACAAGAAGGATCTCGCGGCCCAGCGCCTGGGCCTGACCGGGCAGGAGCTCAAGCGCCATGGCATCGTCGATGAGATCATCGAGGAGCCGGCCGGGGGGGCGCATCGCCAGCCGGTCCAGATGGCGCACCTTCTGCGCGATGCCGTGGTACGCAACCTGGTGGAGCTCAAGGCCCTGGACATCGAGGAGCTGCTCGAGCGCCGCTACCGCAAGCATCGCTCGATCGGCATGGTGATCGACCAGTCGGTTGCGCAGGCCTGAGGCGGTCGTTCACGCATGATCAAGGCGATGATGGTGGTGCGTCCGCAGCGCGCCGAAGTGCTGTGCCAGCGGCTGAGCGCCACCGGCTGGGTCGAGGACCTGGTCGCGGCCGAATGCCGGGGCTACGGTCGGCAGAAGGGCCATCTCGAGAACTACCACGATGCCGAGTACGCCATCGACTTCCTGCCCAAGGTAGAGGTCTCTGGATTCATCGCCCTGGAGCGCATGGATGAGCTGGTCGAGCTGGTGTGCGCCATCTGCCGGACCGGGCGGATCGGCGATGGCAAGATCCTCTTCCAGGAATGCGGCGCCGATCTGACCTACTGAACCGGGTCGGCATCCGCTGTCCGACCGCGGGCGAACCGTCCTTGTCGTCGCGTGATCCTCTCCCACGCTGGAGCTTCCACATGCCCGGATCTGCGCCCATCATGCGACCCGCACCCATGATCCTGCTGCTGGCCCTGTGCGCCTCCCCCGTCCTGGGTGCTGCCGATCTCGTTCCGATCAATTCGATTTGTCCGGTCACCGGCCGGGCGGTCGATCGCAGCATCCCGCCGGTATTGATCAGCACCGGCAAGGGCGAGCATGCCGTGCGCCTGGTCATCGCGGTGGCCGATGCCGCGGCAGCCGAGCGCGTCAAGGCCAATCCCGAGGCCTACATCGCCGCCGCCAAGGCCAATCGCCAGGCCGACATCCACGACTAGCCGTGCCTTCGCTGCGGCGCCCTCACGGCTGCCGCCGCCAGGCATCGTGGAAGGAGATCCACTGCGCCGGCGCCGCGACGATGAAGCGCACCATCACCGCAGCAAGCTGGTGCGTCAGGGCGACCACCTGGTCGGCCTTCGAGCAGGTGGGATCGGCGTGGATCGGACGACCGACCACCAGGGAGAAGCTGGTGTGCGTGCGACGCGCGAGGTACAGCGGGATGATCGGGGCATGCGTCTGCACCGCCAGGGCTGCCGGTCCCAGCGGCAGCGACATGGCCTCGCCGGCGAAGGGCACGCGCAGGCCGTTGCCGGTATAATCGCGATCGCCGACGACCCCGAGGATCTTGCCGGCGCGCAAGGCGCGCAGCGCACCCAACGGCGCCTGATCGAGGTTCAGGCTATGGGCGCCGACGGCGTTGCGCATGCGTTCGAACAGCGCATCGATCGCCCGGTCGCCGCTGCTGAGCGCGATCACCTCGACGCGCTCGATCAGGCCGAGATGATAGATGGCGGCTGTGATGAGCTCCCAATTGCTGTGCACGGTGACCAGGATGGCAGGTGTGCGCAGCGGCCGCTGCGCGAACACCCCCCAAGGGTCGGTGATGGTCAGCGCCGGGGGGCGGAAGAAGGCCGGCGGCAGGCGGTGCAGGCGGAAGGATTCGTAGATGTACCAGCTGAAGGCGATGTAATTCCTGCGCACCGCTCGCGCACGCGCCTCAGGGCAGCGCACGGGGATGAAATGGGCAAGATTGCGCGCGACCACCTTGCGTCCGCGGGCATCGAAGGCCCACAGCACCGTACCCACGCCGTACGCGAGGATGCGGCCCAGCCACAGCGGGCTGGTGCGGGCGATCGCCGATTTGCAGCGGTACACGAGCAGCCTCAGCCTCGGATAGCCGGCGAGCACGTCGCGGCTCATGGTTGGCAGGTCCCGCTGTCCGGTCGCGGCGGGAGGCCGCCGCCGGGACGGGCCCAGGCGCTTGGCGGGGAGGCAGCCCGCACCGCAGCGCCAGTCCAGGCCAGTGGCGGATGTCGGCGGTTCACCGTCCAACCTGCATCGCTAGACCGTCTTGCCATCGACGAAGACCAGGCGCGGCTGCAATCCCCCCCGCCACCGGCCAGCTTGCGGGCGGACCAGCAGATCGAAGCGCGAGCCGCCGGCACAGAAATCGGTGAAGTGCTCCTTGGCGCGCCAGGCGAGCATCTCGCGCATCCCGCCGCCGGCATCGCTGATCGCGGCGCGCATATGGTCGCCATCCTTGCCGAAGAGCTTGGGCCGGGAGACGAACAGCGCACCGCGGACCTGGAGCACGGGCTCCGGATTGGCGATGCCGAAGGGCGCCATCCATTCCAGATGGGTGAAGAAGTCGGCGTCCAGGGCGCTGATCGATACCTCGCCATCATATTCGGTCCGTGGGACCAGGTGGCTCGATGGTACGCGGCCGGAGACATGGCGCTCGAAGGCTTCGCTGAAGGCCTGCACCTGATCGTGGCGGATCGAGATGCCGGCCGCCATCGCGTGGCCCCCGCCCTTGATCAGCAGGTGCCGGCACGCGTCCACCGCCTCGCCGAGATGGATGAGGGGCACGCTGCGCAGGCTGCCCTTCCCCGCGCCATCCTGGATGGCGATCACGGCGCTCGGCTTGCCGAAGGCCTCGACCAGCCGGCTGGCGACGATGCCGACCACTCCGGCGTGCCAGCCCTCGCCGGCGAAGACCAGGCTGGCTCGCGAGGCGTAGGCGGGATTGTGCTCGACCTCGGCCATCAGGTCGGCGGTCAGCATCTGGGTCAGCCGTTTTCGCTCCTCGTTCTCGGTGACGATGGTCCCCAGCACCTCGCGGGCCTCCTGCTCGGTATCGGCGGTCAGCAGGCGGATATTGGCCATCGCGCTGCCGACACGCCCGGAGGCATTCAGCAGCGGACCCATCTTCCAGCCCACGTCGGCGGCGCAGATGGCGCCCTCGAGGCGGGTCTGCTCGCGCAGGGCGCTCAGGCCTGGATTGGCGCTGCGCTCCAGCGCCAGCAGGCCATGGTGGACGAGGATGCGGTTCTCGCCGACCAGCGAAGCGCAGTCGGCGACGGTGCCGATGGCCACCAGGCTCAGGCTGTCGAGCAGGAAGGCGCGTAGGCGATCCGTCACCTTGTCGCCGCCGCTGAGGACCTTGGCGGTCGCCCAGGCGAGCTTCCATGCCACGCCGACCCCGGCGAGATGCTTGTCAGGGTAGGTGCACTGCGGGTGGTTGGGATTGCAGACCGCCGTGCAGGCGGGCAGCTCGCCCTGGGGCAGATGATGGTCGGTGATGAGCACCGTGCAGCCGGTCTCCTGCTCGATGCGCCGGGCGATGCCGTGGTCGGCGATGCCGCAGTCGACGGTGATCATCAGATCCGCGCGGTGCTCAACCACCGCCTGGAGGCTAGCTTCGCTCAGGCCATAGCCATCGATGCGGCGATGGGGTATCCAGGCGATCGCCTGGTGGCTGCAGACGCGCACGAAATGGCACAGCAGGGCGACCGAGGTCGAGCCGTCGACATCGTAGTCACCATGGATCAGGATGCGCTCCCGCTTGGCGATGGCGTCGGCGAAGCGGGCGGCGGCCACCGCCATGCCGTGCATCAGCTCGGGTGCATGCAGATCCTTCATGCGCTTGCCCAGGAAGGCCTGCGCCTGCTCGGATCCCTGCACGCCACGCAAGGCGAGCAGCCGGGCAGTCAGCGGACCCAGGCGCAACTCGTGCTCGAGTTCGCTGATGATGTCCGCCGGAGCCGGGCGGCACTGCCATGGCCGGGCCGCTGTCAGCATGGGCAGTCCGCTCCCTGGTCCGGCTGGCGGCGGAGGGTGGCGGATCGCATCTGGACAAGCGCGCTAAGCTGCATGTGCTGGCTTTCTAGCCGTGTCTGCTGCCCAGTCCAACTACGTTGCCGAACCCGGGCGTAAGCCGTCCGGGCCACTGCCGTCAGACAGCACAGAGGATTGCACATGAGCCAGCGCCTGCCACCGATCTTCGCACTCAGCCTCGGCCTTGCCCTCGGCCTGCTCCAGGGGGGGGCCGTGCTCTTCGGCGCGGCGGACGGTGTGGTGGTGGCGCCGGAATTCCCGCAGGCGGTCAGCGACCTGCATCCCGACCCGGCGGTCACCTGGGGCCGGCTCGACAATGGCATGCGCTACTGCCTGATGCCCAACCAGCAGCCCCTCGACAAGGTATCCCTGCGCCTCCTGGTGGAGAGCGGCAGCCTGCTCGAGCGCGAGGAGCAGCGTGGGCTGGCGCATTTCCTCGAGCATATGGCCTTCAATGGCACCACCCACTTCCCACCCGGCAAGCTCATCACCGTACTCCAGGGACTCGGCCTGGCATTCGGCGCCGATACCAACGCCCATACCAGCTTCGATGAGACCGTCTACAAGCTCGATCTGCCCGATCCGCGGGCGGCGACCATCACCACCGGGCTGCAGGTGATGGCCGATTATGCCGGTGGCATGCTCATCTCGCCCATCGAGGTCAATCGCGAACGCGGCGTGATCCTGGCGGAGATGCGCGATCGCGACAATCCCGGTTTCCGTGAGTGGCTGACCATCTATCACGCCTACTATCCCGGCTTGCTCATCCCCGACCGCTTCGCCATCGGCATCAAGTCGGCGATCGAGGATGCCGATGCGAGCCTGCTGCGGGACTATTACGACACCTGGTACCGGCCGGAACGCATGGTCCTGGCCGTCGCCGGCGCCATCGACCCCGCCACCATCAGCGAGCGCATCCGCACCGCCTTCTCGGGCCTGAAGGCGCGCACCCCCGCGCCCCAGCCTCCCGCCATTGGCCAGCCCAAGAGCGACGGCTTCGATGCCAGCTACCACCGCGAGCCGGAGGCGGAGGGCACCAGCCTGAGCCTGATCCTGGTGCGCGGCCGGCCCCGCCCGCATGACAGCCTCGCGGCTCGCCAGGAAGGCGTCCTGCGCACCCTGGGGGAGATGATCGTGTCGCGCCGCTTCCGCGATTCCATCGCCAAGCATCCCCAGGGGCCGCTGATCGAGGCGGAGGCGGAGTCGTACCAGTGGCTCGACCTCTTCCACGCCGGCATCCAGGCCAAGCTGCGCCAGGGCGGCGCGCTCGAGGCGGTAGCGGTGATCGAACAGGAGGTGCGCCGCTTCCTGCACTATGGTCCCACCGAGGCCGAGCTCACAGTGGCGCGCGCCGAATTCGGCGCGCAGCTCGACGAGGCGGTCGCGCACGCAGCCAACCGCAGCAACAGCGCGCTCACCGACGCCCTCTACCGCTCGGTGCATGCCGATGAGGTGTTCCTCAGCCCGGCGCAGGAGCGCGACCTCCTGCGGCCGATGATCGAGCATGCCGATGCCGCCCAGGTGCAGGCGATCTGGGCCAAGACCTGCCCGGATGGCCATGGCGCCCTGGTGGTCACCGGGGCCGATGATCTCGGTGCCGATGGGGCACAGAAGCTCGCAGCCGCTTACAAGGCCTCCCAGCTGGTCCAGGTCGAGCCGCCGCTCCAGCAGAAGACCGCGACCTGGGCCTATGGCCAGGCGCCCGCCCCAGGCCGCTGGCTCGACGAGCATCCGGCGACCCTGCCTCTGGCAATCTGGCCGGGCACGCTCGCGAATGGCGTGGCGGTGCGGCTCAGGCATACCGAGGTCAAGCCCAACGAGGTGCTGATCCAGGTGCGCATCACCATCCCAGCGGCGCCACACCAACCGGGACTGCGGGAGTTCGCTGAGCGGGCCTTCCTCGCCGGCGGCCTGGGCAAGCATTCGGCGGACGAGCTGCACGATGTCCTGGCGGCCAGCTCGGTGCACCTCAGCGGTCCACGTTTCGACGAGGATGGTTTCGCCTTCACCGCGACCTGCCTGCCCAAGGAGCTCGAGCTCTGCTTCCAGGAGATCCGCGCCTTCCTCACCGATCCGGGCTGGCGCTCCGACGGCGAGGCTATCGCCAAGGCGGAATGGCACCAGCAGCTGCAGAGCATCGCCACCAGCCTGGATGCGCAGGTAGGCCGCACCTTCCAGGCGCTCGCCGTCAGCGGTGCCCCGCAACGCCGGGCGGCTACCCCGGAGGAGGCAGCTGGCGTCGGCTTCGCCGCCGTCCGTCCGTGGTTGACGCCCTACCTGGAGAGCGCGCCCCTTGTCGTCAACGTGGTCGGCGATGTGCAGCTGGAATCCACCGCCAGCCTGATCGCCCAGTACTTCGGCAGCCTGCCGACGCGCCAGCCGGTCGTCGGCCTGGCCACCAGGGCCGCGCCTGGGCAGCCGATCGACACCTCCCACCTGGCCGAGAGCCCGCCCCTGCCCGCCGGTCTGCACCGCATCGAGGTGCCGGGGACGGTGGCGCGGGCGCTGATCGATGTGGCCTGGCCGACCGAGGATTTCTATGACATCTCCAGGACCCGCAGGGTCGGGGTGCTGGCGGGCGTGCTGGACGAGCGCATGCGCGTCAAGATCCGCCAGGAGCTCGGGGATTCCTACAGCCCCTTCGCGATGCGCACCGCCAGCGAAGCCTATCGCGGCTTCGGCTACCTCATCGCCCAGGTCGGGGTGGCCCCGGCCAAGGTGGAGGAGGGACGCTCCGCGATCCTGGCGATCGCCCAGGAGCTCGCTGAGAAGGGCGTCTCCGATGAGCTGCTCGCCCAGGTCATGACCCCCATCCTCAAGAACCTGGCGGCCCAGCGCCAGCAGAACCAATATTGGCTGGCATCCGTGCTCAGCCGTTCCGCCAGCCAGCCCTTCCGCATCGAGTGGGCGGAGCGGATGGAGGCGGACTACGCCTCCATCACCAGCGCCGAGATCAGCGCGCTGGCGAAACGCTACCTGATCAACGACAAGGCCCTGCAGGTGGTGGGGGTGTGTGCCGGATCCGCCCTGCCGGCAGGCAAGTAGCGTCAGGCGCTTGCTTCACGCGCGCCTGTGGCAACCCTGCATGGCACATGACGCCCGCCGAACTCCTCGATGACCACGCGCGCCGGCCCCGCAATGTCGGCAAGCTGCTCAACGCCAGTGCGGTGGGGGACGTCGGCTCGATCGTGGTCGGGGATGCGCTGCGCTTCTACCTCAGCGTGGATGCGGCCGGCAAGCGCATCGTCCAGGCCAAGTTCCAGGTGTTCAACTGCGCTGACCAGGTGGCGGCCACCTCGGCCATGGCCGAGCTTCTGCTCGGCATGGAGCTTGACGAGGCCAAGACGGTGGGGCCGCTCGCGCTGACGCGCCACCTCGGCGGGCTGGACCCGGCGGCACTGCCGCCGCTCCTCTGGGGGAGGGTCGGCTTGCACGCCGCCCTGGCCGCCTACCAGGGTGGCGAGAGCGAGCACGACCAGGATCTCGATCCCCTGCTGTGCCGCTGCTTCGGGGTGCTGGATGAGACCGTGCGCCAGGCGGTCTCCACCCTGGGATGCACCACCCCCGAGGAGGTCGTCAATGCCACCGGCGCGGGCACCGGCTGCGGCAGCTGCCGCAGCGACATCCCCAAGATCATTGACGAGATGCTGCACGCGCCCGCCGCGGCACCCGCCGCGCACGCCGCGCCGGCCGGTCCCAAGGGCCGCATCCAGACCCTGCTGCGCATCCAGCAGGTGGTCCAGTCCAAGCTCATGCCCGAGGTGCGTTCCGCCGGCGGGGATCTCGAACTTTGGGATTTCGATGGCCGGGTGGTGAAGGTGCGGGTGAAAGGCGGGCTGGTCGGCGATCTGCCAGGTCGCGGCGCCGTGCTCGCTTCCCTGGAGCAGCTGCTGAAGTCCGAGATCGATGCCGGCCTCGGCGTCGAGGATGCGCCCTAGGACGGCGCGTCGTGCGGCGCCGTCCGGTTCAGGGCGGGGCTGAAGCGTCCCGGCTGAGCGAGGAGCGCACCGTACGGATGAGCTCGTCGATGGTAAAAGGCTTGGCGAGGAAGGCCGCCTGGGCGATCTCGCGCTTGGCGGTGAAGGCGTCGGCGGGATAGCCGGACATCAACATGATGCGCAGGTCCTGGCGGCTGATGAGCAGCTGGCAGGCCAGCGAGGGTCCGCTGATCTGGGGCAGGACCACATCGGTGAGCAGCAGGTCGATATGCCCGCGGTGCGCCTGGGCGACCGCCAGCGCTTCGGCGCCGCCGGTCGCGGTCAGGACCGAATACCCCTGGTGGCGGAGCGCATCGCGCACTAGGCCGAGCACGGCCGGATCGTCCTCGACCAGCAGCACGGTCTCATCGCCCCCGAGCGCTTGCAGGCACAACGGCGTGACCGTGGCCTTGTCGGAGGAGACTGCCACCGTCGGCAGGGAGATGGTGACCGTGGTGCCCTGCCCCGGCTGGCTGTCGATGGCGATGAGGCCACCGTAGCTGTGCACCAGCCCATGCGTGCTTGACAGGCCGAGGCCGTACCCCTGGCCACGCTGCTTGGTGGTGAAGAACGGCTCGCAGGCGCGCTCGATTGTTTCCGGCGGCATGCCGCGTCCGGTGTCGCTGACCCGGATGGCGACATAGACGCCGGCGGGCACGCCATGGCCCTGCGCCATGGCCTGGTCGAGCGCCAGCAGGGAGGTCGCGATGGCCAGGCGGCCGCCCTCCGGCATCGCCTCCCGGGCATTGGTGGCGAGGTTCATCAGCGCCACGGTGAGCTGGTTGCCATCGGCGCGTACATAGATCGGCTGGGGCGGCTGGATGGAGGCCACCGCGATGCGGTCGTCGCGCCAGCCGGCCATCCAAGCGGTCAGGCCGGCGATCAGCGCGCCGATCTCGACCAGTTGCGGATTGCGCGGCGGCGGTCGGCTGAAGGCGTGCAGCTGGCTGCTGATCAGGCGCGCCCGGTCGATGGTCTTCAGCAGCTCCAGCGCATGGGCATCGACAGGGCCGGACAGCAGCTGCTGGTCCGCCAACGCCTGCGCCTCGCTCGATATGCTCGCCAGGAGGCTGCCGACCTCGCGCGCCACCCCGCCCGAGACGCGCGCCATGGCCTCCAGCCTCTCGGCCAGGCGCACCCGCTTTCCGCGTTCGCGCAGCTCGCTGGCGATGCCGATCTTCTGCAGCCCGATGGAGACCAGGTTGGCCATCGAATCGAGGAAGCGCCGCTCCTCGCCCTTCCAGGCGCGCCGATGCGAGACCTGGTTGAAGACCAGGAGGAAGAAGCCATCGCTGCTGAAGACGATCGGATGCCACAGCAGGCTGTTGATGTCCATCCCCTCATGCAGCAGAGGCGCGCTGCCCTCGCTGGCGAGGCGGGCGTTTGGCTGATCGCGATGGCTCTCGAGGGGCGAGCGCATCTCCCACAGGTAGCGCAGGCTCTCCGGGAAGAGTTCGAGCGGGTAGTCGCGCCTGATCGAGGTCGCGCGTGGGCAGGCGGGGTTCAGCCATTCGCACAGTGCGATGGCCTGCCTCTTGGGCAGGCGTACATCGAAGATCAGGCAGCGGTCGACCTCGAGCGCCCGGCCGAGGATGCTCGCCATGGAATCCAGCAGGTGGTCGCGGTTGTCGCTGCCGGTGACCGCCTGGGACATCCCCAGCAGGGTATCTGCGAAGCGCAGCTCGCGCTCGAGCTGGAGGCAGCGGTCCTGGATCGCCGCCTCGCCATCTATGGCGTCGGTTATATCGCTGCAGCAGGCGATCAGGCCGGCGAAGGTGCCATCCGGATGGCGCATCCCGGTGATGCGCTCCTCCACCCAGCGATAGACGCCATCCTGGCGGGCCAGGCGGTAGCGTCGTACGGTGGGCTCGCGCGACACCGCGAAGTCGCGCAGCTGGACACTGCAGTGCGGGCGATCGTCGGGGTGGATGAGCTCGTCCCACTCCGGGCAGCTGCCCGGAGTGGCTCCGGTGAAGGCGCGGCCCGCCTGGTTGATCCAGCCCACCGTCAGCTGGACGTCGGCGGCCCACATCACCGCCGGTGCCTGGTCTGCGTACTGCAGGTGCAGGCTGCCGCCATCCGTGGGTCCCGGCAGCGTCTGCGTGTCGCGGCCGCAGTGCTCATGCAGCGCCAGGGCGCCGCCCACGGGCTGCGCAACCGGGGTGAGGACCAGGCGGAAGGGCCGTTCGGCGACCGAGTTGCGCACCACATAGGGCAGCACGAAGTGCGCAAGCGCACCGGCCAGCACCTGTTCGAGGCCGCGCGTCACCTCGTCGAGGTGGTCGTGGTCAGGCCCGTCGGCGCCGGCACACACCTCCAGGTAGCTGTGCCGTTCGCTGCCGCTGTCTTCCCAGGCGCCGTTGTCCAGCTCAGCGCGCTTCCACGCGGCGTTGGTCGAGACCACCACGCCCCGGGCATCGAGGATGGCGAGCGGCGCCGGCAGCCCATCGAGGGTTGCCTGCAGGACCGCGAGGCATGCCGCAGGCCCGCTCACGGCGCTGACCGGGCCGATTGCGCCGGGTAGCACCGTGGCTGCAGGTCCTGCCGCGCAGCGCCCAGCTGGGGCGGGGCGCTGCTGGGGCGATAGTGCGGTTGGGACGCCAGGATCATGTCTGGATACCGCACCTGGGGGTTGACGGGACGATGCAAACAGCGGACTCAGGCATGGGGGACGCGCGAGACGCTGTTATGCCATTTCAGCTATGGGATGCTGGCCATCCATGCTGCGAAGGGATGGCGACCAGGCAAGGGCGGTGTCGATTCGCTGCGCAAGCGCGTGCGTGCTACACCGACCCATGGCGGGAGCGTTCGCTGCGCGTGGCGCGGCGGGCCTGGTTTGGCGTCGGTTCCCATGCGAAGAGGGCGGCCCTGAAGGCCTCCATGGTCGGAGTCCGGCTGCGGTCGCGCCGCTCGATCACGGCGAGCTGGCGTTCGAGCGTGCGATCGGCGCAGCGCAGGGCGTGGGCGAGGGGCACCGCGAGACGCGAGACGAAGCCCAGTCCGATGCCGGCGGCGACCATGTTGGTGATGGTGCCGATGGCGCGCAGCTCCATGACCACTGACGGCCTGACCTCATGGTGGCTGAGCTGGCGATCGAGCAGCTGACGCACCGCCGAGCCGCTCTCGAAGGCGATCAGGGGCTGGTTGTGTAGATCGCGCCAGGTGAAGCGCCGCCGGTTCCGCAGCGGGTGATGCGGCGGGACGAGCAGCACCAGCTCGTCCACCACCCAGGGCTCGACGGAGAGACGTGTCGCGTCGACCGACGATGGCACCGGCAGGGTCACCAGGCCGAGGTCGAGCTCGCCAGACAGCACCGCCTCGACCACCGTGCGCGAGGTCGCCTCGCGGATGCTGAAGCGGATGCCCGGATAGCGTGCGTGGAAGGCGCCGATGATCGCGGGCAGGATGCAGGTGGTGCTGGTCGCCCCGCCGCCGATCGAGATGGTGCCGCTGGCCAGCGAGCTGAGCGAACCGAGCGCAGTACGTCCGGCATCGATCTGGTTCAGGGCATCGGCGGCGAAGCTCCTGAAGGTCTCCCCGGCCTGGGTCAGCGCCACGCCGCGGCCCTGGCGGTGGAAGAGCGTCGCGCCAAGGAGATGCTCGAGGCGCTTGATCTGCCCCGAGAGGGCAGGCTGGGTCAGGTGGACGCGCGCGGCGGTCTTGGTCATGTTCCCCGATTGCGCGAGGAGGAGGAAGTGCTGCAGGTGCTCGGTGTCCATGCCGTTGATCCTGTGGTGTGGCGGACGCGCGTAGCCCGGGGCCGGCCGAGGCCCCGGTGCACCCTGGCATGTTACTGATCGGTAAAAAAACTCGATAAGTTTTTCTTATGGCTCGACCAGCGTCGCTCGCATTGGTAAGGCCGCTCGCGCGTCCTAGGCTGTGCCCAACCACCACCCTGAGGCCGACCATGCTAGCCGAATACCGCACCGCCGCCGCTGAACGAGAGAAGCTGGGCATCCCGGCGCTGCCGCTGACCGCCGACCAGGCCACGCAGGTGTGCGCCCTGCTGCTCAAGCCGCCTGCCGGCGAGGCGGAGGTGCTCAAGCGCCTGTTGGTCGACCGCGTCAGCCCCGGGGTCGATCCGGCGGCCAAGGTCAAGGCGGAGTGGCTGGGCGCGGTCGAGCACGGCGATGTGGCCAGTCCGGTGATCTCGCGTGAGGAGGCGGTGCGTCTGCTGGGGACGATGATCGGCGGCTACAATGTGCCCTTCCTGGTGCGCGAGCTGGAAGGGGCCTTGAGCGCCCAGGCCGCCCAGGCACTCAAGCAGACGGTGCTGATCTTCGACAACTTCCAGGTGGTCAGCGCCCTTGCCGAGGGCGGCAACGCCACCGCCAAGGAGGTGATCCTCAGCTGGGCCGAGGCGGAATGGTTCACCAGCCGAGCGGTGATCGAGCCCGAGGTCAGCGGGGTGGTCTACAAGATCCCCGGCGAGACCAATACCGACGATCTGTCGCCGGCGCAGAGCGCGGGCACGCGCTCGGACATCCCGCTGCATGCGCTGGACATCTACAAGACCAAGGACCCCGGTGCGATCGCGGCCTTGAACGCCAACCGCAAGGCCGGCAAGAGGACCATCATCATCGGTGACGTGTTCGGCACCGGCTCGTCGCGCAAATCCGCGACCAACTCGGTGATGTGGTATTCCGGGCGGGACATCCCGCACGTGCCCAACAAGCGCACCGCCGCCTTCCTCCTGGCCGGCATCATCGCGCCGATATTCCTCGACACCTTCCGCGATGCCGGAGGCATGGCCTACACCGCCGACATCTCCGCGCTGGCCACCGGCGATGAGATCACCATCCGCACCCAGACCGGCGAAGTGCTGAAGGGCGGCAAGACCATCGCCGTGGGGACGGTCAAGTCGCCGACGGTATTCGACGAATACCGGGCAGGCGGGCGCACCAACCTGATCATCGGCCGGGCGCTGACGTGGAGGGCACGCGCCTACCTCAAGCTCGGCGAATCACCGCTGTTCGCCAAGCCCGACCTGCCGAACGACGATGGCAAGGGCTACACCCTGGCGCAGAAGATCATCGGCAAGGCCTGCGGCGTCCGCGGCGTTCGCCCAGGTATGAGCTGCGAACCCCGGGTCACCACCGTCGGCAGCCAGGACACTACCGGCCCGATGACCGCGGACGAGCTCAAGGAGCTCGCCTGCCTGAGCTTCTCCGCCGATCTGGTGATGCAGAGCTTCTGCCATACCGCCGCCTATCCGAGCTCCAAGGATGCCAAGATGCATCGCTGGCTGCCCGAATTCATCGTCGAGCGCAACGGCGTGTCGCTGCGTCCCGGGGATGGCATCATCCACAGCTGGCTGAACCGCATGTGCCTGCCCGATACGGTGGGCACCGGTGGGGACAGCCATACGCGCTTCCCGATCGGCATCAGCTTCCCCGGCGGCTCCGGGCTGGTGGCCTTCGCCGCCGCCATCGGCTACATGCCCCTCGATGTCCCGGAATCGGTGCTGGTGCGATTCACCGGCGCGCTGCGTCCCGGGGTGACGCTGCGCGATCTGGTCAACGCCATTCCCTGGATCGCGCTGCAAAGCGGTGATCTGACCCTGGAGAAGAAGGGCAAGAAGAACGTCTACAACGGTCGCATCCTCGAGATCGAGGGGCTCGAGCATCTCACCGCCGAGCAGGCATTCGAGCTCTCCGATGCCAGCGCCGAGCGCTCGGCGGCAGCGTGCGTAGTTAACCTCTCCGAGGCCTCGGTCGCCGATTACCTGCGTTCCAACATCGCTCTGCTGAAGGACATGCTCAAGGACGGCTATGGCGCCAGGCCGACCATCGAGCGGCGCATCTCCGCCATGGAGGCCTGGCTGGCCAAGCCGACCCTGCTGCGTGCCGATGCCGGGCTCGAGCTGACGTCGACCGTCGACATCAGCGTGGGCGGTCGCCGGATCGGCTCGGCCAGCGCGGCGGCTGACAAGCGGTACGCCCGCATCTTCGTCATCGACCTCAACCAGATCGATGAGCCGCTGCTCGCCTGTCCCAACGATCCGGACAAGATCAAGACCCTCAGCGAGGTCGCCGGCGAGAAGATCGACGAGGTCTTCGTCGGTTCGTGCATGACCAATATCGGCCATTTCCGCGCACTCGCCAACGTGTACAAGAACAGCAAGGTGGAATACCTGACGGCCACCACCTGGATCTGCCCGCCGACCCGCATGGACGAGGCGGTGCTGCAGCAGGAGGGTCACTACGGCCTCTTCGGCGCCATCGGCGCCCGGCGCGAGATCCCGGGATGTTCACTGTGCATGGGCAACCAGGCGCGCGTGCGCCCGGGCTCAGCAGTGTATTCGACCTCGACGCGCAATTTCGACAACCGCATGGGACGTGATGCGAAGGTCTATCTCGGCAGTGCCGAGCTCGCGGGAGTGATCTCGATCCTCGGCCGCATCCCGACCAAGGAGGAATACCTCAAGACCATGAGCACCTGCGTGAATCCGTTCGAGAAGTCGATCTACCGCTATCTCGACTTCTCCCAGCTCAGCGCCCGCGTCCCCGATTTCGCCCTCAAGGCCTGACCGGCTCGAGGCTGCGCCGACCCCTGTCGCCTGCGCTCATCGCTGGCTGGCGAGCGCTTCGGCGCTATACACAAGGGGTGAGGCGGTTCCCCTCCTGGCTGCTCGTGCTTGTGGGCGTGGCATTGGGCGCATCAGCGCCGGCCGCGGAAGCGGCATTGCCGCCCTCCTCGCCGGGGGATGCCCCGGCGCCCTCCGGGCAGCTCACGGATGAGGCCGGGTGGATCAAGGAGGCATCGGCGCTGACGCAGGGTGTGCAGCTCGACCAGGTTCGTCGCGCCCTCGAGGGGCTCATCCGCGACGACCTGCGCGAGCCGGCGCGCATCGAGCCGACCGCTCACCAGATCAGGCTGGTCGCCGCCGCCAATGCCGGCTCGCTGAGCGCAGCTGCGCGCCTGGTGGATCTGGGCTGGTGGAATGGCATGCAGCGCGTCGATTGCCTCCGGCCGGTGGTCGCGGCCTGGGAGGGCGATGGCCAGGCGGTCGGCCTGCTGACTGCCGGCCAGATCTTCGCGCAGCTCGCCTTGGCACGTCGCCAGGGCGAATCCCGCCCTGGAATGCCGCATGCGGCGGCGCTGCGGGCGCAGTGGCAGAACCGCGTGCGCCAGTGGCCGCTGCGCCATCCGATGCTCCTGGCCGAGGACGCCTACCTTGCCGCCAGCATCGACCCGGTCCAGGGCGAGCGCGCCGACCAGTCGGTCGACACGGCGTTGGCGGCCTGCGCCAGCGATCCGCTCTTCAGCACCGACGATGTGCTGGCGATCGAGGGTCGCGGTGCGGCGCTGTCGCAGTGCGCCTGGTGCATGGATGCGGATGCGCGGAATGCCGCGTGCGCGATTTTCGCCGGCGGTGCGGCGCGCAGTGTCGAGCATGGCTCGATCGCCGCCGAGGGGGTCAGCATCCTGTACCTGGGCATGCTGCGCATGGACATGTCCTCTGCCGGCATGGAGCAGTGGCGCACCTGCCTCGATGAGGCGGAGACCCTGTTCGCCGAGGCCGGCGACATCGATCGCCAGGGTCGCTGCCAGGGTCTGCTCGCCAATCTCCGGCGCTGGGGGAAGTTCGGCATCCAGGTCGAGGAGCGCGATGTGCTCAGCGGCTCCTACCGCAGTGCCGCCGAGCTCTGTCGGCGCTCGGGCGATTGGCGGGGATATGGGCGCATCATCAAGGACATGGCCAGCTGGCTGAGGATCGGCCAGGAGCGCATGGCGGGGGATTGGGGGCAGATCGCGGCGGCCTATGGCGATGCCGCCAGCGCCTTCCAGCGCGCGGACGAGGTGCAGGAGCGCGCCGAATGCCTCTACTGGCAGGCGGTCTGCGCCAGCCCCGACCATATACCCGGGAGCGATTGGCGCCTGATCGCCGGTCTCCACCGGGAGGCGGAAGCCTGCTTCGCCCACATCGACGGGGTCGATGGCGCCGGGCATGTCCAGGTGGCCATCGACGGGGATGGCCTGCGCTTGTTCAACCTGTGCGGTCTGGGCGAGGCGCTGGGCATGCTCGATGACCGAACCGCCGCCCTGGAGCAGTTCACCCGCGCCGCGGGGCTGGCGCGCGGATTCCAGGGCAGCCGCCACCGCGATCTGCAGCGGCGGCTGCGCAACGGCATGCGCGATTTCGCCCGCTGAGGAGGGTGCTGCTCGCCATCCTGGCCGCTTCGCTTTGCTCCCCGGATTGCGCCGTCAGCGGCAGGCGAGACGTATCCGCAAGGAGGGCAGATCCACCACCTCGCCGATGAAGGGGTCGGTTGGATCGAGCAGACGATCGAGGTTGTGCGTCCCGCCACCGCCGGGTGGCGGCCAGGAGGGCGGAGGCTGCCGGTAGGCTCCGGATTCCGTGCGCATGTGCGAGCGGTCGCTGCGCAGCGCCGCGACATATGCGGCGGCCTGGATCAGGCGGAACTGCGGACGCAGCATCGGTGCGAGGTGCTCCTGGCCGGGGAAGGTGGCGGCGAGATAGGCCGCGGCGGCGACCGGCGCCCCGAGATCGCTGTCGAGGTCCCACACCTGCCAGGGGCCGGCGTCGGCGAGCAGCACGACATGGTAGTCCCACAGCAGCGCCCCGCCGGGGTGGGGTGCCAGGCGCTGATGCCATAAGGCGCAACGGCGCTGGCGCTGCTGCCGCCCTGATCCGGTGATCACCGCGACCAGGTGGGCGCCGACGGGCAGCGTGGCATCCTGGCAGAGCTGCCAGATGTTCTCCTCGCAATAGAAGGGTTGGTACCTGGGGGTGGACACGGCCGCATCACATCATCCCGGGCCTGGCGGTCGAGCGCTGTCGGCCTGCGGGCGCTGCACCGTCGAGCGGGCATGGCGCAGTGTGGCAGGGGCACGGAAACCCAGTTGCGCCGCGCCCGATGCTGTGAATGGTGTTGCCCCTGCTCTATGGCGCCCTCGCCCACCGGCCACGGGCGCGGCTCCAGCGACGAGGTTGTGCATCGATGTCCGAACTCCCCAGCGCCCCTGAACTGCCGGCAGAGACCAGCCGTCGCCGCACCTTCGCGATCATCGCCCATCCGGATGCCGGCAAGACCACCTTGACCGAGAAGCTGCTGCTCTACGCCGGCATGATCCGCACGGCGGGCATGGTCAAGAATCGCAAGACCGGGCGCATGGCGACCTCGGACTGGATGGCGATGGAGCAGGAGCGCGGCATCTCGATCACCGCTTCGGCGATGCAATTCGAGTACAAGGGCCACATCATCAATGTGCTCGATACCCCTGGCCACCAGGATTTCAGCGAGGATACCTACCGCACGCTGACGGCGGCCGACAGCGCGATCATGGTCCTGGATGCCTCCAAGGGCGTGGAGACCCAGACGCGCAAGCTGTTCACCGCCTGCAAGCTGCGCGGCATCCCGGTCTTGACCTTCATCAACAAGTGCGATCTACCGGGCCGCGATCCCCTGGAGCTGATGACCGAAGTCGAGGAGGTGCTCGGCATCCAGGCGAGCGCGATGAATTGGCCGGTGGGCATGGGGCGCGAATTCGCCGGGATCGTGGATCGTGCGAGCCGCGACCTGCTGGTCTTCCGCAAGACCGCGGCCGGCGGCGCGCAGCGCGCCGAGATGATGCGCATCCCCCTCGCGGATGCGCGCGCGGCGGCGCAGCTCGGGGAGGTGCTGGCGGCGAGGATGCGCAACGACCTCGAGATGCTCGAGGTGGCCGGCAACCCGTTCAGCCATGCGGCCTTCCTCGCCAATCAGGTGACCCCGGTGTTCTTCGGCTCGGCGCTGACGAACTTCGGCATCGAGCCCTTCTATGACGCCTTCATCGCCCTCGCCCCCGCGCCGGGACCCCGGCAGGCGACCACCCTGGCAGGTGCGACCATCGAGATCGACCCGATCCGCTCGCCCTTCAGCGCCTATGCCTTCAAGATCCAGGCGAACATGGATCCGCGCCATCGCGACAGCCTCGCCTTCGTACGCATCGTCAGCGGCCGCTTCGAGCGCGATCTGGTGGTCAAGCATTACCATCGTGGCGAATTCGTCCGCGAGGTGCGCCTGAGTCGACCCCAGACCCTGGTCGCGCGCGACCGCACGACGCTCGATCTCGCCTACCCCGGAGATGTGGTGGGCCTGGTGAATTCCGGGTTCGCCATCGGCGATACCATCATCAGCCAGGGGGGGCCGGCGAAGGACGGCTTCGAGCATGCGCCGCTGCCGCAGTTCCCCCCCGAGGTCTTCGCCCGCGTGCGTCCCCTCGACCTGACCAAGCGCAAATCGTTCGACCGTGGCATGGCTCAGCTGGCTTCAGAGGGGGCGGTGCAGGTGCTGCGCAGCTGGGAGAACCCCCTGGGCGATCCCTTCATTGCCGCCGTCGGACGTCTGCAATTCGAGGTCTTCCAGTACCGCCTGCGCGACGAGTACGGGGTCGAGACCGAGCTCAGCGACCTGCCCTACCAGTGCAGCGGCTGGCTGGTCGGCGACGTCGATGCCTTCAAGCCCACGCATGGCACCCTGCTGGCCAAGGATCATCGCGGCAAGCCGGTGGTGCTGCTGCCCAGCGAATGGGACAAGCGCTATTGCCTCAGCCAGAACCCCGGCTTCCAGCTGGTCGAGATCCTCTAGGTGGGCTGGGCGTGCGCTCGGGCGATCCCCCCGGAGTCACGCCGGGGGGCGGAAGGCGAGCAGGACCGCTTCATCGGTCTCCAGGCGGGCTGCGCCGATGAGATCGAGGCAATAGGGCACGGCGGGGAACACCGCATCCAGGCACTGGCGGATGCTCTTGGGCTTGCCGGGCAGGTTGATGATCAGGCTGCGGCCGCGGATACCGGCCGTCTGGCGCGACAGGATGGCGGTGGGCACGTAGCGCAGCGAGGTCGTGCGCATCAGCTCGCCGAAGCCGGGCAGGAGCTTGCTGCAGACGGCTTCCGTGGCTTCCGGGGTGACATCCCGCGGTGCCGGACCGGTCCCCCCGGTGGTCACCACCAGATCGCAGCCCTGCTGGTCGCAGAGCTCGCAGAGCGTCGCCTCGATGACTTCCTGCTGGTCGGGGATGCAGCGGTAGACCTTCCGCCATGGGCTGCGCAGATAGGCGCTCAGCGTGTCGCTGATCGCTGGACCGCCCAGGTCCTGGTACTGTCCGGCGCTGGCGCGATCGGAGACGGTGAGGATGCCGATGGTGGCCGGCAGGGTATCGGACGGGCTCATGCAGGCCGATGTAGCCCCTTCCTGGAGCGCTCAAGCGCCATTGCCCGATGGCCTCAGAAAAGGCGATGCATTGACAGCGGCGGGCGGAGCCCTACGTCCGGAGTCATCGGCAGGCGATGCGGCGCCACCGGGCCGGAAGGGTCCGCCTTCAGGCGTGATCAGGACAAGGCTCTGGCGTTCGCCAACCCTCCTGCTAGGAAACCGCCACAGCCGTCACCGTAAGGAGTTCGCCAATGGGCTTGGAAGAGGATATCATCAAGCTCCTCAAGACTGAGGGGTTCAAGGTCAACGAAGCAATTCGCGACGCGCTCGACGAGTTCGTCGACATCGTCAACGAGGAAAACGAGGACATGGAGGAAAACCTCGATGAAGACGAGGAGGCAGCCGAAGAGGAGGACGACTGACGTCGACCTCCCCGGCAGCGCCTCCGCCTCCAGCCGCGGCATCGTGCACCAGGTGATGGGGTGCCGCGGAGAGGATTGGCCATGCACCGTCGGGGCAGGCTGCTGCGCGCCTGCCGGAGTGGCTGCGGGCGCGCTAGGGCACCGGCTGGGCGATCTCGCTGGATTCGGCTGCCGGAGAGGGGTGGGCCTCGACATCGGCCTCGCTGCGACCGCTCTGGAGCACTTGCAGGAGGTGCTGGGCGAAGGGTGACGGCCAATCATTTGCCGGGCCCATGTCGACGACGTGCTGCAGACGTTCGAGGAACTGCTCCGGATGGCCGCGCAGCAGGGCGAGGCGGGCATTGAAGTACTCGATATCATTGGCGTGGAAACGGTCATCGCCGGTGGGCATGGGCACCTCGCCGTTGAGCATGTGGCGCATGATCATGCCGGCCAGGCTCTTGTCCTCCTTCGATTTTCCCCAGCAGGCGAGCGCACCGGCGGTATCGCCCTTCTGCGCATAGATGTCGCCGAGCCAGAGACGCGCTTGGGACTGGTAGTCCTCGACCGGCTGCGGATGCGACAGGATCACCTCGTAGGCGATCTCGGCGGCTTCCAGATGGTCGCGCATGCGCTCCGCCTCCGCCACCTTGAGCAGGGCCTTCATGCGCAACGGCACGGGCAGCTCCATGTTGCTGCTGACCGCGCGGTAGCGCTCGAGCGCGTCGTTGCTGCGATTGAGGGACATCAGGATGTCGCCGGCGGCGGTCTCCGCCAGGCCCGCCGCGTCGGTCTGCTTGAGGTAGGTGGCGATCTCCGCGCCATCGGTGTACAGCTTTACCGCCCGCTCAGGTTCCGCGGCTGCGATGGTGCTGGCCCTGGTGAGGTAGTCCTTGACCAGGTCCTGGATCATCGCCTCCGAGACGGTGGCCAGGACGGTGCTGAGGTCGTTGTCGCGGCGCACGGCATCGAAGAACTCCTCTGCCTCCTCGTAGCGCCCCAGGCGCAGGGCGCAGCTCCAGGCATGCACGGTGGCGGTGAGGACGTAGCGCGGATCGTCGCGATTGGCCGAGGCCACCTCGATGAAGGTGTTGAGCGCCTGCTCGTAGGCCAGCGGATTGTCCATCGCCTCGAGGCACAGCCCGATGCGCAGCTGGGCGTCACGCACCTGCGGCGACTGGGGGTGATCATGGAGGAACTCCTCGTACTTCTCCTTCGCCAGGCCGAAGTTGTTCTCCTGGCGCTCGTTGTCGGCCAGCTCCAGGGCGCTGATGAACAGGGTGCTGCGCTGGCGGTCGAGCTGGATGTCGCTGATGCGCACCTCACCGGGGACATAGGCGATGTAGACGCCCGAGGCGTTCTCGCCCTCGATGGGCACCAGGTCGGGCAGGCGCAGCGGCTCGCGCTTGCCGATCAGGCCGATGATGGTGTTGTCGTTGCGCTCGATGGTCATGCGCATGGTCTGCCCGCGCGACAGCTGACCGAGGTCGCGGCTGGTGACCACCCGCTTCTCGCGCAGCAGTTCGAGACGGTCGTTGTTCTTGCTGCCGATCAGCCGTAGGCGGTATCCGCGGCCGATGTCGCGGTCGTTGATCATCAATTCGACCAGGAAGTTGACGTCGCGCAGCTCGATGTTGACCGAGAGCCGCACCGAGCCGCTCACCCGCTTGATGGTCTCGGTCCGGACCGCGTCCTTGCCGAAGGTCGGTGCGGGCTTGATCTTCAGGGCGCTCTTCGGGTTATCGAGCGCTTCAGCCTGTTTGAAGGTCGCGACCCACGGATCGGAAGGCGAGGGATCGTCCTCCGGAGGCTTCTCGGTGGTGGTCAGGACGGGGCTCGGGCTGGAGTTCTGCGCCTTCGCCCGTTTGAGGCCCTGGACCACCATCAGGGTCGCCAGGGAGGCCGAAACGAACAGCAGCAGCCCGAGGCCGGCAATGGTGCTGCGGTGGTGCCAGGCGGTGCGCAAGAAGGGCAGCAGGGTGCCAGGACGCCCGGTACGGATGCGCACGCCCAGGCGGAAGCGGCGCAGGTCGGCGGCCATCGCCTCGGCGCTCTCATAGCGGTCGCGGTAATCCTTCGCCATCGCCTTGAGGATCACGGTCTCGAGATCGCGGTGGAGGTCCTTGCGCAGCTGCGAGGGCGGCACCAGCGGCTCCTCGATGATGCGGCGCAGCAAGGCGACCGAGTTGTCCGCAGTGAACGGCTGCTGGCCGGTCACCAGCTCATAGAGGCATGCGCCCATGCTGTAGACGTCGGAGCGCCGGCCCACCTCGTTGCGCCGTCCGGCAGCCTGTTCCGGGCTCATGTAGGCGGGGGTGCCGACCACTGCCCCGGTGGCGGTCAGATGCGATTCGGCGTCCATGTACTGGGCCAGGCCGAAATCGACCAGCTTCACCTGGCCCGACGGGGTGATCATGATGTTGCCCGGCTTGATATCGCGATGCAGGATGCCGGCTAGGTGGGCCACCTGGAGCGCCTCGAGTGCCTGGATGGCCAGATCGGCCACCCGCTGCTCGTCCAAAGGCTTGCCCGGCACCAGCAGGTCGTCGGCATGGCCGCCCTCGACGAGCTGCATCACCAGATAGGGCTGGCCTTCGAATTCACCAGCATCCAGTACGCGCACAATCCCCGGATGCCGCAGCGCCTGGAGGTAGCCGGCCTCGCGTGCGAAACGCAGTCGTTCCTTCTCCTCGGTCTCGCGCAGAAGCTTTATCGCAACTTCCTGCCCGATAGGCACTTCGCAAGAAACGACGACCTGTGCCCGGTACACCGTCCCCATTCCCCCGCGTCCGATGACGCGGATGATCTTGTAGGGTCCGATCTGGGTTGGCTGGCGGAGGTAGGTTCCGCCCTGGCCCATGAGTTCGGAGGTCTCATCGCGACGGATGGGAGCATCCACGCTGATAGGCTCTGGCTTCATGGGAAGATGGTCCGCTGGCGGGCGATGCTAGGAGAGTATGTCGGATGGGCCATGGACATTTCGTCGCCATGCGACATCGAGCAACGCCCCATGCTCATGCGTGTGACATTGACGACCGGCTGCCGGTACGCCATTAGGACTGCATGCGCCTGAGCCATTCTTCGGTGGGGATGATCTCGCGCGCCACGATGTCCGCCTCGAAGCGCTTCATCAGCAGCTGCACGAGGGGATGATCCTGCGCCTGGCGGTAGCGGTCAGTGCGCTCATCGCCCGCCTGGCCCTTGCGCGGACGGCCGACCACCCGCAGCCGTCGTCCGGCGACCGCCTGCAGCACGGCCTCGAACTGCTGGGTCATGTCGGGACGGATGGTCAGCTGGGCGCAGAAGGGGGCCGGCAGCTCGACGGTCAGCAGGTCGCCCGCGAGCGCCACCGGCGCGCTGTCGGTGAGTGCTGCGGCGAGGCTCACCTGGCCATCGCGCATCGCGTTGCGGGCCAGTTCACCCCAACGGCTCTGCAGCAGGCTCAGCAGGGCCTGGGGGGCCAGCTCGGCTGGACGTGGCGACGAGGCTGGCGCGGCCGGGCTGGGAGCGGCTGGCGCAGCGTCGGCCTGCTGGGTGAGCGGCCAGGCAGGGGCGCCCTCTCCCTGGCGCGCCGCGGAAGGATGATGCTCGGAGGGGAGTTCGGTGCGGGCCGGTGACCGTGACGGGGACGGTCCCGGCCCTACCGGGGGTGCGGAGCAGACGCTCCTGCCGGCGCGCTTTCCAGGCGCTCGATGCGGCGCAGCAGGGTGTCGGCATCCAGCAGCTGCCCGAGTCCGGCGATGCGGACGAAGGAGAGCTCGAGCTGCAAGCGCGGGTCGGCTCCCTGGCGCAGCGCCAATTGGCTGCCGATGAGGATCTGGCAGGTGCGCATGGTCTTCTCGGGGGTGGCCAGCTTGGCCTGGGCCTCGAGGGCGGGCGTGCAGGTGCCGAGGCGGCGGACGGCCGGCGATTCCCTCCCGCAGGCCTGCACCAGCAGCACGGTGCGGGCGTGATCGATGAGCTGTTCGAGGAAGGTCGTCGGCGCCACCCCGCCAGCGACGATGCGATCGAGCGTCTCGATAGCGGCGCTGGCATTGCCCGACAGCAGGTCATTGACCACCAGATCGAGATCGCCGCCGCGGGCTGCCCCGAGGAGCAGGTTGAGGTCCTCCTCGATGACCTCGCCGTCGCATACCGCGATCAGCTGGTCGAGCAGGGTCTGCGCGTCGCGCATGCCGCCTCCCGCGGCGCGGGCGATGCGGTAGAGCACCGCATCGGTCAGCTGGACCTGCTCTTTGACGCAGATCTCGCGCAGGCGCTTGACGATGGCATCGAGGTCGATCGAGCGGAAGTCGAAGCGCTGGCAGCGCGACAGCACCGTCGGCAGCACCTTCTCGACCTCGGTGGTGGCGAAGATGAAGCGAACGTGGGCCGGGGGCTCCTCGAGCAGCTTGAGCAGGGCATTCCACGCCGAGGTCGAGAGCATGTGCACTTCGTCGAGGATGTAGATGCGGAAGCGCGCCAGGGTCGGGGAGAAGCTGGCATTGTCCGAGAGCTCGCGGATCGCATCCACGCCATTGTAGCGCGCGGCGTCGATCTCGGCGACGTCCGGATGCCCGCTGTCGGTGATCATGCGGCAATGCTGGCAGACGCCGCACGGCTCGGTGGTCGGCCCGGTTTCGCAGCACAGCGCCTTGGCGAGGATGCGCGCCATGCTGGTCTTGCCCACCCCGCGAGGCCCGGTGAACAGGTAGGCATGGGCGACGCGCTGCGACTTGATCGCATTGGTCAAGGTGCGCGCCACGACCTCCTGGCCGGTCACCTCGGTGAAGGTCTGAGGGCGGTATTTGCGGGCGATGACGAGGTAGTCCACGCTGACGATGATGGGCGGAAGGTGGCGCTGGCAAGCGGGGGGAGCTTCGGGCCTGCGGACCGGGGGCGTATTAGCGATGGCATGGCCCAGCGGACGGTGAAGCTCCCATCGGACTATGTCGAAACGCGAACTGCAAAGAGCCGATGACCCTGCGATGGGCAGCGTTGAACCCGCCCTGCACCCGCCGATCGCCTTCGGCGATGAGCATTGGCGCTGGTTTTCCGTGCGTTGCCGCGAGCTCGGCATCCCCGACGCCGATGCCAGGCGTACGCAGATGGAGGCCCTCTATGGCCATTTGGTGGGGGTGAACCGTTGGCTGAACCTCACCACCATCATCGAACCGCGCGATTACCTCAAGCTCCATGTCCTCGACAGCCTGGCCCTGGTCGGCGACACCCGCCTGCGCCACCTCTCCCAGGGGGCGGCATGCGTCGACCTCGGCTCGGGCGGTGGCTATCCGGGGCTGCCGCTGGCGACCTGGCTGGCGAACATGCCGTGGGTGATGGTCGATGCGCGCCTGAAGAAGGTCGAGTTCCTCTCCGCCGCCTGCACCTTGACCGGCAATGCGCAGGCGCGCGCACTGCATATGCGCGGATCGGAAGCGGCGATCAAGGCCAGCGGGCTGCGCCGATCCTGCCAGCTGGTCACCTGCCGGGCCATGGGCCAGGCCTCGCTGATCCTCGAGGAGGCGGCGGATCTGCTGGAGAAATCCGGGCATCTGGTCATCTACAAGGGGCCGGCGTTCGCCGGTGATGAACGCCAGGCCGCGCTGGCCGCCTGTACCGGACTCGGCTATCGCTTCGTCAGCGAGCGGCGAGTAGTGCTCGAGGATGGCGATCCGGAGCGCGTGATGGTGGTGTTCGAGCGCAACCGCTGAGAGCGGCGGTGGTGCCTCTGCGCACAGCTGACGCCAGCGCAGCGTCAGGGTGCTCCGAGCACCTGCTTCTGGCCGAGCAGAGCGATGATCCGGGCGATCACCTCGGCTTCGGTCTCGGTGCCGCGGATGCGCAGGTCGCAGGGGGCGGTGGAGAGGCCGCCGGGATCGACCTCGACGGCGACCGAGGCATAGGCGCCGATCAGGGCCTGGACCGAACTGTGATCGGCCAGACCGATGGCATTGGTGGTGGAGACCAGGATCACGCCGGCGGAGAGCAGCAGGTAGGCGACTTCGCCGAAGCGGCGCACCAGCTCGGCCTGGGTGGCGTCGACGGTCAGATCATGATCGACGCCCATCAGGACGTTGGTGCCGTCGATGAAGTAGCTGAACGTACCGCGATCGAACAGCGCGCGCTCGAGCGCGCGGGCATAGCGGTGCTTGCCGGAGTTCTGCTTGCCGACGAACATCACCAGGGCCGGGCGGTGGCCCAGCCGCTTGGCGCGCTCCTCGACGGTGATGCTGCCCTGCACCCAGGAGAAGTCGCGAAGGCGTGCCTCGCTGCGCAGTTCATCCTGGTCGTCCGGCACAGCCTGGGTGATGATGCCGCCGCCGGCGACGTCGTAGCCGTCGACGATGACGAAGCGGCCGGTCCCTTCGATGTCGGTGGTGAGGTCGAAGGCCACCGGCTGGCGGGTCTCGAGGATTACATCCGCGACGTCATGACGGCCGATGGAGTCTTTCTCCAGCACCCCGTCGAGCTGGGACGCGTCCAGGACCTTGAGCAGCCTCTGAATGCGCACCGGTTGGGTGCAGGTATGCAGCTTGAGCTTGTAGTCGCGGCCTTGGGCCATCGGCTTGCGGCCCAGCCAGATGAGGTTGGCGCGGAAGCGCGTGCCGACCAGCGGGGCCTGGGACTTCCGGCTCATCACCTCGCCGCGGGTGATGTAGATCTCCTCGCTGAGGGTGAAGCCGGTCGACCAGCCGGCCGTTATCTCGCTCCTCGGCTGGGTGTTGAAGCCTTCGATGGTGCTAATGTGCGCACTCTTGTTCGAAGGGCTGAAGACCACCTCGTCGCCGACCTTCACCTGGCCGGATTCGATGCGTCCGGCGACGATGCGCCGCTCATCGCCATGGCTGGTGAACTTATAGATGGCCTGGACCGGCATGCGCAGCGGCTGGGCGGTCTTGGGCGGCTGCTTGGTGAATCCGTCCAGCAGCGCGAGGATGCTCTCGCCACGGTACCACGGCATGTTGGGGCTGGTCGTGATGAGATTCTCACCGCTGAGCGCGGCGATGGGGACGAAGTTGCGCGGGCTGACCGCGCCGATCCCCGCGAGGAACTCGCGGTACTCCCGTTCGATGCCATCGAAGACATCCTGGCGGTAGCCGACCAGATCCATCTTGTTGACGCACACCACCACCTGCTTGATGCCGAGCATGCCGAGGATGTAGCCGTGCCGGCGCGAGTTCTCGCGCACCCCTTCCTTGGCATCGATCATCAGCAGCGCGGCTTCGGCTCGTGCCGCACCGGAGATCATGTTCTTGAGGAACTCGATATGCCCCGGCGCATCGATGATGATGTAGTCGCGGCTGCTCGACTTGAAGAAGCAGCGCGCGGTGTCGATGGTGATGCCCTGGTCCTGCTCGTCGGAGAGCGCATCGAGCAGGAAGGCGTACTCGAACGGCTTGCCGGTGCGCTCGCATTCCCGCCGGACGCCCTCGAGCTTGCCCTGGGGCAGCGAACCGGTGTCGGCGAGCAGCCGCCCGACCAGCGTGCTCTTGCCGTGGTCGACATGGCCGACGATGACGATGTTCATCTGGTCGCGATCGGCTTCGACGCGATCCGCGATCGGTGCGGATGGAGTCATGGCATCCTTCCCGGAAGCGCGGCTCGGGCCAGGCGGTGGGTGGTGCGGGCCGCCGCGCACATGGAACGGGCGGGCACGGCGGGTGCGTGCGGCGGTCTGCAGCGGCTGATGGCCATCACATGTATCCTTCGCGGCGCAGTTCTTCCAAGCCGTGCTTGCCATCCTGCATGCGGCCCGAGCGCTCGGCGATGTTGTGCAGGCGGCCGCTCTTGAGCTCGGCGATGATCTCGTCGACGTTCTTGGAGGTCGACTCGATCGGCTTCTGGCAGGGACCGCAGCCGAGCGAGCGGTAGCGCGTGCCCTTGCCCTGGTCGTAGTACAGCGACACGGTGGGGATGGACTCGCGCTTGATGTACTCCCAGATGTTCAGCTCGGTCCAATCCAGGAGCGGATGGATGCGCACGTGCGTACCGGGGGCGAAATCGGTCTTGAACTGGTTCCATAGTTCAGGCGGCTGATCACCGACATCCCAGGCGTTGTTCTTGTCGCGAGGCGAGAAGTAGCGCTCCTTCGAACGGCTGCCTTCCTCGTCCGAGCGGGCACCGCCGATCACCCCGTGGTAAGGCTCGTGATCAGGGTCGATGTCGTAGACGCCGGTGGTCAGGTTGAGCCGGCGGCGGATGCCAGTGCCCTGGAGCGTCGCCTTGAGGGCGGACGATTTCAGCAGCGAGCAGCACTCCTTGCGCGCGAGCGCCTGCTCGGCTTCGCTCATCGCCGGATTGGCCTTGAACTTGTCGGGGAAGGTGTTGCGGGCCTTGATCGTGGCCTCGTCCTGTCCGACTATCATGGTCAGCCTGTATTCCATCGCCAGCCGGTCGCGGTACTGGATCATCTCCGGCAGCTTGTAGCTGGTGTCGATGTGGATGAGCGGGAAGGGGATGTGCCCGAAGAAGGCCTTGCGTGCGAGCCACAGCAGCACGGTCGAATCCTTGCCGATCGACCACATCATGCACAGCCGCTCGAAATGGCGGAATGCCTCGCGGAAGATGAAGACGCTCTGCTGCTCGAGCTGATCAAGGTGATCCATCGTGGGGGCCTCGGCGGCGTTAGGGGAGGGCGCATTGTTGGCCTTCCTGCGTTGTGGCAAGTGGTGGCTCGCTCTAGGCTTCCGCACACCCAGTAGCGTCGACCGCCGATCCTGCCCGAACAACCTGCCCCGGAGAGACCATGCCCTGAGAGCGCTGTCCGCCGTGCCGGAGCGCGGTCCGTCATCAGTCCGTGCCGACCCCCTGCGGTGGGCCGCTAGGCGCCGCCACCGCTGTCGGGTACCTGCAATTGCCAGCCGGGCGCGCAGCGGTACGGTGGATGGCTATGGTAAAGCACCGCTGCGGCTGGCTTAATCGGGCCTTGGGCCTGGTTTTGCCCTTGATGCTAGCGGCCTCCGGCTGGGGTGTGGAATGGTCAGGTGTCATCACCGTCGAGGAGACCCTGGTCGGCCCGTCGTCGGTCGGCGGTTCCGACCGGGTGGAGCTCGATGACTACTCCCGCATCCTGCGCGATCGCCTGCAGAAGGCCCAGCAGGACATGCACAATGCCCCCCTGACGGTGCGGCGCATCCTGCTTGAGGATATCGGCACCTACGAAGCCGAGCTCGAGCGGATCGTACTGGCCAGCGGCAAGCCCATCCAAGTGGGCACCAGCGTGTTCACCATCAAGGGCGGCCGCATGCAGGTCACCGGTGACGGCCCGCGCCTGCTGGTCGATCGCGCGCATGCGCAGGAGCTGCTCTATGTCGGCGGCAAGCGCGAAACCGTCCCGCTCGCCGCCTTGCCGCCGGTGCGCGAGCTCGATCACGATGCGCAGGACGTCGTGCTTGAGGGCATCCCCGCCAAGCGCTTCGCCATGCGCGCAGACGGCAAGTCCTGCACCGTGGTGCTGGCCCAAGGGCTGCCGAACCTCTATGCCATCGGCCTGCTCAGCAGTTCAGCCGACGACAAGGATTCGCTCGCCAGCAACCTGGCCACGCTTCCCGGGCTGCCGCTGGTGGTCGAATACCGCAGTGATGAGGTCACCCACCGCTGGCAGGTAATCAGCATTGCGCCCGGGGCGGTGGACGATGCGGTCCTCAGCGACGAAGTGCTCCAGCGCTGAGCGCTCGCCGCAGGGTGGGCACCCGCGCTTCACCCGACCATCGGCGGCCACATGCCAAGCGGTGCCAGCAGCGAGCGCAGCGTGGCGGGAAGGCGCTCCAGCACGCTCTCGGCGTCATAGCAGGGCCCTTGTTCCTGCCACAGCTGGTCGGCGGCGCTGGTGATCCACAGTGCGGCCATGCGCGCGGCATCGAATGGGCTCGCGCCGCGGGCCATCAGTCCGGCGGCCAGGCCGGCCAGCACATCGCCGGTGCCACCGACGGCCATGCGCGGATTGCCACGGGGATTGCGCTGCCAGCGCCAGCCATCGCTGATCAGGTCGACCACCGCCTTGGCCAGCAGCACGCGATCGGGACGGGCGAAGCCGTGCAGGGTCTCCTCATCGATGGGCATGCCGAGGAGGTTGCGCGCCTCGGTGCGATGCGGGGTGATGAGGATGTGGGCATCGCCATCGGGAAGGTTGCGCAGCTGGTCGGTGAGCGCGGCGATGGCATCGGCATCGACGATCACCGGCACCCCCATCTCGACGGCCAGGCTGAAGGCCTGCTGGGCCGCCTCATGGCAGCCCGGCTCGCGGCCCAGGCCATTGCCGATCAGCACCGCGCTGGCGCGCACCAGCAGGGGGGTGAGCTCCTCCGGGTCGGCCGGGCTGAGGGTGCGGTTGAATTGGCGGTGGTAGACCACCGTCGGCGGCAGCTTGGGACCCTCGCCGGTCCAGGCGCGCACCAGGTCGCAGCCGGTCATCACCGCCGCCCGGCACGCCAGCTCCAAGGCCCCGGGGAACACACCGCCTCCGACCACCAGCAATTCACCATGGGTGCCCTTGTGCCCTGTCCGTTTCAGCGGCGGGAAGCGCCGGAAGCAGGTCGGCTGGACATCCTGGTAGGCAGCCGGCAGCACCCCGATGTCGACCGTCTTGAACTCGCCGATGCCGCTCTGCCGCAGGAGCTCGAGCTTGGCCACTTGCAGGCAGACCGTGAGGGTCGCGGGCAGGCAGAGGTCGCTTCCCAGGCCGCTCGGCACGTCGGCCGCCAGGATCTTGCACGCGAGCGCCTTCAGGGCCACTAGCCCCGAGGCGATCGGTTCCCTGGGTCGGCCGCGCATGCCGGCGCCCAGGACGGCATCGATGAGCAGTGCCGGGGGCTCGCCCGGCACCGCCGTGAGCAGCTCGACGGATGACGGCAGGCGCTGGGCCTGCGCCTCGCACAGCTCGCTGCGCGGCTTGACCACCGGCCACACCTGCACACGGCGACCAGACTGGGCGAGCAGCCGGGCGCATACGTAGCCGTCCCCGCCATTGTTGCTCGGACCGCAGGCGACCAGGATGGTGCCGTCCGGGGCGAGCTGCTGCGCCTCGCGGGCGATGGCGGCGCCGGCATTCTCCATCAGCACCCCGAGATCCTGGCCGAGCAGCACGGCCGCCTCGTCGATGAGGGTCGCCTCATGGAGAGGTACGAGAGGAGCTGGGAGCGCCATAGACGACGATAGTGGCGACCTCGTGCAAGCTCTGCAAGCGGGACTCGCTGTGATCCGCCCCAGCCATTGAGCCATCAATCGCCCGCGCCGACCGCCACCAGGACCGCCGGCTGACGGTGCTGGCCCCCGGCCTCCGCCCTGCCCAGCGCAGCTTCAGGAGCTGCGCACCATGCGCCAGCAGCGGTGGATGCGGCGGTTGCGGAAATCCTCCGGGATGCTGCTCTCGCTGATGTCGGTGATGGCGAATGGCGGAACGCCTACGCTGGCAAGCTGGAAGCCGCGGCAGTTGGTGCTGAAATAGAGCACCCCGCCGGGACGCAGCACCGCATGGCACTGGGTCAAGAGCGTCGGATGGTCCCTGGAGACCGAAAACGAACCGGACATCGACTTCGAGTTGGAGAAGGTGGGGGGGTCCAAGATCACCAGATCGTAGCGGGGAGTGCGGCGTGCCAGGCCGTCGAGGAACTCCAGGCAGTCTGCGCGCACCAGCGCATGATCGGCGTGCGCGGCGTAGCCATTGAGCGCCAGATTGCGGCCTGCCCACTCCAGGTAGGTGTGGCTCAGGTCGACGGTGGTGGTGGTTGCGGCACCGCCGGAGCGCGCGGCGCAGGTGAATGATCCGGTATAGGCGAAGAGGTTGAGCACCGCCAGGCCCGCGGCCTGGGCCCGCACCAGCGCGCGTGTCGGTCGGTGATCGAGGAACAGCCCGGTATCGACATAGTCGGAGAGGTTGACCTCGAAGCGCAGGCCCTGCTCGGTCACCACCTTGGTGCAGTGGCGGTGCTCGAGCCGATGGTACTGCCCGTCGCCGGACTGGCGGTCCTTCTGGCGGAACCGGCGCTTGAGGAACACCTGCTCGGCCGGGAGCTGGAGGGCGGCGCAGACGGCATCAGTGACCTGCGCCAGCCAGGCATCCTCCAGCGCGCTGGTGTCATTGCGGGTGCGCTCGAAGGCCCACACCACCGCCGAGCCGTCGTACCAGTCGACGATCAGCGGCTGGTCGGGAATGTCCTTCTCGTATAGGCGGTAGCAGGTGGTGCCGGTGCGGCGCGCCCATTTGCGCAGATGCCGGTGGACGCGGGAGAGGCGGTTGGCGAGTTGCTGATAGGCACTGTCCACGGCGGACGATCATTGCGCCATCCGCCCTGGCGCCAACTGCCCATGCCGGTGAGCCGGCAGTTGGCTCGGCACGGCGCTTCAGCCGCCTGACGGCAGGTTGGCGGGGTGGCCGCCGGCAAGCAGGCGTGCGAGACCCCGATGGTGGCTGTCGCCAGCAGCTCCTCGGCGCTGCGCCTCCTCACGGGCCCGGTCGAGGAGATCGGCATCGCGCACCAGGTCGGCGATGCGCAGTCGCTGGTGGCCGTGCTGGGCGGTACCGAGGAGTTCGCCGAGACCGCGCTCCGACAGGTCGTAGGCGGCCAGTTCGAGACCGTCATCGTGGGTGAGCAGGACAGCGAGCCGGGCCGGCGGATCGGCTCCGCGGTGGAACAGCAGGCAGCGTCCGGGCAGCGCCCCGCGCCCCAGCCGCCCGCGCATCTGGTGCAGCTGGGCGAGGCCGANNTGGGCGAGGCCGAAGCGCTCGGCATCGAGCACCACCAGCAGCGTGGCGCGTGCGACATCGATGCCGACCTCGACCACCGAGGTGCTGATCAGGATGCCCAGGCGACCGCTGGCGAATTCGCCCATCACGCTGGTCTTCTCGGCTTCGCCGAGACCGCCATGCAGCAGCCCGACACCATGCTCCGCGAAGCGGCTGAGCACATGGCGGTGGGCAGAGCGGACATCCACGGAGGCAGTCTCCCCGTCCCCCTCGATGCGGGCGCAGATGATGAAGCATTGGCCGCCGCCGTCGAGGGCGGTCTGGATCGGTCTATCGAGCTGCGACAAGGCGCTATAGGCGGCCAGGGCGCAGGATACCGGAGCGCGTCCAGGCGGCCGGCCGGCCAGGCGCGTCAACGCAAGATCGCCGTACAGCGTCAGCGCCAGGCTGCGCGGGATCGGGGTGGCGGTCATCAGCAGCAGATCGGGGCGGTAGTGCTGCCGAGCGGAGGCGCGAGCGAACAGGGCGGTGCGCTGGGCGACACCGAAGCGGTGCTGCTCGTCGANNGCACCTCCTCCTCGAGCACGGCGTGGGTGCCGATCACCAGATCGATGCGCTGCGCGGAGATCTCATCCATCAGCGCCTGGCGCTCGCCCTCTGCGATGCCGCCGGTGAGCAGGCCGTGGCGCAGCCGCAGGCGCGAGCATCCTGTGGCCATGATGCGTTCGACGAGATCGGCATGCTGCCTGGCCAGGATCGCGGTGGGCGCCAGCNNGTGGTGGCCGTTCTCGACGGCTTTGAGCATCGCGAGCAGGGCGATGGCGGTCTTGCCGCTGCCGACCTCGCCGTGCAGCAGTCGGTACATCGGTTGCGTCAGCGCCAGATCGGCGCGCACCTCGGCGCAGGCGGCCGCCTGCCCTGGGGTCAAGGCGAAGGGCAGCAGGCGCAGGGCCTCGGCGTGGAGCTCGTCGCTCCACGGCCAGGCGCGCCCTGCCTGGCCGCACCAGGAGCGGCGGCGCGCGGCGAAGTGCATGGCCAGGGCGAGCAGCTCGCGCTCGGCCAGCTGGCGGCGGGCAGCTTCGTGCTGGGCCGGCGATGCCGGGGCATGCAGGTGGCGCAGGATCAGCTGGTAGGCCTCGTCGGCGAGCATCCCGGCCGGGTCGGTGATGGCGGCCAGGCCGACCTCCATGGCGTTGGCCACCAGCCTGGCGAACAGCGCCTGCGAGAAGCCCTCCGGCAGTTCGTAGGCGACCCGGCAGCCGTGCTCGACCGGCAGCGGCTGCGCCGGTCCACCCGCTAGGGGGTGGAAGGAGGGGTGGAGCAGCAGGTCGCTGTGCTCCCGGTCGATCATGCCTTCGAAGAGCAGCCAGGTGCCGGGTACCAGCACGCGCAGCAGCATGGCGGCACGCCAGAAGCGCGCCCGCATGATGGACTGGTCGACACGCCGCAACGTCACCTCCAGCCCCAGCCCGCGGCCACGGGTGAAGCGCTTGCGCACGGCGATGATCTCCGCCCGGATGCGCGCGCGCGCGCCGACCGGCGGAGGGCCGGAGTCGTAGACCGGAGGCGGCTCGCCCAGGCAGCGCGGGAGAGCATGCAGGAGGTCCCAGACGGTGTGCAGCGCGCTCGACGCGAGGCTGCTGGCGCGCGCCTGACCGATGCCAGGCAGGTCGCGGAGCGGTGTCTCGCTGGCATCCATGCGCATACGCTAGCGCCAGTGGACCATGCCCACAATGCGTGCTGGAGCGCCTGCCAGGGCCGCGCCTGGTTGCCCTTGGCATCGATAGCTCCAGCCATATGGTGCGCACCATCACCTGCCGGGAGCACCGCCATGGCCGTTCTCACCCTCCGCAATAGCAAACGGGTCATCAAAGAGCGCGCCCAGGTCGAGCAGGCGTGCAAGAGCGCCAACGTCATCTACGAGGTCTGGGGCACCGAGCGGCTGCCGAAGAACCTTTCGAGCCGCAACCTCTCGGATGCCGAGAAGCAACAGCTGCTGAAGGCATTCGATCCCGAGATCCAGCGCCTGTACAAGACCCGCGGCTACAAGACCGCGGACGTCGTGACGCTCTATCCAGAAACCCCCAACCTCGACGCCATGCTGGCCAAGTTCGACAAGAAGCACGTGCACAGCGACGACGAAGTGCGCTTCGTGGTCCAGGGCCGCGGGGTCTTCACCCTCTTCCCCCCCGGCGGGGAGATCATCGATGCCGAGCTGCATCCGGGCGACTTCATCACTGTCCCGGGGAACTATAAGCACTTCTTCACCCTGTGCTCCGACAAGCAGATCACCGCCATCCGCATCTTCACCGATCCGGCAGGCTGGGTCGCCAACTACGTCGATTAGCGGTCGATGAGCGCGGCGTCCGCGCTCGCCGCCATCATTCCTGGCCGCCTCAGTCGGTTTTGCGACGCTTGCCGGCGAGCTGACGATAGTAGGCGCGCACCAGGTGGTTGTTGGGTGCGAGCAGATAGGTGAAGCAGATGATGCGATGCACTTCGCCGCGGGTGATCTTCACCTTGTGGCCGGGATCGAGCAGGCGCGCATCCCGCTCGGCGCGATAGAGCGTGCGTGCGGCGAAGAACAGCGGGGTGAGGCAGAAGAGCCTGATGCGGTAGGCGCTGCGCGGCAGGGTGGTGCAGTAGTCCAGAGCATCCATCAGATGGCCCTTGGCCTTGGTGATCAGCAGATCCATGACCAGGCGCGCCTGGTGCTGGCAGTTGGGTGCGAGCAGCTCTTCGGGGGCGATACCGGCGAGATGGCACAGCTGGCGGGGGATGAAGCTCCAGCCGCGCTGACGGTCATCGGCCACGTCCTTGATGATATTGGTCAGCTGCAAGCCGATGCCGAAGCTGGTCGAGAGCTCCTTGAGGCGCGCATAATGGCGCCTGGTGAGGCGTGGGTGGTGAAGGCGGAAGAGCTCGGTGAGCAGGTGCCCGACGGTACCGGCGACGAAATAGCAGTAGCGGTCCAGATCGTCGAGGCTGGAGAGCGCCTCAAGGCGGTCCGGTCTGGCGCGGCTGTGCATGACGGCGAACTCGGCCATGCCGCTGCACATCTCCTGAACCCACGGTCGGATGGCGTCCTGCTGCGGGGCTCCGAGCCTGGCAAACTCGCGCATCACCGCATCGGCCTGGGCGGCGAGCTGTTCATCATCGCAGTGCCAGCTGGCATCGGGCCGCAGGCCGATGAAGGCCCGGCATACGGGCTCGATGCCCGGCCCGCCTGCATCGAGGCAGCGCCGGAAGTGCAGCAGCAGCCGCTGCTTGTCCTCGACCGGGAGATCGGCGGTGTCCTCGATGGTGTCGGCGATTCGGCAGAGCAGGTAGGCGAGCAGGACGGCGTGGCCGACGTCGGGAGGCAGCAGGCGGATGCAGGCGGCAAAGGTCCGTGACACCCGTGGCAGCATGTCGCGGCAGAAGCGGCGGTCATCGGCGCCGTCCACGCCTTGGCTGCTGGCGCGCACCGGGAGCTGCGCTCGCCGACGCACGGGCGGGGCGGGAGCCGGACCTGGCTTCGCGGCGGGCCCGCCGCCATCGCCGGGAGCGTTCATGGCGAAGCCGGCCAGATGACGATGGGTAGACCCTTGGATGTGTCGCTCTTGCGGTCGAGCATCAGTGCCAGGTGGGAGCCGCTCTGCACGCTGCGGTATACCGTTCCGCTGGCATCGCACCACAGGCTGGAGTAGGGCTTGCCGTCGACCTCCAGGTCGACGCGCAGGAGTTCCAACTCGCCATGCAGGGTGCGCACGGCCTCCCGGCCACGCACCTGGAAGACCGCGATGGCACGGTGCGCCGAGAGCTTGAGCAGGTCCGGATTGACCATGTGCGAGGTGAATCGGTCGCCGGGCGACAGTCCCGGAGGAAGGCTGATCGCGACATCGAGCCCCTGGGTGGTCAGCGGGGTGATCTCCGGCAGGAGGTATGGCGTCGGGCTGGTGTCGTCGAGGCTCCATGTGCCAGCCAGGCCCGTGGCGCCGACGTGCCCGGTGGCGCTGACGGAGTGGCCATGGGCGCTGCCAGTGGCCTGCACCTCGTCGAGGTGGAGGTGCTCATCGAGGGTCTCTTTGACCGTCAGGCGCAGGCTCTTGTCATGCGTGGAGTTCTGCATCTGGGGCAAGAGGGCGTCGAGCATGACATCGATGGCATGATCGGTGAGCCGCAGTTCGGTGGTCAGCAAGAAGCGGCTCTCGTCGCGCGTCAGGGAGAGTGTGCAGGTGCCCATCGGATGGTGCATGCCAGGCCCCTGCTCGGGAAGCAGCTGGTAGGTGAATTCGCGGTCGAGGTTGGCATTGACCACGGCGGCGAAGTCGTGGCGATCCTGCAGCCCCAGATCGGGGAGGGCGTAGTGCAGGGCATGGTTGCCGAAAAGCACCAACCAGCCGATCACCAGGCTAGCACGGATGGCGTTGGCGAGGCTCATGCCGGTAACGGACCACCATCGCTCGCCCTGGGCTGGCGACAAGTGGCGAGCGGCCTGGGGTGGGAGGAGCGAATCCGCCCCACCCCGGCGTCTGGAGTGGACGGGTGGGCGCGGTGCCCCGCCAGGGGCTAATGGAAGTCGATGCCGCTCGAATGCGCCGGTCTGATCGCCTGATCGGGATTGCCGGAAGGCAGCGAGGTGGAGAAGCCGATGCCGACACGCTGATCGAAGGCGCCACCGTCGGGGTTGAGGATCTCCTCGTAGAAGACCGTCAGCAGCCCATCGACCATGCGGCGGGACGCCTCGATGCTGATGCCGGACAGCACCCGTCCGGAACCGGGCTCGAAGGTGAGGTCGAAATCGTAGCGGTAGCGGTTGGCGACCACCGTAATGCCGGGTGTCTGCTGCCAGATGTTGCCGTGATCGGTATCGGCGGGAATCAGGGCGCCGGTATAGCGGAACATCAGCGAGCGATCTGCGATCCATAGGGCGGTGGCGTCGAACTGGGTCCAGGTCTCGTTCTGACCATCATAGACCGCATCCCCGACGATGGTGACGGTCGAGATCGGAGAACCCTGTGCATGGCCGATCACCGATACCAGGCGTGATGATGCCACCTGGGGATTGCCGTTGACGTCGATGTAGTCCTTGTCCTGGCTGCGGATGCCCAGGGTAGCCTGCAGGCTGGCGGTGAAGAGGGGGCCGGTCTTGAAGAAGGAGGTGTCGACCCCGAGCAGCAGGTAGCGCTTGTCCTCGGTCAGGACGTCCCGTTGGTCGCCGAAGCCGTAGAACGGCAGCGTATCGCCATGGCCGGTCCCCAGGGCCTCGAAGCCGATGCGCGGGGTGATGATGTTGGTCAGGCCCTGGTCGAAGGTCCCGACGAAACGCAGGCGCAGCCCGACGCTCGCCTCAGGCAGCCAGCGGCTCTGCGGCTCATCGAGATCGACGCCCAGCAGGCGGCCGTTGTCGTAGCGCAGACCCTGGATGCCCGCTCCGCCATCAAGGCCCCAGGGCCCGAACCAGTCCATGAAGTTCAGCCCGCCGATGTAGCGGGTGCGCAGCGCCGAGGTGTCGGAGAATTCGCGTCGCAGGTCCTCGGTCCAGACGTCGCCGGAGACATGGAAGGGCCCGGCGATCTGGACCTGGGGTACCAGCGCCTCGGCGCCGAACAGGCGGTCGGTGGTCTGCAGATCGACCTGGTCGCGCTCCTGATTGTCGATCACCAGGCTGGCAAAGGGCAACGACCATGCCCCGGTCACCCCGCGGCGCGCCAAGGGTCGGCGATCGAGATCGTCGCGCAGGTAGTCGGAGCGATAGCGTTCATCAGGAGGGATGCCTGCAGCCGACTCGCCGACGCCGGGTGGGTCGGCGCTCGGTACGGTCAGCCAACGGGCATAGAGGGCTCCGGCGCCCAAGCCGTCTATCCCGTCGTGCAGCTTCTGCTCGGCATCCAGGACATGGGAGCTGCGCGTTTCCAGTGGCTGGTCGTCGCTGGGCCCACCCATGACCTGCTCGCGCGGGGTGTCGAACCATTCGAACAGGCCGGCGCCGATCGACGGGTTGATCCAGTGCGCGTCGGCGCCATAGCCAGGCCCGGTTCGCGAATAGAGGTCGCCGCGCGCCTCGAGCCGGGGCACCCAGCCATCGAGGGCCGGGAGGTCGCTGGCGATCCAGCCCCGGCTGAAGGTGCCGAGGCGGGTGGTGCTGCCGACGACGAAGCGCGTCCATGGGTAATCGTAGAGGAAGTCCCGGTAGACATACGGCACGTACAGCAGCGGGAAGCCCATGAAGCGCATCGTCGGGCCGATGAGCTCGACCCCTTCCACGTCGCGGCGGAAGCCGGACTTGTCGGCATCCGGATGCTCGCGCAGGTAGACATGGGCAGAGGTGGCGGTGACGCTGAGCAGTCCGCCATGGCCGGCGTCGGCATGGATGCCTTCGAGGACGATGTTCAGCCGGTCGAAATGCGCGGTGTCGGCGGTGAGCCGGATGCGCCGTCCCTCGCGCTCGATGTAGGCGGTGACCGTCCAGGCATCACCGCTCTCGGTCTTGGGGTGCATGCCCAGACGCTGGGCATGGATGCGCACGCCGGGCATGACATAGACCACCCGTCCGGTGGCATAGAAATCATCGTGGTCGCGATCGAAGCGCAGCGCATCGCCCATCACCACGCGTTCGCCGAAGCGTGCGACGAAGCCCCGCGGTGCGAGCAGGGCCCCATCGTGGAGGTCGAATTCGACGTTGGGGGCTTCGATCTTGGGGTCGCTGGCGTCATCGGCAGCGACCACGGTTGCACCGCTCCAGGCGATGAGCGCGGGCAGTAGCGTCGTCTTCCGGCGCAATGGGCGAGAGGCAGTCATGCGTAGCGCCGCCTATGGTGACCTGGCGGACGGCGGTGGCTAGAGGCCAGCCTGCTGCTGCCGCTCGCGGGCGGATAGGCAGCCGCAGGTCCGGTTGGGCATGACGGGCGTCAGCCCAAGGGATAGCCCTCGAGATCGGCGGTCGTCAGCGAGCCGCGCAGTTCCCGAGCCTTGAGTTCGCGGGCAGCGGCGCGGGTCAGGGGCCCGACCCGGCGACCGAGGACGGTGATGTAGAAAGCCCGCTCCTCGCTAGTCGGGGGCTTGGTAGTCGCAGGAGGGGGCGGCGGTGTCGCTGCCGTTGGTGCGACTGCGTCTGGCGCGTGTGCAGTCAGGGCCGCGGTGTCCTGGCGGAGCTTCTGGGTCACTTCCGTTTCGGGGGGGGCGTTGGCAGTCTGATCTTCGCTGCGGAAGACAGCCGTCGGGCGCCGGGGCTCGGGATTCGCGCGCCGTGAAGCGGTCCCCGGCTCCTTGGTTGCGGCTGCAGGAGTCGGACGCTTAGTGGCTGGCGGACGCTGATCCTCGGTACGCCGGTTTGGCGTCAGCGCATCGGTCTGGTTGAGAGGATCGACCTCGGGTTCGGGCTCCCAGACATTCGATTCGTCATCCTGCTTTTCGGCCGCAGCCCGGCCCGTACCATCCTCCGGCAGGCTTTCCTGCTGGAGCGGTTTGGTCGTCTCGGTGTGGTCGTCGCTGACGTCTTCGCTCGGCGTGTCGGTGTCATGGGCAGGAGCGCTGACCGGGGCGGCGCCCAGGCTGGCGACCGTCAGCAGGGTCTGCCCCGCTTCGATGCGGGAGCCAGCCTGCAAGGGGATGGTGCCGACGATCTGCTCGCCGTTGAGCTTGCAGCCGTTGGTGCTCAGCAAGTCGATGATCTTCCATTCATTGTCTGAGAATTCGATCGCGCAATGCTTACGGCTGAGCTTGAGATCCAGGATGCGCACTTCGCAGGCGGATCCACGACCGATGTGGTAGCGGCGACCAGGCTTGAGGTGGTAGCTATCGATTTCACCATCAGGGCGTTGGTGCTGCAGGAGCAGGATCATCGGTACGACTCCGAGTTGGGCACCTTGGGCGGGACCGCCCGTCAGGCAAGCCAGCGGTGGTGGAGAGCCGGGGAGTGTCTGAGCGAGTGGACCCCGGGCAACATCAAGAGGGCCCAGCATCGCGCAGGTGCTGGACGCAGAGCGGGGGTACAGTGCCCGGGTGCGGCGCGTCGGAACTGCTGCGCTGTCTGTCTGCTGCCATCTCACGCCTGCCTGCGGGGTGAGGAGGTGCTCCCGCAGGAGGCGGGCTCGGCGGCCACTTATAGGTCAAAAAAGATCCATAACGGGGCATGGGCGCCAGCTGCGAGGCAGGCGACGGAATGACCGAGGGCCCGATGCGGGGTGATCGCCGCCTCGGTGCGAGCCTCCAGCGATGGCAGGGCGGGTATATGAGCCCAAAAAGACCCATGTCGGTGCTGGGAGCCGGAGTGCGCGTGCCCGGGCTGTTGCTGGTGACCTGGGAGATCGCAAAGCTAGGATGGCGCCATGGTGATGCGACTCGATCTCGACTTCTCGCGGCCGCTTGCACGCGGCGACAAGGTGCTCCTCCTGCTCGCGCTGGCGACCTTGGCCAAGAGCCAGCGCGTGCGCTTCGCCCGTGGCGATTATGCCGCGGTGGTGACCGGCGAAGCGCTGAGCGTCAGGCGCGTGCGCGAGTCGCTCAGCGAGCAGGGGCTGGTCTGCGAGCAGATCCGCAGCAGCCTCGACGAGGACGAGGATGCGCGCGCGGATGATCCGGTCGGCGATGAACGGGTGCGGGCCATCGGCCGCTGAGCTGCTGGAGCGGCAGGGGCGGATGGCGGTTGCACACCGCACTCATGAGGCACAGTCAGCCGCGCAGGGGTGCAGCATCCGGCCCCGATGCGGAGGGCTGAATGCCCACGAGCGAGCCAGAGCACGAACGAGCGCCAACCACCCCGGCGGCGGCCGGGTCACCACCTCCGGCCTCCGAAGCCTTGCTGACTGGCGAGGATCTCGGACTGGTGAGCGCTGCCCCTCCGCTGCGGATCGGCGGCTACCGCATCGTCGGTAAGCTCGGCGAAGGCGGCATGGGTGTGGTCTATCAGGCAGTACAGCTGTCGCTCGACCGACCGGTCGCGCTCAAGGTGATCAAAGGCGCTTTCACCAGCGATCGGCCGTTCGTCGCCCGCTTCCTGCGCGAGGCGAAGGTGGCAGCGCGCATCGACCATGCGAACGTCGTTGCGATCTACGATACCGGAGAGGCGGATGGCCATCTCTTCACTGCGCAGCAGTTCGTCCCCGGCGGGGATCTCCAGCAGCGCATGGTCACAGGCGGCCCCTTCCCCGAGCAGGCGGCGCTGCGCATCTCCGCCGAGTGCTGCCGGGGGCTGCGCGCCATCCATCTCGCCGGACTGGTCCATCGCGATATCAAGCCGAGCAACATCTTCATCGCCGCCGACGGTTCGGTGAAGATCGGCGATCTCGGCCTCGTCCGCAGCGTGCTGGATGATGAGCGGCTCACCTTCAGCGGCGACTTGGTCGGGACCCCGGCCTACATGTCGCCCGAACAGGCGCTGGCCGAGCACGATGTCGACGCGCGCACCGACCTGTATGCCCTGGGTGCCAGCCTGTTCCATCTGCTCACCGGCCAACCGCCCTTCGGCGGGCGGTCGCCCTTCCTCATCGGCCACCAGGTGCTGGCCGAGATGGCTCCCGATCCGCGGGAGCATCAGCCGCAGATCTCGGCCGAGACCTGTGCGATCATCCACCATGCAATGCGCAAGGAGCGCGCCCTGCGCTACCAGTCCGCCGATGAGATGGTCGAGGACCTGACGCTGGTGGCCGCCGGAAAGCCGCTGCGCTACGCCCGGGTGTCGACCATGCGGGCCGAACGCCGGGCCACCGTCATGGCGGATGGCGATCGCCCCGGGGGCATGCACCGCCTGCGTGCTGGTCCAGCGCTGCTGGCGCTGGCAGTGGTCCTGAGCGTCGCTTGTGCCCTCATCATCGGCCTGCATCTGTCAGGGGGGCCCGCGATTCCCGCTGCCACCCCAGCCGTGGCTGCCGATCGCGCCGCACCGGCCTTCCCGCCGGACGCCTCCGCCCCGCCTGCCGAGCCGATCATCCCGCTTCCCGAGGCCATCCTCGATCATGACGTGGTCGAACACGGCGCCGGCGCACCTCCAGGTGCGCCGAGGTCGGCGCCGACCATCGAGCCGCCTGCATCGGCGCCGGTGATCGAGCCGACTCTCGCCAGCACCGTCCCGCTGAAGGACGCCGGTGCCCCGACGCTCGGCGAGCCGCCGGCTGCGCCAGAGCCGCCAGCGCAGGCAGCCGTCACGCCTCTGCCGCAGGTCAGCCAGGATCGGCGGTTGGCGCCCGCCGATGTCCAGCCACCCGCCAGCGCTGCAGCGCAGGGCGTCCCGCAAGCGCTTGGACGCACATCGGCACTCAAGGCGTCGGACCTGCCTGCGGGGGTGGCGGACCCGGCTGCCGACGTCGCGCCGGTGGCCGCGGCAGCTCCCGCTCCCGCAGCGGTGCATCCGGCTGCTGCGCCTCCCCCGATGGCCGGCCAGCCATCCCTTCGCTCCGTTCCCTCCTGGGCGAGCGCCAGCGGGCTGGATGCCGCGGGCCCGTGGGTCGAGATCGTGGTCGGTCCAGCACGGCAGCGCTTCCGCATCTGCCCGGCAGGCACCTTCCTGATGGGCAGCCCGCTTGATGAGGAGGGCAGGGCAGCCAATGAGGGGCTGCACCGCGTGGTCATCAGCCACCCCTACTGGTTCGCCGACACCGAATGCACGCAGATCCTCTGGACCACGGTGATGGCGGCAAATCCCAGCAGTTCGCGTGGATCGGATCTCCCGGTCGACCAAGTATCCTGGCAGGCGGGCCAGGAATTCTGCCATCGGCTCTCGCAACGCGTGGCTGGCTTGCATGCCCGGCTGCCGAGCGAGGCGGAATGGGAATCGGCCTGTCGCGCGGGCAGCCGCGGACCCTTCTCAGGCGGCGCGGATCCGGCCAGCGTGGCGTGGTATGCCGTCAATGCCGATGGCCGGCCGCACCTGGTCGCGACCAGGCAGGCGAATGCCCTCGGCCTGTTCGACTGCCAGGGCAATGTCTGGGAGTGGTGCCAGGAGCCGGATGCGGGGTATCCCGGACCTGATCAGGTCTCCGGCATGCATGTCTTCCGCGGTGGCTGTTGGTCGGGCGAGCTGCGCCTGTGCCGCGCCGCCGAACGCGGCCTGAGCGATAGCGGCGAGGGCTTCACCGGCTCTGGAGTGCGCGTGGCGGTGGATGCCGAGGATCGCTGATCCGTGCCAGGGCGACGGCGCGGCCTGGCGTATCTCAGGGCTTGTTGCCCTTGTCCGTTTTCTTGTCCATATCCTTGCTGCTCGGCATCGGGATGCTGAGCGCGAGGCGGTCAGCGACATAACGAGTGAAGAGCAGCGGGCTCTGGAGCACCGAACGCCATCCGCTGATGTTGGCGTTCTCGGCGCCACTGTTTCGGTCATACCAGGAGGAGATCTCGTCCTGGACATCCTGGCGATGGCCATCGAAATGGCCGGTCGCGCTCCAGGGAACGGTGCCATCGAGGCAGGAGACCAGGTGTGCCGAGACGCCGATGGAGATCGGATCGAAGGAATCGTACTGCTCGATGCGCCCGATCATCACCGCGTCGCAGTGCAGCGCATCGCGCAGCTTGAGCAGCTGGTCGGTGGTCAGGTGGTTGGCGAGCACGGGGTCGTCGGGCAGGAGGAGATCGCGCTGAGCGACGCTGACCGAGACCACTTCGTGCAGTCCGAGCTCGCGCAGGGCGGCCGACATGCTGGTGTTCATCGCGGCGGCCGAGCGCCCGACGTCCTGGCCGAAGTAGAATGGCAGGACCGCGACGCGGCGCACCGCCGCTGCCTGCGGGGTGGTGTGGCTGGACAGCAGCTCGTGATGCTCGGGCTTCGCCCGCGCCCAGGGCCAGTCGCAACCGGGAAGCGCGAGCAGCACGAGCAGGGCGAGCAGGGCGCACGCAGGGCGCCGCATGCCGCAGCGGGTAGGGGTCCAGCGGGTCATTTGCCGCTTCCGGCATCGGCAGGCTTGAGCTCCTTGACGTGCTGGCGGACCAGCTCCTGCAGATCGACGAGCTCCTGCGTCTGGCCGGGTGCGAGCTTGATCAGGCCGCTGGCAATCAGGTAGTACGCGCGTTCGGCGCGCAGGCGCGCGAGCTCGCTGAGGGCGAGCTGCTCGCCGAGGGCGGTGAGCTTCGACTGCCGGTCGGCAAGCTCCTGCTGCGCCGTGACCAGGTTGTCACGGATATGGCTGAGGGCGTCTGCCCGTTCAGCCAGGCCCTCGCCGCGCCGCGTTGCGCCGGTGAGATCCTGATGCAGGTCTGCGATCAGCTTGTCCTTGGCCTCGATCTCGGCATGCGCGGCCGCGAGTTCGTTGGCCAGGCGCCGCGAGCGTTCGAGGATGGTCTCCTTGCCGCCGCTGTCGACGGTGAAGGTGGAACCCTCGCGCAGCGCCCCGTGGCCGGAGCCCAGCTGATGCTCGAGCTGGTTGATCTTCTTCTCCAGCTCGTCGAGGTGATGCGCGATGTCTGCCTGGTCGCCGCTTGCAGGCCCTGCCGTAGGCGCGGGTGCCGTTGCCGGAGCGCTGCTGTCATCCGCCTGGCCATCGGTGGTTTGCGGACGGGGAGGGCCGATGGCGCAGCCGGCCAATAGCGATGCGATCAGGGCGCTGGCGCCTAGGGCGCCGAAGGAGCCGCGGGCGCGCATCATGGCGTGGTCTTCGGGGCCGGTACGGCCTTGCCGTTCTCCACCGGCTTGTCGTCCGGTGCGCTGCCCCCCGGGGTCAGCACATCGCGCAGGCGGGCCTGCAAGGCGACGGTCTCGGGGGATGAGCCGGCGAGGCGCAGCACACGTGCGGCCAGATCGTACAGGCTGCGCTCGGCCTCGAGGCGCTGCAGCTCGAGGGCATCGCGCTGCTGCTGGGCCTGCTGCAGCTGGGCGCGCGTGCCTTCGAGCTCCTTGGCCAGGCTGACCGCGCGTTCGGCATCCGGCTTGAGCTGGTTGAGCATGACCTCGAGGGATTTCTCCTCTTTCTTGGCCGCCTCCAGCGCGTTCTCGAGCTCGGTCGACGAAGTGGCTATATGCTTGCTGTGCTCGCGTTCGGCAGCGAGCTCCTTGGTGATGCGCGAGAGCTTTTCGAGCACCGTCTCGTTGCGCTCGGGATCTGTGCTCAGCACGACATTGGCCGGCACCGGCTTGCCCGCTACGCGCGCCTCGAGCTCCGCGATGCGACCGGCCAGGACCTCCCTGGTCTCGACCTCGGCGCGCAGCTCCTCGCCATGGGTCTGGTCATGGCTGGCGAGCTCCTTCACCAGGTTGGAGATGCGCATGGACAGCTCGCCCTGCTGCTTCAGCAGACTGTCGACCTGCAGTTGCAGGGTCGCCTTCTCGGCATTCAGTTCGGCGATGCGCCGTTCGCTGCTCTGGTGATCGGCGGCGATGCCGGCTGCGACCTGCTCGGACATGGTCGCCTTGATCGCCGTGAGATCGGTCTGGTGCTCGAGCTTGGCGAGCTCAAGCTCATGGGCGTGGTTGGCCATGACGGCGCTCATCTGGGTCGCGAGCTGGGCGCGCAGCTGCTGCAGCTCCGTCTGGTGGCGCTGTTCGGCATTCGCCAGCTCGCGCTGATACTCCTCACGCAAGGTGGCGAATTTCTGCTGGTCCTTGCTGTCGAGCTGCTGCTGGTGATCGGTTTCGGCGCGCGCCGTCTTCTCGATCTCGGCACCATCGACGAGCTTGCTGAGATCGGCCACCTCGCGGGCATGATCGCCCGGCTTGAAGGGATTCTTGCGGTCGGTCAGCGCGATCTGTCGTGCCACCGAGCGCTGGGAGTCGATGACCTCGGTGATCTGCACCATGCCCTTGAGGCGTCGGGCATCGGCAGCCTCGTAGACGCGGAAGAAGGTCCCGGCAAGCACACCGGCATCGGAGCCGATCGGCATCTCGACCAGCACCCGGCCTTCGGCCTCGCTGACGCTGACCAGGTCAGCGGCGGCCTCATTGACCACCTCCCCCTGGTGCAGCGCCGGGCGGGCCGGGTGGAGCTGTGGGACCGTCGGCGTCGAGCGCGCGGTATCGTCCTGGCATCCGCCAAGGACGAGCAGGGAGAGCGTCATGCTCAGACGAAGGTGATGGCGCTGGCGGGGAAAGTCCATGGTCCGGCTCCGGGTGTTCAACGCATCGAACGTGCCAGCAGGCAGGTGGGCTTGCGGCGCGCATGGGGGTGCTGGTATGTGGAGTTATACATCGGATGTCGAGGTTTTGGACGTCCAGGCAGTCGGGGATGGGCGATCAGCACGGGAAGTGCACACTGCGTGCCGATGGCTGGCGGGCCGCTCCCGCCACGACGGCACCCTGGATTCAGGTCGGGAAGAGGCTAGGACGTGGCCTTTCCGTACTCTCCCGGAGGTTGGTCATGGGTCTGGCTTTGGTATTTCCCGGTCAGGGAGCGCAATATGTCGAGATGGGGATGGACCTCGCCCAGCAGTATCCGGTTGCCAGGGAGGTCCTCGACCAGGCCGATCGCACGCTCGGATTCGCACTCTCCGACTACATCGCCAACGGCCCCGAGGACGACCTGACGCGCACGGATATCAGCCAGCCTGCCATCCTGGTGGTCAGCCTGATGGCCCTGGCGGTGCTCAGGACGGTGGTCAAGCCGCTGCAGTTCACTGCGGTCGCGGGCCTGAGCCTGGGGGAGTACTCGGCCCTGGTCGCCGCCGAGGCGATCGATTTCGCTGATGCCCTCAAGCTCGTCCGTCTGCGCGGGCTGGCGATGCAGGCGGCAGCCGACCTGCAGCCGAGCGGCATGATCGCCCTGATCGGCGCCGACGAGGCGAGCGCCGATGCGCTGTGCGCCGCCGCGGCCAAGGGGCCGACGGGCACCCAGGTGCTGCAGGTCGCCAACCTCAACAGCACCGGCCAGGTGGTCATCTCCGGGCATCGCGATGCCTGCGCGCGAGCCCTGCTGCTCGCCAAGGATCATGGCGTGCGCAAGGCCATCGAGCTCAAGGTGGCCGGCGCCTTCCATAGCGCGCTCATGGAGCCGGCGGCACTCCAGTTGCGTGCAGCCCTGGCGACCACCGCCTTCCGCAATCCCAAGGTCCCGGTGTATGCGAATGTGCACGCCCAGCCGGTGCTCCAGGCGAGCGAATTCCCCGCCCTATTGGAGGCCCAGCTGACCAAGCCGGTGCGCTGGGCGGAGTCGGTGATCGCGATGAAGAAGGCCGGCATCGATGATTTCTGGGAGATCGGCCCGAACAAGACCCTCTGCGGCATGATCAGCCGGACGGTCAGCGGCGCCACGCTCAAGAACCTGGATAAGCTCGGGGATGTGCTGACTTTCGCCCGCGCCCGCGCCTGAGCGCGACAGCGGCATCACGGTCGCGGGCCCAGGCGCTGTTCGACCCACTTCCGGTCGGCATAGCGCGCGTGGTGGATGCGCTCGCGCAGCGCCATCTCGCCGGGGGTGAGCTCCCCATCGCCTAGCGTGGTCCCCAGGGCCTGGCGGCAGGCCTCGATGATGACCGCCGCTGCCTGGTCGAAGGACAGTCCGCAGCCCACCACATGCTCGCCGTCCCAGGGATTGGAGGCAAGCTTGAGGCTGCCATGCACCAGGACCTGCCGGCCGCGGACGCGCGCGGCGCTGCCGAGCACCTTGGCCCCATCGGCGGTCACCAGGTCGTCGGCCGCCGGCGAGGCGAAGCAGCGGGGCTCCTCGGCATAGCGGCGATCGCCCTGGGCGACCTGCTGGCGCCGCAGGGTGGCTACCCGGGAGCTCAGTCCGGCCAGAACCGCCGCATGCAGGAGGGGGTAGATGTCGCGCACGCGCTCGGGGATGCCGTCGCTGCCCAGGGTGGCGACCAGGCTGTAGGTCGCCTCGTGCTCATGCCAGATCGCCCCGCCGCCGGTGATGCGCCTGACGATCGGCGGCAATTGGCCGTCGATCCGCGGTAGTTGGGCGGAAATGGTGGCGAAATCCTGGAAATAGCCCAGGGAGACCGTGGCCGGCAGCCAGCGGTAGAGCCGCAGTGTCGGGGTGAGCGCCGCCTCCAGGAGTGCTTCATCGGTCACCATCTGGGTGGGGCCGTCGGCCTGGAGGCAGGGGAGCAGGCGCAGCATCCGGTGGTTGTGGCCTGCCGAGCGGGCACCGCAAGCAGGGTGCAGGGGCGGAGGCGGTCAGGTGGGGAGGAGGCAAGACCAACCGTGGACTCCGGTTGTGTTTTAGGGGAGGGGGGATAAAACCCAGGCGCTTCCGACTCGGCGGTGGCGCCGCATGATTCCGGTCTCATGACACGCAGCGGTAGCAGGCATACCGCGCCCAAGTCTCTCCTAAGGGAAGGTCTCTATGTCCAAGGATGTGGTCATCGCCGGCGCGATTGTCGCCGCTTGTTTAGGTCTCGTCACGGTCGCCTTCGTGCTGCCCAAGCACAAGGGCTCAGCCAAGCCGGTTGATACCAGTACCACGCTGGATTCCCCGGATGCCGGCAACGGTCCGCCCGCGCCCCCGCCGGTGCCTGACTCGCCGTCGAACCCTCCGGGGGACTCGTCCGCGATCGCCTTCAACACGCCGGGCCAGCCTGGCTCGGGATCATCAGTGCCCGGCAATCCCTCGTCCGCGCTGCCGAGCTTCCAGGGTACGCCGCAGAACCCGCCCGGATTTCATCCGCCGACCAACCCGTTCCCTGCGCCTGTGTCGCTGCCGCCGCCGATCACCGATACGCCTTCACCGGCGACGACCGAGGTCAAGACCCACCTCGTGGTCGCCGGCGAGACGCTGGGCGAGATCAGCATGAAGTATTACGGCACCTCCAAGAACTGGAAGAAGATCGCCGAGGCTAACAAGGTCGATCCCAGCGATCTCCAGCCCGGCCAGAAGCTGACCATCCCGGCCATCGACGGAGCCGCCAAGCCTGGCAAGGAGGCCGCTGCTCCCGAGGCCGCCATGGCCGCTGGCGAGCATGCCTACAAGGTGAAGGTCGGCGATTCCTACTACAACATCGCCAAACGTGAATTGGGCAATGCCAACAGGTGGAAGGAGCTGGAGAAGCTCAACGGCATCCCCGCCGAGGAGCTCCATGCCGGACAGACCATCAAGCTGCCGACCAAGGAGGCCACTGCCACCGCCACTGCGCCCACCACCGGCAGCGAGCCGGCACCTGGTGCCGGCAATGGCCACGTCCACATCGTAGCGGCCGGCGATACGCTAGCGGAGATCAGCAAGAAGTACTTCGGCACCACCACCAAGTGGAAGGAGATCGTCAAGGCCAACCCTGGCGTCGACCCGGAAGCGCTGAAGGTCGGGCAGAAGCTCAATCTCCCGGAAGGCGCCTCCACCAGCCCCTCCACCGCACCTGGCGCAGCTGTGAACGGCGCTCCGGAGACCAGCGGCGGGAGCAGCGACTATGTGGTCAAGGCGGGCGATTCCCTCGAGCAGATCGCCCAGAGCGAGCTCGGCAGCAGAAAAGCAGTCAAGCGTCTCCTTGAGGCGAATCCGGGACTCGATGCCAAGCACATGCGCATCGGCCAGAAGCTCAAGATCCCCGGCAAGGCAAAGGCTCCCGAATCGACATCCCCGGCTCCGACCCCTGGCGCCTTCGGCTCTCCCGGCAGCAGCACGCCGCCGAATGGCTTCGGCCCGCAGCCCAACGGCTTTGGTACGCCTCCCGGCCTCGGCCCCACCCCGTCGCTCCCGCCTGCGCCCAACGCCCTGGCCCCTGGTGGCGCCTTCGGCACGCCGACTTATCCAGCTCCTCCGCCCGCCGGCGCGGCCGGCCAGCCTGGCTTTGGCAATCCGACGCCCCCGGGCCCGCCCAAGCCCGCCTTCTCGCCCTGAGCTCGTTGTCGATGCCACGGCATGTGGGCGGGCGGATGGCCGCCTGACCTGGGCAGCGCTGGACGCAGTGGGAGTGACGGCGATCACCCTGAGGATGGATCGATGGACCAAGACCCGGTCCGCCTGGCCAGGGACCTGAAGACGATCCTGGGCATAGCGAAGGCCATGAGCGGTGAGCGGGATCTCGACCGCCTCCTCGATCTGATCATCGGTGCCGTCAGCGAGCTGTCCGGCGCGGATCGCACAAGCCTGTTCCTGGTCGATGCCGAGCGCCAGGAGCTGTGGACGCGCATCGCCCAGGGCGGAGGGCGGATCCGCCTGCCGCTTGGCAGCGGCATAGCCGGAGCGGTCGCTGCCAGTGCGATCAGCATCAACATCCCCCATGCCTATGCCGATCCGCGCTTCAATCGCGACATCGATCGGCGCAGCGGCTACATCACCCGCAGCATCCTGTGCATGCCCCTGGTCAACCACCAGGGTGCGGTGGTGGGGGTGATCCAGGCGCTCAACAAGCGCACGCTCGAACCATTCGGCACCTACGACGAGCAGGTGCTGGCGGCGCTGTGCGGGAATGCCGCAGTGGCGATCGACAACGCCCAGCTGGTGACGCGCGACCGCGAACGCCAGCGCATGGAGCGCGATCTCGAGGTGGCGCGGCAGATCCAGCTGGGACTGCTGCCCGCAGCGCCACCAGAGAACCCCGGCTGGAGGCTGGCCGCCTGGGCGCAATCGTGCGATCAGACGGGTGGCGACTACTATGATTTCATCGAACTGGGCGATGGCCGCCTCGATGTGGTGGTCGGCGACGTCAGCGGACATGGCATCGCGGCGGCGCTGCTGATGAGCACCGCACGCGCCTTCCTGCGCGCATTGCATGAGCAGGAGGAGCCTCCCGGGGCGATGATGACGCGCCTGAACCGGCTGCTCGAGCGCGACCTCAGCGATGAGAGCTTCATGACCATGGTGCTGTGCCGGCTCGGCGTCGACGGCTCCTGCAGCTTTGTCGCCGCCGGCCATGAGCCGCCGCTGGTGTGGCGTGGCAGCCAGCGCAGCGATGAGCACGAGAGCTCCGGACTGCCGCTCGGCATGATGGCCGACAGCGACTATGCCGCCACCGACATCGAGCCACTGGCGCCGGGCGACCTCCTGGTGCTGTATACCGATGGCATCAGCGAAGCGCAGGCGCCGCCGGATTTCGCCAATTTCGGAACAGGGAAGCTGCGTGCGGTGGTGGCCGCGCATGCGCAGGAAGGGGCGTCAGGGGTCTGCGCCGCCGTGGTCGCCGCGGTCCGCTCCCATCTCGGAGCCCATCATCCGCATGATGACATCACCCTGGTGGTGGCCGAATACCGTGGAGCTGGGGGTCGGGGATGAAGGAGCTGCGCATCCTGCCCGGTCCGCCGCCCGCCCTGGAGACCTGCGTCTTCACCGCCCACTGGCCGTCGCGTCTCGACCTCAAGCAGGAGATCATGGATGCCATCAGCGCCCAGCTCCTGGATCGCGGCTGGATTTCGCCTGCGGACTGCCCCTGGGTCTCCCTCTGCCTCGATGAGGTGCTGGTCAATGCCATGATGCATGGCAATGAGGGCGATCCGCGGCTCGACATCGAGGTCTCGGTGGCGACCGATGGCAAGCGCTGGGTGGTGCTGGTCAGCGACCAGGGTACCGGATTCACCCAGGCCGTGGTCCCCGACCACGATCTGCCGCAAAGTCTCATGCTTGAGCATGGCCGTGGCATTCGCATCATGCAGGAATGGCTCGATGAGCTGTCGTATTACCGCAATGGTTCCTGCGCCTGGCTTGCGCGCCAGCGGGATGATGTCACGACTTCATGAGTAGGGGATGCTCAGATGGCTTGCGATTTCCTCATCGTTCAGCGCTACGACAACCTGGTGCTTGCCAAGGTCACCAAGGAGCGTCTGCTCGATCCGGCCTCGATCACCTCCTTGTCGGATGCCCTGATCGCCGAGGTCAACCGCTCGGCGATGCGTCCCAGCATCGTGCTCGATCTGGCTGAGGTCGGCTACCTCTCCTCGGCGATGATCGGCAAGCTGGTAGCGGTCCTCAAGGCGGTCAAGGCGGTCAAGGGACGCATGGCGCTGGCCGGGGTCAAGCCGTCGATCATGCCCTTGTTCAAGATCACCCAGCTCGACAAGCTCTTCGATTTCTCCGAGGATGCGGAGCAGCTGATCCTCGCCTACCGACGCAAGCCGCTATGATCCGCCCGGTCGGAATTGCGGCGCACCAGGTTTACCGGGCGGGCGGTTGAACGGCTCCGCCACCGCCCCTAGGGTGCAACCGTGCGCCTGACCCTCGAGCCCCTGGCTGCCGGCATCCAGGATGCCCAGGTTGAGGTCCATGGCCCCTCCGGCATCGTCGGTGCGCTCTGGACGCGGGTGCTGGAATGGACGTGCCGCGATCAACTCGTGCAGCTGCAGGTGCTCTCGGCCGACGAGATCGTGCTGCCGGAGAGCGAAGCCAGCGAGCCGGTCATCGGCGCCATCGCCCGCCTGAGGCAGGCGCTCCATGGCAGCGGCGGTCTGCTCATCCTGCGCAATCCGCATGGCACCTTCGGCCTCGAGCGCATCGCCCTGGCCAGCGGAGTGCGGCTGTTCGCCATCGCCAGCTCAGCCGACGAGGCCTGCTGGGATGCGGCCCTGTCGCTCGCCCAGCCGGTCTACGGGCTACGCGGCACCATCGCCTGCGACACCACGCGCGTGCATCCGGCGGCGGTCATCTCGGCGCTCGCCTACGGTAATTTCGTCTGCGAAGAGGGGCTGCGGCTGGAGCGCCTTGATGAGGATCGCACCGGGGTGCGGGTGATCGCAGGCCAGCCGATCGAGGCGACGGTGATCGTGCGCGGCGGCTTCGAAGCGGCACGTCTCAACGGCAATGACCTGCGCTATGATGATCGCGGCACCGAGGCCTATGTGCGCCTGGTGCTGCACTCGGCCCAGGGCCGCTGCTGGACCCAGCCGCGTTTCGTCCAGGCGCGCCCGGGGCCAGGGAGGAGCCATGCAGGCGCCTGACGGCATGATCGGCAAGGTGGTGGTCATCCAGCGCAAGGTTCCGAGCCAGAATGCCAGCCAATACTCGCATTGGAGCGGCTACTGCAAGGAGCGCGACATCTGGTTCGTGCTCATGCGCGCACAGCTGCCGCCGCGCATCCCCGTCGCTGAGCCCGTCCGCCTCGTGCTGCGCAGCTACCGCGGCCGGCTGGTCGACTACGCCAATCTGGTCGGCGGTGCGAAGATGATCCCGGACATCCTCACCCGCCTGGGCTACATCCGCGACGACAGTCCTCGCTGGTTCTATTGCGAATACGTCCAGTTCCAGGTCGCAGCGGCAGAGCAGCGCACAGAATTGGAGTTCCTGCCCTGGTCTGGGGTGAATGAGGAGGGCGAGCGTGGGTGAGGCGGACGATCACCTGGAGGGCAATGCGCGTACGCGCGTTGGCGATCGGCGGCTGGCGGCCACGCCGCAGACGGCACTGCTCGCCTGGTATGCGCGCAGTGCGCGCGACCTGCCGTGGCGGCGCACGCGGGACGCGTACCGGATACTGGTGTCCGAGGTGATGCTGCAGCAGACTCAGGTCGATCGCGTGCTGCCCTTCTACCAGCGCTTCCTCGGCGCTTTCCCAGATGAGCATGCCCTGGCCTCGGCCGCAAGCGACACCCTCCATCGTGCCTGGAAGGGCCTCGGCTATCCCAGCCGGGCCGACCGGCTGCAGGCGGCCTGCCGTGCGGTCATCGCCGGCGGCACGGGGTGGCCGAGCACCGTGGAGGGTCTGCTCGAGCTGCCTGGCATCGGGCCCTACACCGCAGGCGCGGTGGCCTGCTTCGCCTTCGGCCGCGCCGTCCCGGTGGTCGACACCAACGTTGCGCGCGTCTATGCCCGACGTGATGGCCTGGCGCTGCCGCTCGCGCGTGAGGCGATCTGGAACCATGTCGCAGAGCAGCTCGAGCGCCAGCAGCCGGTCCCCTACAATAACGCCCTGATGGATCTCGGAGCCACGGTCTGCACCGCGCGCAACCCGCGCTGCGGCGTATGCCCCTGGCAGAGCCTGTGCGTCAGCCGCGGCCAGAGCGAGCGCCTGGCGGCCACCGCCAATCCGCTCAAGGCGGTCGCGACCAGGAAGACCTATGGCGACGCCATCGCCGATCGCAACCGGCCCCACCAGCGCATCGTGCTCGCGCTCGTCCACCATGATGGGCGCTACCTGGTCGCCCGCCGCCGGCAGGACCAGCACCAGGGTGGGCTGTGGGAGCTGCCTGGCGGCAAGCGCGAGCCGGGCGAGGACGACCGCACCGCGCTCGCCCGCGAGCTGCTGGAGGAGGTCGCCGGCGAGCTGCTGGCCGCACGTGCGCTGATGAGCTTCGCGCATGATTATGGCGACCGCTACCTCACCTTCCATGTCTACCGCTGCCGCCTGTTCAATCCCGCCGGGCTGTCCGCACGGGCGAGTACGGCGCTGGCCTGGGTCACGCCCCGGGAATTCCTCGCCCTGGCATTTCCGCCGGCCAACGCAGCGATTGCCGAACGCATTAAGCGCTACCATCGCCTCGCCTGAGGCGAGGCCCCGCACGCATGGCCCGGGCCTGCCTCACGTCGGTCACCCTGGTGCGAGCGCCGGGCCGAGCACGCCCCACATGCCTGGCCGGCAGAGGGCGATGTCGGCATGCGACAGATCCCACGGTCGGCCATCCCAGGTGCGCAGCTCATAGCCGAGCGCCAGCGCGACCGCTGCGCCCCCGGCCTGGTCCCAGGGGAAGATCTTGCTGATGGCGTAGGCATCGACGTGGCCGCGCACCACGGCAGCGAAATCGAGGGCTGCGGAGCCGAAGGTCTTGTACTGCCTGATCACCGGCGCGAGTCGTTGGAGCAGGCGGTTGGTGCGCGCGCGCTCCTGCAGGTCCCAGGGCCAGTCGGTGGCGACGATCCAGGCCTTGGTCTCGCCCGCCGCGCTGGCGATCGGCAGGGGGGCATCGTGGTCCCAGGCGCCCAACCCCAGCGCTCCCATGACCGAGATGCCGCACGCCGGGCCGTGCACCAGGCCGAGCACTGGCTGGTCGACATAGGCCAGACCGATGCTGATCGCCCAATGGGGGATGGCGCGGCTGTAGTTCGCCGTGCCATCGAGCGGATCGATGTGCCAGACCCACGGGCTGTCGGGGGGGCCAAGGCGCGTGCCCTCCTCCCCGGCGATGCGGTGCTCGGGGAAGAGTTGCGCCAGGCGCGTGCTCAGCGCCTTTTCGCTGAAGTGATCGGCCTGGGTGACCAGGTCGACCCCGGTCTTGCCGGTGGCGGCACGCAGCGTCGCGGAGAGCTCGACCATCGTCGCCCCGACCTCGGTGGCGAGGTCGCGGATGGTCCTGAGCGTCCCGATGGCGAGCTCGGCGGGGAGTTGCATCAGCACAGGCTGGCCCGCAGGACCGCGAGTGCAAGGGCACCGGCCCGTGCAGGGCTGGAAGCGTGCCCTAGGGCGCAGCTGCCATCGGCAGGTAGCGGTACGGCACCTGCAGATCCAGCAGGGTGACGCTGGTGGCGAAGATGTCGCCTCCGCTCTCGCCATAGCGGATGCGTCTGGCATCGACGTGGGAGGTGGTGCGCCCTTCCTCATGGATCAGCAGCGGCAGCAGGCAACGCTGCAGGGCGGTCGACCAGTGCTCCCAGTGCTTGCCGCCCGCTTCGCGCATCGCCAGGGTGGCGAAGAACCAGCCGAGCGGGTCGGTGCGGCCGGCATGATCGGTGGTGGGCAGGAGCTCGTCGAGGCGCTCCACCTGATGCAGGGTGCTGGCATTGTCGCGGTGGCCGAGGATGAAGCGGGTGAAGGCGGCGACCCCGAGGCGGCCGGGATCGTCATCCTGGGCCGGCAGGCTGCGGCCGATGTTGCTGCGTGATTGCTGCAGCAGCCGGCCAGGAACATGCAGGCCGCCCTGCTGGGCGGTCTCGAGCGCGAGCAGCAGGAACCCGCCCAATCCGGCGGCGCCTGCCTGCAACGGGATGCCGCGATCAAGATCGGCGAGGCGCTCCTCGGCTTGTTGCTGGAGGGCCGCATCATTGAGGATCAGCCCGCCTTCGACCAGGGCCAGGCAGACCATGCCGGTGCCGACCAAGCCGATGTCGTGGAGGTTGGCTCCCCGGCCGGCGACCAGCTGCTCGCACAGCCAGTCCAGGCCGCGCCGCGCCGCGCTCAGGCGGTCCTGATCGCCGAAGCCCTCGCCCAGGAGCGCCAGGATCGCCAGGCTCTGGGTGGCGAAGTCGCGCTCGGTGTTCCCGCTCGGCGCGCCGAAGCAGCCGGTGGCGGCATTCTGCTGGCTGACCAGCCACGCCAGTCCAGTGGCGATCGGCTCGGCGCTCTCGCTCATGCCGTAGAGCCGGAGCGACTCCTGGCGCAGCTCGGGAAACCGGCGCAGCAGGAACAGGTCGCTGCCCAAGCTGCGCAGGTCCGGCCAGGTGGCGGGGAGGTGGGTGGGCAGGGACGCGGCGGGGACGCCGCCGGTCTTGTCATGATCGCCGGTGGCCAGCTTTGCCCCAGGGATGGCGGTGCCGGGGAGCTCGGTGGTGGCGACGTCAGTGCCCGTCGGGCGGGCAGCGGTGGGGCTGCCGAATCCGATCTCGAAGATCGCGAAGGCCAAGAGCGCCGCGCAATGCCCGGCGATCACCGCGCTCCAGATGCGCCAGCGGCGCGTGCGCTCGAACACCGCCTGACTGTCGGAGGCAAAGGCCGAGAGGCGGGAGGAGGCGCGGATGCGTGCCAGCACCCGGTCCTTGAGATCGACTGGCCGAGGCTGGATGCCGCGCATCAGCTCGCCTAGGCGCAGCAGTGCCGGGTCGGCGTGGCCATCCCGACGATCGTAGCAGGCATCGATCAGCTCGCTCTCCAGATTGTCGGCATCAGACAGCCTGGCGAGCACATCGTCCGAGACGTCCGTCGAATGGCGCCGCAAGGTGCTGTGGCGGCGGATCAGGCGTCCGAGAGCGACCAGGACACGGCCATCCGGGCAGGCCGGATCTTCATCGGCCACGGCGCGCAGCAGAGGATCGGAATCGCTGCTCATAGCTCGATCAGGTCCTGGAGGTCGTCCCGTAGCGTGCGCACCGCATTATGCATGCGGCTCTTCACCGTGCCCTCTGGGATGCCGAGGACTTCCGAGATCTCCTGGTACTTCATCCCGTGGCTGTTCGCGAGTACGAAGACTTCACGCTGGCCTTCGGGCAGGGCATCGAGGGATTCCTGGATGCGCTGCCGGATGGTCTCGTCGCGATTGACCGCATCGGCATCCTCGCCGCTGGGCGCCTTGAGCACATCGGAGAGCTTGAGCGAGCGCTCCCCCATCTCGGCATCGAGGCTGAGATGGTGCTTTTGGCGGCGCATGTGATCGATCCACAGATTGTGGGCGATCCGGTAGAGGAAGGTGCGGACCTTGGCCGTCGGCTGGTAGCGGCTGCGCGAGCGGTAGACATTGACGAAGACGTCCTGCACCAACTCCTCGGCCACCAGCTGATCCCAGCACAGGTGGTAGAAGAACCCCATCAGCTCGTGCTGGAACCGGTCGACCAATTCGACCACTGCGGTCTGGTCGCCGTCGCGGATGCGCTCCATCAGCACGATGTCGCCGTCGTTCATGCTTCGAGCTGCTGCCCCCGCAGGTGAAGGGGGGAGGATAGGGGCGGCAAGGCTCATTGCACGGGGGTAAACGCGGCAGATGAGGCAAGGTTCATCACCCGATGGCACCGCAGGAGAGTCGTGCTCGGCGGGTGCCGAGCACGTGCCGCGGACCGGGGAAGGAGCATATAGTGGATCGTAACCACCTGCATCATCTGTTATTGCGACTTCCGCTTCACTCCCACCGTGCGCCAGCGGTCGGGTAACGTGATATGGTGCCGGGGGTGATCGCTCCCTCGCCACGCTCGCCATGCGAATGGGATGCCGCTGCCAAGACAGCGGCTCGACCAGGCGGTGGACAGGTTTGCACCGGGGTGCACCTCCCGGCCCTGAAGGACCAGGATGCACAGGTCATCGAATCGCTTACGCGGCGTCTCCCTGGGCTGCCGCCGCGATTCCTGCGGCCAATATGTTGAAGCGGCATCGTGGTCAGCGCCGCCACGATGACCACGGACTACCGAGACCGTCGCCAGGGCGATGCGGGCAGACAAGAAGCTGAGGGCGGTGTGCATCCAGCGGATTGTTCGAAAGCATATGCGCATCATCGCATGGTCACAGGATTGATGGTTGAGATGATGCCCTGCTAATCGCATCTGCGGCCATTCCGAATCCGCGTATCCGATATCAGGTGCGGCTCCTGCCCGGACGCCTGTTACCGCGCCGCCTCCGTTCCAGGCTCCAGCCATACCTCAGGCGTACATCGCGTTGCCGACGGAATTGGCCCGGCCCTGGCACACGCACGCATGAGAAATGGGTGGTGAATATGGGTTGACCCACGTGAAATGGCATTCATGAAGGCGCGCTTGATCATGGATAAGGCGGGCCGTGTGGTCATCCCCCAGTCTCTTCGCGACGAGTTGCATCTGGAGGCAGGTGACGCCTTGGATATGGAGGTCGCTGGCGAGCGGATCGCGCTTCGGCCGTTCCGGGGCTCTGGACCGCTCGGCAAAGAGCAGGGTGACTGGGTGCTGCGCACCGGGCTGCCCATGATCGCGTCCACGACGGAGGATCTGCTGCAGCGGATACGGGAGGGGCGCGATCTCGGCAATCTGGGGAATGTCGAGTGAAGGCATTCCTCGATACGTCGGTGCTGGTGCCGGTGTACTACGGAGATCAAGTCCACCATCACGCGAGCCTGGCGATCTTCATCAAGCTTGGCACATCCACTGGGTGCTGCGGAACGCATAGCCTGGTCGAGGTCTATGCCACATTGACCAGAATGCCCGGTAAACACCCGATCAGTGGCGAGCAGGCCATGCTCTTCATCGGCGACATTCGTGAACGCCTATCGATCGTCCCGCTCGACGGCGACGATTATGGTGAGGCTCTGAAGTCCGTTGCCGCTCTTGGCATCGTTGCGGGCAATATCTATGATGCGCTGCTGGCGCATTGCGCCAGCAAGGCCAAGGCGGAAACGATCTACAGATGGAATAGCCGTCACTTTGCTCAGTGCGGATCTCACGTCACCAAGCGCCTTCGGACACCCTAGCCCCCGTCCACCATCTGACGCAACGGCGGCGACGGCTGGCGCGAGGGAAGACCGGTCCGGTTGAATGGCGGAATTCGCGGTCAGGGGGGCGGAGCCGTGCATACCCCGAGGGACAGTGCTTGCGGATACACTGGAAATGGTGGTCGGACCGACTGAACGCCAATCGAACTATTCCTGACCGCAGTCAGGAGCGCCAACCCCTTCGTCCTGCAGTTCCAGACGCAGGCTGGGTGATGTCGCGACGCTCGGGCATCCACGCCTTTAGGCCCTAACTCGCTATTGCTCGTAGTCAGATTATATGATAACATACGTTATCAAAAGGATGCGCCATGCCGCATTCACTGTCCTTCAAGCCAGCACGACCTCTCGTGGTGATCTTCGCCATCGGCATCCTGGTTCACGGTGCTTCCTGGATCAGGCATCGATACTTTCCGCTTCACGACATCGGCGAAGGTCCAGCTGGACCCCCGGTCGCACGGGAATTCTTTCAGCGCACCTGGCGGGATGCCCCTGTCGTCTTCCTTGGCCTGGGGGACAGCGTGACGGCCGGGTACGGGAGCACCCGCGGCCATAGCTTCGTCCAGCGCCTGACCGCTCCGCCAGGCGACGAATTCAGCAACATGATGGGCAGGGATCTCACGTCCGTGTTCCCGCGCATGACGGGCCTGAACAAGGCGATCTCGGGATCGACCTCATCGGTGGTTGTGAGGAACGAGTTGATCCGCTTCCAGCCATTCACCGCCGATACAGTCGGCATCGTTGTCGTGAGCACGGGCGGCAACGATCTCATTCACAACTATGGACAGACACCGCCGCAGCAAGAGGCGATGTTCGGAGCGAGCTCGGACCAGGCCAGGCCATGGCTTGCCGACTACGGCAGGAGGCTGGATGACATCGTGACCCGGCCGGAAGGGCTCTTTCCGGGTGGGGCCGAAATCTTCATGCTCTCCATATTCGATCCCACCGATGGGATCGGCGATATCGACAATGCCGGGCTGCCGGCATGGCCAGACGGGCTGACAATCCTCGCGGCGTACAACCACGAGCTTGCTGGATGAGCTTAGCGCCATGCGCATGTCCACCTCGTCGATGTGCATGCTGTCTTCCTCGGGCATGGCATCCATTGCGACCAGCCTTGGCGCGCGACCTATCAGAGCCGCGATCCCGGTTACTGGCTGTACGGGAATCTTGAAGATCCGAATGACCGCGGATACGATGCCATCCGCCGATTGATCCTCCTGGCGATGTGCGAGGTCTTCGCGCGCGCGCCCGCCGATGGCGCCGGGAGGGTGCCTGGTGGATAGCGCGAATGCATGGCTCGTTGCGTCTGCTCCAGCCCGATACGCAGCGGGAGCCGGGCCAGCCACGGGAGCAGGGTGCCGGGGAGGCGACGACGGCCGGGATTGTGGGCCTGCCGGCTCGGGGGCTGAGCTGGGGATTGTTTTGGACGGACCGACGGGACGCCATTCGAACTCTTTATGGTATCAGTTCGAGACGCCGATCCCGTGGTCTTGCGGTTCCTGGAGATGGTCGGGTAGGTTCATGAAGGGCTGATGAATTGCCCGGGGATCGCCGGCGATTCCGGATGGGATCGGCGCCATCCTGGCAGGACCAGGCACTCCGAATGGGAATTGAAAATGGGTTGACCCACAATAATATGGCATTCATGAATGCCCGTCTCATCATGGATAAGGCTGGTCGAGTCGTCATCCCCAAGTCGCTTCGCGATGAACTGCATTTGGAGGCAGGTGACGCTTTGGATATGGAGGTCACCGGCGAGCGAATCACGCTGCGACCGTTCCGCGGATCCGGACCTCTCGGTATGGAACAAGGCGTCTGGGTGCTGCGCACCGGGCAGTCCATGCTCGCGTCAACTACCGATGAGATGCTGCAGCGCATTCGCGAGGGTCGCGATCTCGGTCACGTGGATAGCCGCGAATGAAAGGATTCCTCGATACCTCGGTCCTGGTGGCAGTATTCTACGGAGATCATGTCCACCATCACGCGAGCATGGCTATCTTCCTCAAGCTTGGCACCTCAACTGGAAGCTGCGGAGCGCATAGCCTAGCCGAGGTCTATGCCACCTTGACCAGAATGCCTGGTAAGCATCGAATCAGCGGCGAGCAGGCCATGCTCTTCATCGGCAACATCCGTGAACGTCTATCGATCGTTCCGCTCGACGGCGACGACTATGCGGAGGCGTTGCAGTCCGCTGCCACTCTCGGCATCGTTGGCGGCAATGCCTATGATGCGCTGTTGGCGCATTGCGCCATCAAGGCCAAAGCGGAAACGATCTACAGCTGGAATAGCCGTCACTTTGCCCAATGCGGCCCTCAAGTCACCAAGCGGCTTCGGACACCCTAATCCCCATCCAGCACCAGATTCGACGGAGGCGGAAGAGACTGCCGCGTTGGATAACCGGAGCGGTCGAATGGCTGAATAAGCGATCAGGCAACGGCGAGGCCGTGCGCACCCTGAGCGGCGGTGATTGTGCATGCATAGGGAATCATGGTCGGACCGACTGGACGCCTATCAAACTGTTCCTCGCCTCCGCTCGAGATGCCGATCCTGTTGTCTTGCGGTTCTTGAGGATGGCCGGCTGAGATCGCTATGGTCGAGTGCCCTCGCCCTTCGCCTGATCTCGGCATTGCATGATGTCGGTTCATATAGTAACATTCGTTACCAAATGGAGGCATCATGCCACCTGCCCTTGGCTTCAAGATGACAATCCGCCTCAAGTTGATCTGCGCCGCCGGCCTCCTCATCCTTTGCTCAGCCTGGTTTTGGAAACGCTATTATCTTGTTCACGATATTGGTGAAGGCCCAGCTGGCCCCCCTGTAGCTGCGGAACCATTTCAGCGGGTCTGGCGCGATGGGCCAGTGGTGCTCCTCGGCCTGGGGGACAGCGTGACGGATGGGTATGGCAGTACACCCGGACACAGCTTCTTCCAACGGTTGGCCGAACCTCCGAAGGATGAATTCAGTGGCATGAAGGGGAAAAATCTCAGCGCCGTTTTCTCGCGGATGAAGGTGCTGAACAAATCGATATCTGGCACAACCTCGTCATCGGTTGTCGAGAACGAGCTGATCCACCTCCATCCATTCCCCATGGACACGCTCGGCGTCATTGTCGTGAGCACAGGCGGCAATGACCTCATCCACAACTATGGCAGGACCCCGCCGCAGCCGGAAGCGATGTATGGAGCAACCAGGGCACAGGCGGGACCATGGATTGTCGACTATGCTAAGAGGTTGGATGGGATTGTGGAGAGACTGGGGGAGCTCTTCCCCGGTGGTGTCAAGATTTTCATCCTGTCCATCTTCGATCCCACTGACGGGGTCGGCGACATCTCCAATGCCGAGCTGCCCGTTTGGCCTGACGGCCTGGCGATCCTCGGTGCCTACAACCAAGTCATCGCTGGCTGTGCCAAACGTCATACAAACGTCAGACTGGTCGATGTGCATGAAGCATTCCTGGGGCATGGGATCCATTGCGCGCAGTTCTGGCGGCCATGCTATCATGCCGACGATCCCGCCTATTGGCTCTATGGGAACCTCGAGGATCCCAATGACCGCGGCTACGATGCCATCCGCAGGCTGATCCTCCTGGCGATGTGCGAGGTCTTCGCGAGCGCGCACGCCGAAAGTGCGGAGAGGGGACCCGGTGGATAGCGCCACGAACACCTGGAGTATCGCATCACATCCAGTCCACGGCGGAGCGGAACATTGGCTCGCCACGGGGTGGGGAGCGCGCGTCACCGGTCGGAATTCGGACCCTGCCGGAACGCATGCTGACAGGGGGCTTGAAGTGGTCGGACCGACAGGATTTGAACCTGCGACCTCCTGCGCCCAAGGCAGGCGCTCTAGCCAAGCTGAGCTACGGTCCGTTGCGTGCAGGACTATGTGAGGCAGATGCCTGGACGCAAGTCGCTGCGCATCGCCGAGCTGCGATCATGGCCATGATCTGGCCCGTATGTGACTGTGCGCAGAAACGAATGACCCATGACCTGGAGGGGTGCCACAGCTTGCTGGGCCCTGTCATGGGTGCTGCGCGCAAGGGCTAAGTCCGCTATCCTGGACGCTGTCATCCGCTATCTCGGACACTTGAGAGATTGACGTTGTGCTTGGATCGGCCGTATGAATCTGCGGTTTTCATCTTCCATGCCGGATGCGCGTTTGCTATACTGACGTCAACGAGGCAGGACAACCACCATTGCACCAGGGGAGCGGACGGATGCCAGGGAAAGCCAGGGAAATAAGGAGTCGTGATCAGGTGCTGACGGCCGGCCCGTGAAGGGTCGACCGCTCACCGGGAGCGGTACGTCATGAGGAATAGGACGCTTATCTGGACAGGAGTTACGACATTGGCCATGGTGCTGGCCGGGTGCGATTCCTACCGCAGCGAGATCATCCAGCCGCAGAAGGAACTCGCCGACCTGAATGCCCGTTCCGCCACCTCGGTGGCAGCCCAGGTGCATGCCTACCAGCAGGGTCCGGTGACGCCGCAATACAACCCGGATGCGCCGCTTAACGAGGCCGAAATGGTCATGGTGGCCCTGGCCTTCAATCCCGATCTGCGTGGTCGCCGCATTGCTGCCACCCAGCTCGGATCGACCAGCATCGGGGCCATCATCAATCTCTCACCGGAGCTGCACGTCAACCTCAACAGCGTCACCGCCGGTGTCGGTACCGACACCGAGGTACTCTATACGCTCCTGGTGCCGTCGGCCCGGGCAGCATGGTACGATGCGGATCACGCCCGCACCGAGCAGGCTCGTGCAGAGATCCTGGCTGCTGAGAGCGCGGTCGCTTCTGACGTCCGTTATGGGCACATGGCGCTACGCATCGCCTGGTCTCAGCTCAAGCTCAGCGAGAGTCAAGTGGTCCGTTGCCAGGACTTCCTCCTGGATGTGGAGCGTGGACCGCGCCAGGCCGGCGATGAGTTGTCGCCGGCGCTGGTGATCTGGGAGGTCGCTGAACTGCATGCCCAGCTGAGGGCGACTCAGGCGCATCTGGGCGTGGTGCGCAGCAGCCTGAATGCGCTGCTCGGCTTCAATCCCGACTATCCGCTGAAGGTCGATGATCTCGAGATCCCCTTGCCGATGCCAGCAGCGGCGGAGCCGACCGATGCCGAGATCGATGCCGAGATCCTGGCGGGCCGCTTCGAACTCAAGGCTACCGAGGCCCAGGTCCGGCGGGATGACTACGAGGCCCGGCGCAAGGCCTTTGAACAGTATCCCGTGCTGCGGCTGGGTCCGGCGATCACCTATAATCGCGGTGAAGGCAGTTCCTTCACCCTGGGCGCGAGCATGCATGTCCCCTGGCCGGAGCATGCAGAGCAGGAGTACGACAATGCACGCGTGCAGCGCAGCCATGATCGCGCCACCTATGTCGAGCGCCTGCACAATTACCGGGTCGATGCCCATGCCGCATGCGATCGCATGCGCACCGCCCGTCTTGAACTGGAAAGCGAGAAGGGGGATCTGATCGTGGCATCGGCCCATGCGCGGGAGCTCCTGGACGAGGCTTGGAAGGGCCATGCCATCAGCGCCCGCGACTACCTGACGGCCATGCGTCAGCAGTCGGAAGATGAGCGGCGGCACCTCGCAGCCCAATCGGAGTGGCTGCTGGCTCGGATCGACCTGGATCGTTCCACTGGACGTCTGAATACGATCACCACGCCTGGAAGTGCCACACCGTGACCGCCGAGAGGCCGTGCGCGCGTCCGCCACTGGTTCTTATGACCGTGGCCATATCATGGAGACATGTCAGCACATAACCCCCATGTTCCCGATCGCAAGGTCACCACCCTGCGCTTGCAGGAGATGAAGCAGTCCAAGGAGAAGATCTCGGCCCTCACCGCCTACGATTTCCTGACTGCCCGCTTCATCGATCAGGCCGGCATCGATGTCATCCTGGTGGGAGACTCGGCCTCGATGGTGTTCGCCGGCAACGACACCACCCTGCCGATGAAGATGGACGAGATGCTCTACCATGTCCGGGTGGTCACCCGGGCGGTCAAGCGCGCCCTGGTGGTGGCCGATATGCCCTTCATGTCCTATCGCAAGGGGGCCGATGAGGCGCTCGGCAATGCTGGGCGCCTGATGCAGGACGGGATGGCGGAATCGGTCAAGCTGGAAGGCGGCAAGAGCGTCAGCCACATCGTCGAGCGCCTGGTCGATGCCGGCATCCCGGTGATGGGCCATGTTGGGCTCCAGCCGCAATCCATCCACAGCTACGGCACCTACAAGACGCGTGGGACCGATGAGGGAGAGGCCGAGACCATCATCGAATCCGCCCGCGCCTTCGAAGCCGCAGGCGCATTCGCGGTGGTGGTGGAGAAGGTGCCGGCCTCGCTGGCGCGCAGGCTGACCGACCTGCTGCGCATCCCGACCATCGGCATCGGCGCNNTACCACAAGGACGTCAAGGAGCGGAAATTCCCGACCGATGCGGAGAGCTATTGAAGCCGATGGTGCGACGATGAGCCAGAGCGATCGCCAGCGCTTCGTCAAGGTGCTGCGCGCCCGCCACACCAGCGTCACCATGGTCACCGGCGAGGAGGATCACGCGCTCAACTGCGTGGTCGGCGCTGCAGTGGATGTCGGGCGCCCGGTCATGGTGTGGTCGGTGGTCAGGGGTCTGAGCGAAGGCCTCTTCAATGAGGAGCAGAAGCCGGTACCCGAAACCCAGCAGCCGGCCGCCGCGCTTCGCAGCTTCGCCCTGGGCGGGCAGGCGCGCGTGCTCGTGCTGCTGGATCTCACCGACCACCTGGGCAGCGAGGTCGTCCTGCGCACATGGCGCGAGACCCTGGAATCGTGCCATCGCAGCGGCAGCACGCTGGTGCTGATCGATCACCGCGATGCCCTGCCGCCGGTGGTGGCCGCCAATGCCCTGCGCTTCGAGCTGTCACTGCCCGACGAGCAGGAACTGCTCGCGCTGTCCAAGGAGGCGCTGCGGCGACTGAAGGCCGATGAGCGCATCGCCATCGACATCACTGCCGGTCAGTTCGCCTCGCTGGTGCGCAATCTGCGCGGGCTGNNCGAGCAGGTGATCCGCGACGCCGCGGTCGCCCATGACCGGGTCGATGCCGCCACCGTCGATGCGGTGGTGGCGACTCGCCATCGTCTGCTGGATGGGCATGGTCTGCTCGAAGTCGTCGAGATCCCGGTCAAGCTCGACCAGGTGGCTGGCGTGCAGCGGCTGAAGCGCTGGCTTCATATTCGCTCGGCGGTGATGGCATCGCATGCGCTCCCGGTTCCCGGCCTCGAGGCGCCGCGCGGCGTGCTGCTGCT
>PLEW01000167.1 GCA_003136555.1 Planctomycetota bacterium | reverse complement strand
AACGATTTCATCGTCTGCCTGGGGTATAAGGGCTACCTGATCAAGGAGTACTTCGCCAACTACTTCCTGCACCAGTCCGACGTGACCTTCGATCTCGCCAACAACCGCATGGAGGTCCACGAGCGGCATGCCGAACCATGGAAGGTGACGCTGGTCGACACCGGCGAGCAGACCATGACCGGTGGCCGCCTCAAGCGCATCGCGCGGTTCCTCGATGGCGACTTCTGCATGACCTACGGGGATGGCGTCTCCGACGTGAATATCCGCCAGCTGATCGACTTCCACCTCGCGCAGAAGACCCTGGCCACGCTGACCGCGGTGCAGCCGCCCGGGCGATTCGGGGCCTTGGCGATGATGAATCGGCGCGTCACCTCCTTCCAGGAAAAGCCGCGCGGGGATGGCGGCTGGGTCAACGGGGGATTCTTCGTGCTCGCGCCCAAGGTGCTCGACTACATCGAGGGCGATACCACCATCTTCGAGCAGCGTCCGATGCAGCGGCTCGCTGAAGAGCTGCAAATGTCGGCCTTCCTGCACCACGGCTTCTGGCAGCCTATGGATTCGCTGCGGGACAAGAACTACCTCGAGGGGCTGTGGCAGTCCGGGCAGGCGCCCTGGAAAACCTGGTGATGTTCAACGGCGCATATCGCGGCAGCCGTGTGCTGGTGACCGGTCATACCGGCTTCAAGGGCAGCTGGCTGTGCCATTGGTTGCAGCGGCTCGGAGCCCAGGTCACCGGCGTGGCCCTCGAACCGGATGGTGCCTTGAACCTGTTCAGCCTGCTCGGCCTGCGCGAACGCATCGATCACCGGGTCGCCGATGTCCGCGATGCCCATGCCATCCAGCGCATCGTCGCCGAGACCCGCCCGGCCTACGTCTTCCACCTCGCAGCACAGGCGCTGGTCCGGCTCTCCTATCAGGAGCCCAAGGCCACCTTCGATGTCAATGTCGGGGGCACCGTCAATCTGCTTGAAGCGGTACGCTCCTGCCCGGATGTCCGCAGCTGCGTGGTGGTGACTTCCGACAAATGCTACGACAACCGTGAATGGCCATGGGGCTACCGCGAGATCGACCCGCTCGGCGGGAAGGACCCCTACAGTGCCAGCAAGGCTGCCGCCGAGTTGGCGGTGGCGAGCTGGCGTCATTCCTTCCAGGGGGCCGCTGCGGCCAGGCTCTCGAGCGTCCGCGCCGGCAATGTCATCGGCGGAGGCGACTGGGCCGCCAACCGGCTGGTGCCGGACCTCGTCACCGCCGTCGCCTCAGGCCAAGCGCTGGATCTGCGTAATCCGCAGGCCACGCGGCCCTGGCAGCATGTCCTCGAACCCCTGTCCGGATACCTGCAGCTGGCGGAGCGCCAGGCGCGCAGTGACGGTGCCGCCTACGCGGAGGCCTGGAATTTCGGCCCCCACGACAGCGCCGTCATCAGCGTCCGCCGCCTCGCCGAGCTCCTGCTCGCGGCCTGGGGGAAGGGCGAGATCGTGGACAAGCCGCATGCTGTCCCTCTGCACGAGGCCGGCGCGCTCAAGCTCGACAGCAGCAAGGCGATGGCACGCCTCGGCTGGCACTGCGTTTGGGATGTCGAGCGCACCGTCGAACGTACGATCAGCTGGTACCGCGCGCACCAGGAAGGCCATGATTGCATCGCCGCCACCGATCGGCAGCTTGACGACTTCACCCGCGCCGCCGGAGATCACGGCCTGGCGTGGGCAACCAGGGAATGATCGCAGCATGCGCTTCCAGCCCACGCGGCTAGCAGGCACCTACGTCGTCGAGCTCGAGCCGAAAGCCGACGAGCGCGGCTTCTTCGCCCGCAGCTGGTGCCAGAGGGAGGCGGCGGCGCATGGCATCGCGGTCGAATTCGTGCAATCGAACCTGTCCCATAATCCGAAGAAGGGGACCCTGCGCGGGATGCACTACCAGCACCCCCCCCACCAGGAGGACAAGCTGGTACGGTGCATCACCGGCGCCATCTTCGATGCCGTCATCGACCTGCGCCCCGCTTCGCCCACTCGGGGCAAATGGTTCGGCCTCGAACTCTCGGCCGACAACCGCCGTGCGCTCTTCATCCCCGCCGGGCTCGCGCATGGCTTCGTGACGCTAGCCGACAACAGCGATGTCCTCTACCAGGTGAGCGCCTTTTACAACGGGGATTCCGCGGACGGCGTGCGCTGGGACGATCCCGCGTTCGGCATCGCGTGGCCGATCCTGCCTGGGACCATGTCGCGGCGCGACGCCGAGTATCCGGATCACCGCCAGGCAGGCAGCGCACCATGAGCAACCGCCTGCTCGACGATGCCCAGCGCGAACGCTTCCACCGCGATGGCCTGCTGATCATTCCCGGCTTCTACCAGGTCGAACGCGACATCCTCCCGATCCATCGCGCCATCCATGGCATCATCGGCAGTATCCTCACCCGGCAGGGGATGGCGGATGCCAGGCCGGCCTTCACCTCCCAGACCTTCGATGCCAGCTACCAGCAGCTGATCGCCAGCGATCGCCGGCTGGGCGGGGAGGTCTACGATGCCGTCAAGCAGATCCCGGCCTTCAACCGCCTGGTCTGCGATGAGCGCAATGAGCGCCTGGTCTGCGAATTGCGCGGGACCGATATGGCAGGACTTGCGGCGGGGGGCCACGGCATTCGCATCGACAATCCGTCGGAGGATCGCTTCAAGGCGGACTGGCACCAGGAATATCCGGCCCAGCTACGCAGCCTCGATGGCGTGGTCTTCTGGAGCCCGCTGGTGCCGATGACCGAAGAGATTGGCCCGGTCCGCTTCTGCCTCGGCTCCCATCGCGATGGCCTGGTGAGGGTCCATACCAAGGACCCGGCCAATCCGGCCAAGACCGGCGCCTACGGCCTGATGCTCGAGAATCGCGATCAGCGGGTCGCGGCCTATCGCCAGATCGCCCCGCTGTTGCAGCCAGGGGACCTCATCGTGGTCGACTTCCTCACCCTGCACGCCTCCGGGACCAATCGCTCCACGCGCTCGCGCTGGTCGATGCAGTTCCGCTACTTCAACTTCCATGACCCGACCGGCATCCGCATCGGGTGGCGGGGCTCATATGCGGCTGGAGTGGATTTCGCCACCATCCATCCCGAGCTCATCGCGGAATGAGCGCATGAGCCAGGACAGCACGGTGGTGTGCGTGGTGTGCGGCGGTCCCGCCGGCGAACCTGTCTACGCCTCCGACCGCGAATGCTCGATCACCTCGCTGTGCGAGGTCGTCCCATCGCCGACCGTGGTGCGATTCTGCCAGGCTTGCGGTCATGTCCAGACCACCGAGATGCCCGGCATCGAAGCCTACTACGATACCCAGTACAAGATCCTGATCGAAAGCGAGGAGGAGGACCAGCTCTACGCGATGAGCAACGGGCAGAAGGTCTATCGCCTCGATCACCAGGCCAGGACGCTGCTGCGGAAGCTCACGCCCTCTGCGGCCGCGCGAATCCTCGACTATGGCAGCGCCAAGGGCGGGACGCTGAAGCGGCTGCTCGCCGAGCGCGGCGACCTGCGCGTCCATCTTTTCGATGTCAGCGCGATGTACCTGCCCTTCTGGAAGGCCTTCCTCGACGAGGGCCGCTGGGCGACCTACCGCCCGCCCGCCGCATGGCGGGGCACCTTCGACATCATCACCTCGTTCTTCTCGCTCGAGCACGTTGCCAGGCCCCGGGAGATGATGGCGGAGATCGCCTCGCTCCTCAAGCCGGGCGGCACCTTTTACGGCATTGTACCGAACACCTTCACCAATATCGCCGATTTCGTGGTCATCGACCACGTCAACCACTTCTCGGCCGCCTCGCTCGCATTCCTGTTGCGCGCGAGCGGATTCGGCAACATCGACATCGACGAGCATGCCCATACCTCCGCCTTCGTCGTGACCGCGACCGCAGCGGTGCAGCAGGGGACGGTGGCGGGCATCCCGAGGAGCGAGATCGCCCGGCTCGGTTCCGAAGTGGAGCGCATCGCCGCCTATTGGCGAAACTTCTCCTCGTGCGTGCGGGAATTTGAGGACGGGCGGACCGGCCGACCGGCGGCCATCTACGGCTCCGGCTTCTACGGCACCTTCATCGCCAGCTGCCTGAGCAGGCCGCTGGACATCCGCTGCTTCGTCGACCAGAACCCGTTCCGCCAGGGGCGTCGCCTGCTCGACCGCCCGATTATCGCACCGGAAGCGCTGCCGGAGGAGATCGGCACCGTCTATGTCGGCCTGAATCCCGTGCTGGCACGTGCCGAGATCGCCAAAGTAGCTTGCTGGTCCGGAAGACGGCTGGATCATTTTCTGCCATGAGGTCGACCGATGCTTGAGGGCTCCAAGGTGGTGCTCCGCCCTCCACGCGAGGGCGACCGAGCGGTGCTGCATGCGCTGCGCAACGACGCCAGCCTGCAGTCCCAGCTGATGGTGCTGCCGCGGGCGAACTCGACAGCGCGGGTCGACGAATGGCTTGCGCGCATGCTCGGTGATCCGGCCTGCGCCTTTTTCGTCATCGCCGCCGTCAAGTCCGACGAGGCGCTCGGCTTCGTGCAGATCACGCACATGGATTTCGTCCATGGCACCGGCGACCTGGGCATATGCATGGCCGAGAACGGACGTGGCGGCGGCCATGCCGCCGAGGCGCTGGCATTGATCGAAGGCTATGTGGGCGGGATCTTCAACCTGCGCAAGATCCAGCTCCAGGTCCTCGCCGCCAACGCGCGCGCGATCCGCTTCTATGAGAAATCCGGCTTCCAGGCGGTCGGGACGCTGCGTCGCCACTTCTACCTCCTCCGCTCGTACCATGATGTGGCCATCTTCGAGAAGTTCCTCGCCTGACATGGCCACTGTTGTCATCTCACAGCCGATGTTCTTTCCCTGGGTAGGCATGCTCGAACAGATCCGCCAGGCGGACACCTATGTTCACTATGACGATGTCCAGTTCTCCAAGGGCAGCTTCTCCAACCGGGTGCAGGTCAAGACCGCAGCCGGTTCCAAATGGCTGACGGTGCCCCTGCGCAACCTCCATCTCGGGCAGACCATCAACCAGGTGGAGATCGAGCCCATGGCGGATTGGATCACACGCCATCTCGCCCTGCTCGAGCAGGCCTACCGCGGCGCCCCCTTCGCCGAAGACATGCTCAGCTTGGTCCGTGGAGTCTATGCCCTGCCGCACGCCAACCTCTCCGAGCTCGCGATCGAGAGCACCATGGCATTGCTGCGGTACTTCGGCATCGGCAGCGGGACCACCTTCCACCATTCCTCCCTCCTCGGCACCCCGGGGAGGAACAACGAGCGCGTGCTGGCCCTGGTGCGCCGATGCGGCGGCGACCGCTATGTCACCGGGCATGGTGCGAAGAACTACCTCGACCATGAAGGCTTCGCCGCAGCCGGTGTTGAGGTCGACTACCTCGACTACCAGAAGATCCCATACCCGCAATTGCATGGCGAATTCACGCCCTTCGTCTCGGCGCTGGACCTGGTCGCCAATTGCGGCCGGCAGGGCATATCCGTCATCAGTTCGGGAACCATCAGCTGGAAGGAATTCATGGCCAGGATCAACCAAGCGGAGAACGCATGACCACCCATCCATCGTGGGCGGAAGCCTCGGCTGCCAGCATCGCCCGGCTCCGCAGCGACACCGATCTCCAGGCCCATTGCCGTGTCCTCCTGCGTGAACTGACGAGGCGAAAGTACGCGCACAATTTCACCTGGATGGGCAGGCCGATCATCCAGTGCCCGCAGGATGTGATGGCGATGCAGGAGCTGATCTGGAGCATCCGCCCCGATGTAATCATCGAGACCGGCGTGGCCCACGGCGGCTCACTGATTCTCTACGCATCGATCCTCGAGCTGATCGGAGGAGGCGGCCGGATCATCGGCGTGGACATCGACATCCGCGCCCACAACCGCGTCGAGATCGAGAAACATCCGATGGCCAAGCGCATTACCCTTGTCCAGGGCTCGTCAGTCGATCCCGCCATCGGCCGCGAGGTCGCGGCCTTGGCCACGGGAGCCAAATCGGTCATGGTGGTCCTGGATTCGAACCATACCCACGACCACGTGCTTAAGGAGCTGGAGCTCTACTCGCCCCTGGTGACCAAGGGCAGCTACCTGGTGGTCATGGATACCGTCATCGACGACATGCCGGACGAGCTGTTCGTCGATCGCCCCTGGCGCAAGGGCAACAGCCCGAAGTCAGCCGTGCACGCCTTCCTCGCCGGCAACCGGCGGTTCGCGATCAACAAGGACATCGAGAGCAAGCTGCTGATCACCGTGGCCCCCGACGGCTATCTCGAATGCATCGGAGACCGCACGTGAAGCGCATCCCCGTCTCCGGACCCTCCATCACCGAGAAGGAGATCGCCTATGTCACCGATGCGGTGACCAACTGCTGGTATGAGAATGCCAATCTCTACCACGAGCGCTTCGAGCGCGCATTCGCCGCCTACATCGGCACCAAGCACGCCATCGCGCTGCCCTCTTGCACCTCGGCGCTGCACCTCTCCCTGCTCGCCTATGGCGTGGGCAAGGGCGACGAGGTGATCGTTCCCGACTGCACCTGGATCGCCACCGCGGCACCGGTCAGCTACGTCGGGGCCGACCTCGTCCTCGCCGACATGGATCCGCACACCTGGTGCATCTCCGCCGAATCCTTCGCCGCGTGCATCACCAAGCGCACCAAGGCGGTGATCCCCGTCGATCTCTACGGGAACATGCCCGACATGGACGCCATCCGCTCGATCGCGGACCGCCATGGCATCAAGGTCATCGAGGATTCCGCCGAGGCGATCGGCGCCCGCTACCGCGGCAAGCCCGCCGGCAGCTTTGGCGATGTCGGCGTCTTCAGCTTCCACGGCTCCAAGACCATCACCACCTACGAGGGTGGCATGCTGGTCACCAACGACAGCGTCCTGCACCAGCGCGCCCTTTTCCTGCGCGATCACGGGCGCAAGCCGAATGATCGCTACTTCTTCAACGCCGAGGTGGCGCAGAAATACAAGATGAGCAGCATGCAGGCCGCACTCGGCCTTGCCCAGATCGAACGCATCGAGGAGATCGTGGCGCGCAAGCGGGAGATTTTCGCCTGGTACCGCGAAGCGCTCGCCGGGGTCGCTGGCGTCACCATCAATGCGGAGGCGCCGGAGACGCGCAACACCTTCTGGATGGTGACGGTGATCCTCGATCCCCGCTTCGGGCTGCGCAAGGAGCGCCTGATGGACCTGATGGCGGAAGCCCAGGTCGATTGCAGGCCCTTCTTCTACCCCCTCAGCCTGCTGCCGGCCTATGCCGGCACCAAGATCGCCAAGCTCGCGACGTCTCGCAATCTGGTCAGCCACCGCCTCTCCCCCTATGGCATCAACCTGCCGTCGGGGCTCAATCTCACCAAGGAACTGGTGGTGTATGTGGTCGACGCCCTCAAGCGCATCCTCGCCCTGCACCCGAAGGCATGAGACCCGCCGACCAATCCCGCTCCGGAGGCGGATAGCATGATCCTCGGGGGAATCAAAACCCTGGTCCGCCAGCTGTGCCCGCCCCTGATCTTCGCCCCGGCGCGCAGGTTCTACCGCAACCTGCCGTGGAAGAAGAACCCTGGCCGCGTATTCGACGATGGCTTCGAAGGCTGGGGGATGATGACCGCCCATTCTCCGCCGTGGGCGGACGCCACCATCGCAGGCGAGAGGCTGGAGCAGGATTACCTGGCGGCGCAGGCGCAGCTGGAGGTGATGCTGGGCGACGGCACCTTCCGCATGTCCTCGCTCGGAGGGGCGAGTCCCGCCTCGGTGCTGACCACCATCAGAGGTCTCCTGTGGCGGCATTACGTGGTCAGCTGGAGCGTGGACTACGCCATGCGCAACACCGTATGCGCCGAGCGGAACCTGGCCGAATGCGGCGTCTGCGATGGCCTGACCATGTATTTCGCCATCAACAGCGCTTCGCGTTCGAATCCCTCCTGCCGGGCCTACCTCTACGATGCCTGGGAGGGGATGCGGCAGCAGTACCTCCTCGCATCGGAGATTAAGAATGCCGGCGAATACGCCTATCTGGACGTCGAGAACGCCAAGCGGAATCTGACCGCATACGCGAGCCGGCTGGTCTTCAATAAGGGCTTCGTTCCCGACTCCTTCGCCACCGCAAACAATCCCCCCTTACTCGCCTGGCTCCACATCGACCTCAACTCGGCCAAGCCCACCATCGGTGCGCTCGAGTTCTTCTACGACCGCATCGCTGCCGGCGGGATCATCCTGTTCGATGACTATGCCTGGAGGGACTACGAAGACACTAGGATCATGGTGCGCAAATGGCTCCAGGCGAAGGAGGGCTTCCTGCTCCCGCTCCCGACCGGCCAGGCGATCTTCTTCAAGGGCAACCGCGCAGCGGGCACCAAGGCAGCGCCGGCGACCCCGATGCAGGCGCCATGACCGCCGGGCCCGGCCAGGCCGCATCCCCTTGAACCGCATGCCGCTGTGCACCGTCAGCCCGCAGTCCTGCCGGTGGCGGGATGCCGCCCCCGGGCCGGTCGCGGGTGCGCCCCGCCGGGCACACCCCCGGCGCGGACGGTGGGCATGAACCTGCTGCGCCGGAACCTCATCGTCAATTTCATCGGACGGGGGTGGACCGCGCTGATGACCCTGGCCTTCGTGCCATGGTTCATCCACTACCTGGGCATCGAGGCGTATGGCCTGGTGGGCTTCTTCGCCTCGCTCCAGGCGGTCTCGGTACTGCTCGACCTGGGACTCAGCACGGCGATCAATCGCGGCCTGGCGACGCTCGCGGCGGACAGCGGCAGCACCGCGCGCCAACGCGATCTCCTGCGCACCATGGAGGTGATCAATTGGGGTCTCGCGCTGGTGATCGGCGTAGTGGTGCTCGCACTCGCGCCGCTCATCGCCAGCCATTGGATCCATGCCCGTGGCCTGTCCAGCGGAACCGTCAGCCATGCGGTGCAGCTGATGGGACTGACCATCGCGCTGCGCTGGCCCTGCAACCTGTATGCCGGGGCCCTGACCGGGCTGCAGCGGCAGCTGTCGGTCAACCTGATCAGCGGTGCCGGTGCCACCTTCGCCAATCTGGGCGTCATCGCCGTCCTCGCCTGGTACGCCCCGACCATCGAGGCCTTCTTCGTCTGGCAAATGCTCTCCGCCGCGCTGCAGACGGGGGTGGCGGGTTGGTGGATCTGGCGCTGCCTGCCGGCGTCCGGACGTCCGGCCCGCTTCAGCCGTGACATCCTCGCCCACCACTGGCGCTTCGCTGCGGGGATGAGCGGGGTGACGGCGCTGACCCTGCTGCTGACCCAGACCGACAAGATCATCCTCAGCAAGCTGCTGACCCTGGAGCAATTCGGCTACTACGCCATGGCCAGCACCCTCGCCAACGGCCTGCTCGCGCTGGTGCAGCCGGTCTACACCGCCGCCTTCCCCGCCTTCTCGACCGCGGTCGCGCGGGGCGACCGGCAGCTGTTGCTCGCCACCTACCATCGCAGCGCGCGGATGTCCGCCTGCCTGATCATGCCCCCTTCGATGATGATCGCCTGCTTCCCTGCGCTGGCGCTGTGGGCGTGGAGCGGCAATCAGGATATCGCCCTCAATGCGGCGCCGGCGCTCGCCATCCTGGCCATGGGCTCCTCGCTGTACGGCCTGATGTATGCTCCGATCGCGCTCCAGCTGGCCTACGGATCGACCGGCCTGATCCTGCAGTATTGCGTGATCGCGGTGGTGGTGCAGGTCCCCCTGATAATCGCGGGCGCGCTGCTGTTCGGTGCGCCCGGCGCCGCGCTCGGCTGGCCGCTGCTCAACCTCGCCAGCGTGACGATCGTGGTGCCGATCATCCATCACCGGCACCTGACCGGAGCGCATCGTGACTGGTCCATCTATGACACCGCCATCCCGATGGCGCTGACGCTTCTGGTCGTCGGCCTGCTCAAGGAAACCGCCCCGGCCCCGGCATCCCGCCTGATGGCCGCATCGATCCTGGCCATGGGCCTGGGAGTGGCGGGCGCTGCGACCTGGCTGCTGTCCAGCGCGGCCGCTTCCCGCCGCTTCCGGGTCATCGCATGAGCGCAGCCGCCAGCGACGCCCCCCATCCCGCCGCGGCGGGGGTCATCACCTGCCTGATCCCCACCTTCAACCGCAAGCGCCTGCTCTCGCGGGCCATCGCCAGCGCCATGCTCCAGGATTGCCCGGGGATGCGGATCCATGTCTTCGACAACCACTCGTCGGATGGGACGGCGGACTGGCTGGCCTCCCTCAAGCAGCGCGATGCCCGCCTGGACTTCACCTGCCAGGAGAGCAACATCGGCGCCTTCGACAATTTCCTCGCCGCATTCGCCAGCGTCGCCACGCCCTACTTCTCCATCCTCTCGGATGACGACCTCCTGCTCCCGGGCTTCTACCGCGCGGCGGTCGCCTACCTGGAGAAGCATCCGGAATGCGGGCTCTACTGCGGCGACACCCTGCATGCCAGCGAGCGCGGCGCGGTGCGCTACTCCTCGAACCATAACTGGTCGTCCGGCTTCCATCCCGCGGGCAGGGCCTACCAGGAGATCAAGCGCCGCGGGCATCCTACCTGGACCGGCATCGTGTTCCGCCGCGAGGTGCTGCAGCAGGTGGTGCTGCGCGACAACGCCGGATCGCCCACCGATGTCGATTTCGAATTGCAGGCGGCGCTCCGTTTCGGCATCTACATCTCGCGGCAGCCATCGGCGGTGCTGACCATGAGCGCGATCACCGCCAGCTCCAACAAGCCGCTCTCCTGGGTGATCCCGTGCTGGGACGATTTCATGCGCCGCCATTGCCCTGGCTACGGCGGCGCCCGGTCCCGTGAGGTGCTGTTCCTCTCAGATCGCTATCTCGCCGATATCCTGTCCCTTCTCAACCAGGACCACCTCGATGGCCGCGATCGCGGCCTCATCCTCACCGCCCTGCGCGAGCACCGGTATTGGAGCGGACTGGGCAATCGGCTGATGGTCTGGCAACTGATCCACGGCGGCGGGGTGACCAGCAGGGCCCACCGCGTCGCTGCCTTGGCCAGGAAGCTGCTGAAAGTGGTCGAGCAGCCGCGCCTGCTGCTGAACTTCCTCAAGCTGCGCCGGTACCAGCGCGCCTTCCAGCGCCTGCAGCTGTTCGCCTGATGCCGCCACCACCGTCCAGCTGATGCACGTCCTCCTCCACATCCGCGGCAACGCCGAAAGCAAGCCCGGCGGCGACTACAATCTCCTCAAGTCCTTCGCCGGGCTGCTGCGCCAGCGTGGCCACCAGGCGGACATCACCCTGGACTGCGCGGCCAGCCTCACCGGCTACGATGCCGTCCTTTCCATCAACCTCGACAGCCCCTACGAACCGGCCCTGATGCTGGACCGGGCCCAGCGCCAGGGGGTGCCGCTGTGCCTGTACTGCCTGCATCATCCGCTGCCCGCCTTCGCCGCCTACCTGCGCCACGGCAGCACCGGCGCACGGCGTCTGGCGGCGGCGCTCAGCGGCTGCGATCCCCAGCGCTACCTCGGCCTGCTCGCGGTTCCACGAGTGCTGCTCGCCGGCCCTGAGCGCTGGCGCTGCTGGCGTGCGCTCAATACCCGCCGCTTGCAGGAGCGCCTGCTCACCGGCGCGGCGGCGGTGCTGGTGAGCAGCCGGCTCGAGCGCGAGCAGATCATCGCCGACCTGCCCGGCTGCGCCGAGCAGGCGCGCTTCGCGGTCGTCCCCCACGTCTTCGAGAGCCCGCCCGCCGGCCACCAGGAGAAGGACCGCAGCCTCATCGTCTGCCCGGGCCGGATCGAGAGCCGCAAGAACCAGCTGACCATCCTCGCCATCGTCGAGCGCTTCCCGCGCCATCGCTTCGTCTTCGTCGGCGGTCTCAACCCGGCGGAGCGCGGCTACTGCCGGCGCTTCCAGGCGGCGATCTCTAGATCGGCAAACGCGAGCCATGTCGGGGGCATGGATCTTGCCGGCTTCCGCGCCCTCATCCGGACCGCGGTCGTGGTGGTGTCGGCGAGCTGGTTCGAGGTGGTTTCGCTCTCGGAGCTCGATGCGCTCGCCCAGGGTTGCCGGCTGGTGGCGGGATGCAATTCGTACCTGCGCGAATTCACCACCCGCCGGGTCGCCTTCTTCGACCCCGCGTCCCAGGAATCGCTGGCCGATTCACTTTCGCGCACCATCGCCTACATTGAGGAAGGCGACCGTGAGGCAGGAGGCAGCCCCGCAGGCCTCCAGGAGATGGAACCGGACACGGTCGCACGGAGCCTGGAAGACGCGCTGCAGGGCGCCATCAAGGGAAGGTCCCCATGAGGGCGCTGGTCATTGGAGGTTGCGGATTCATCGGCTCGCATGTGGTCGATGAGCTGGTCGCGCATGGGGTCGAGACCGCGGTCCTGGACCTGCGCCGCGAGTCCTACCGCCCGGCGGTCCCCGGCGTCGCCTACCATGCCGTGGCCTGGCACGGCGCCGCCGCCATCGGCGGGGTGCTTGCCTCCGCGCGCTACGACTGCGTCGTCCACCTCGGCTGTACGTCGGTCCCCCAGGAATCGAACCGCGATCCCGCCGCCGACGCCGAGCTCAACCTCATCGGCTCCCTGCATGTGCTCGATGCCTGCGTCAGGAATGGCGTCCCGCGCCTGGTGTTCGCCTCGACCGGCGGGGCGATCTATGGTCCCTGCGACCGGCTGCCGATTCCCGAAGGCGCCGCGACCGAGCCGATCAGCGCCTATGGCATCGCCAAGCTCGCGGTCGAGAAGTACCTGCACCTCTATCACCGCAACCATGGCCTCGGTTTCGCCGCCATGCGCGTCGCCAACCCCTATGGACCGCGGCAGAACCCCGGCCGCTCGCAAGGGGTGGTCGCGGTCTTCGCCCGCAAGATCCTTGCCGGGGAGGCGATCGAGATCTGGGGCGATGGCCGGCAGATCCGCGACTATCTCTACATCGCCGACGTGGCGCGCGCGTTCCGCCTCGCCATGGCCAGCGCCTCCTCCGGGGTCTTCAACATCGGCAGCGGCCAGGGCATGAGCCTGAACGACCTGGTCAAGGCGCTGGAAAGGCTCTCCGGCAGGAGCGCCCGGGTCACCTTCCGTGCGCCGCGCAGCGTGGACATCGCCGCGGTTGTGCTCGACCATGCCCGGGCGACCGCGGTGCTCGGCTGGCGTCCCGGCGTCGCTCTCGATGACGGGCTCAGGCAGACCCTGGCCTGGCTCGCGCAGTCCGGGGCGGTGGCCGGAGCCACCAGCCGGGGCCAGGATGGGGAGCGGGACAGCAGCGCAGGGCGGGCCTGACATGACGCTGCGCTGCTCGCTGATCGTACCCACCTGGCAAGGCGCACGGTATCTGCCCGCCCTGGCCGCCGCGCTGGCCAGGCAGAAGGTGCCCGCCGAACCGCTGCTGATCATCGATTCGTCATCGAGCGACGGGACCGCGGACCTTGCCCGCTCGCTCGGAGCCCAGGTCGAGGTCATCGCCAAGTCGGCGTTCAACCACGGCGGCACGCGCAACCGCGCCGCCACCCTGGTCGATGGCGAACTGCTGGTGTTCCTGACCCAGGATGCGCTGCCCGCCGATGAGCATTTCCTGGAGCGTCTGACCGCCCCGCTGCGTGACGGCACCGCAGCTGCCAGCTATGCCCGCCAGCTGCCTTATGACGATGCCTATCCACCGGAGCGCCTGGCGCGCACCTGGAACTACCCCGCCGTCAGCCATGTGCGCGGCGCGGCCGATAGCGCGGGCATGGGAGTGAAAGCGTACTTCTTCTCCAATGTCGCCTCCGCCGTGCGCCGCGACCGCTTCGAGGCCATCGGCGGCTTCCCGGATGATGTGATCATGAACGAGGACATGGTCCTCTGCGCCAGGCTGCTCGCCGCGGGCGATCGCGTCGCCTACTGCGCCGATGCGGTGGTGCGCCATTCCCACAATTATTCCATCGCGCAGCAGTTCCGCCGCTACTTCGACATCGGCGCCTTCTTCGCCAGCCATGGCCATCTCCTGCCCGGCAGCGCAGTCGGGGCCGAGGGTGCGCGCTTCGCCATCAGCCAGCTCCTTGCGCTGCTGCGCCTCGGCAAGCCCTGGTGGGCGATGCGCTCGGTGATCGAGAACGGCGCCAAATTCGTCGCCTTCCGTCTTGGCCGGCGCAACCGCCTGCTCCCCAATGCGCTCAGGCGCAGATTCAGCATGCATGCCTTCCATTGGACGCGGCCGCCGAAGGCGCCATGATGCGGCATCGCCATACCGTCCGTGCGGCCGGCCCGTGACGATGCCCCCCCCCCCCCCCCCGNNGGTTTCGCCGTTTCGTGGCGCCGCCAGCATGCCTGATCACCAGACCGTCATCCGCAGCGAGCAGCCGACCTTCACGTTGCGGCCGGCCACCTGTCCGAACCTGACCATCCTCCTGCTGGCGCTGTGCGACATCGGCACCCTCATCATCGCCGGGGGCTTGGCGATCGCCCTGCGCTGGTGGGCGAACGGCGTCATCGACTTCGATGTCTACGCCAGGTTGTGGGCGGGTGCCGGCCTCTTCACCATCGCCTACGCCTCGGCCAACCTCTACCCGGGCGTGGGCACCAGCGCCGCGGATGAGCTTCGCCGTCTCACCATCGCCACCTCGCTGGTCTATCTCGCCTTGGCGGCATCGGTGTTCCTCGCCAAGGAGGGCGAGGAATTCTCCCGCGGCGCCCTGCTCATGGGCTGGCTGTTCTCGCTGTTCCTGGTGCCGTTGGCGCGTGGCCTCCTGCGCATGGCCTGCTCAGCGCGCAGCTGGTGGGGCTTCCCGACGGTGGTGCTGGGCAGCGGGGAATCCGCTGCGCGCCTGATCGCATCGCTGCAGCGCAATCCGCGCCTCGGCCTCAAGGCGGTGGTGGTGCTGGATGACAGCCAGACCGGGCTTTCGGCCATCAACGGCATCCCGGTCGCGGGAGGCTTCCAGCTGGCGGCGTCGCTCGGCCGCGACCAGCGCATCCCCTATGCCATCATCGCCCTGCCGCAGAAATCCGATGAGGCGCAGGCGCAGGTGATGCGGCTGATCGAGCGCTATGGCAAGCTCTTCCCGCATCTGGTGGTGATACCAGACCTGTTCGGCTCGAGCCTGCTCTGGCTCTCGGCGCTCGACCTTGGCGGCATGCTCGGCTTGGAAGTCAAGCAGCGCCTGCTGCTGCCCGGTCCACGGCAGACCAAGCGCACCTTCGATGTGCTCCTGACCGTGTTCGGCGGCCTGCTGGCGGTTCCGCTCCTGCTGCTGCTCGGCACGATGGTATTGGTGACATCCCGCGGTCCGGCGTTCTACGCCCAGACCCGCGTCGGGCAGGGCGGCCGCCTGTTCAAGGCCTGGAAGTTCCGCTCGATGATCGCCGATGCCGACCACGTGCTGGCCAACTACCTGGAGATTCATCCGGAGCTCCGCGCCGAGTGGGAACGCGACCATAAGCTGCGTCAAGATCCCCGCATCACCTGGTTCGGCCGCTTCCTGCGCCGCTCCAGCCTGGATGAGCTGCCGCAGCTGTGGAACGTCCTGCGCGGCGAGATGAGCCTGATCGGACCCAGGCCGATCGTCCAGGACGAGGTCAAGTTCTACACCAACCGCTTCCATCTCTACGGCAAGCTGAAGCCCGGCATGACCGGGCTGTGGCAGGTATCGGGGCGCAACGACACCACCTATGCCGAGCGGGTGGATTTCGACAGCTACTACGTGCGCAACTGGTCGATCTGGCTCGACCTGGTCATCCTCGCGCGCACCACCCTGGTGGTGCTCTTCGGCCGCGGCGCTTACTGAATCCCTCCCCCGGCCTGCTCCTGCCGCCCCACCGCTGACCTCCGGCCCCGCCGGAGGTCATGCTGTTTCCACCCCTGGCGGTCCAGGCCGGCGGGCGCCCTGGGCATGCCCCACCAGGCTTTCATCCAGCGGCTATTCCGCGTCGATGAGTTCGCGCTAGGCTCCCGCCTGGGCGGGGGTTGCGAGACCAGCCGCGTCCGCTCGTCGTCCCGGGGACCCTGACCGATGGCCACCGCTGCCTCTGCCGAACATGAGCGCGATCTCGATCTGGAGCTGGTCGCAGGCCTGCATTGCGCATCGTGCGTAGCCCGTGCCGAGGGCGTGCTGAACGCCATCCCCGGCGTCAGCGCGGCGGAGGTCAATCTGGCGACCCGCGGCGTCCATCTGCGCTTCGCGCCGGAGCGCACCACCATCGCGGCGATCAAGACCCGTCTCACCGACGCCGGCTTCACCCCCCAGGAGGCTGCCGAGGGCAACCATGCCCCGAGCCACGGCCATGACGAGCACGCCGCCCAGGCGGCCCGCCGCGCCCTGATCGCCGCCCTGCTCGCGGCCCCGCTGATGGCGCTCGACATGCTCCACCTTCACCTCCACCACCCGGCAGTGCCCTGGCTCGCCGCCGCGCTCGCCAGCGCCGCGCTGGCGGGACCGGGGCGCGGCATCGTGCTCGGCGGCCTGCGCAGCCTGCTGCGCCTGCACGGCGACATGGATGCCCTGATCGCCATCGGCGCGCTCTCCGGCTGGCTGTTCAGCTGCGCCGTGCTGATCAGGCCGGCCTGGTGGGCGGGTTCCCCGCCGCTGGGTTTCGAGGCCTCCGCCAGCATCCTCGCGGTGGTGCTGCTCGGCCGCTACCTGGAGGCGCGCGCCCGCGCCGGCACCTCGGCGAGCCTGGAGCGGCTGGCGGCGCGCCGGGGGGCCACCGCCGCCCTGATCGAGCACGATCAGGAACGCCAGGTGCCGCTGTCCGTCATCGCCGTCGGCGACCTCCTGCGCGTGCGCCCGGGCGAGATCATCCCGGTCGATGGCGAGGTCATCGGCGGACAATCCAACGTCGACGAGGCGATCCTCACCGGCGAATCGCAGCCGATCGACAAGGCGGTCGGCTCGCGGGTCATGGGCGGCAGCCTGAACCAGGGCGGCTCGCTGGTGATGCGCACCTCGGCGGTGGGAGCCGATACGGTCGTCGCCCGCCTGGTGGCGCTGGTGCGCCAGGCGCAGGGGACACGGCCCCCGATCGCACGTCTGGCAGACCGCGTGGCGGGGGTGTTCGTGCCAGCGGTGCTCGCGCTCGCCGCCCTGACTGCCGGACTGTGGCTGCTGCTCACCGGTGACCTCGCCCACTCCATCCAGGCCGCCGCCGGCGTGACCCTGATCAGCTGCCCCTGTGCGCTCGGGCTGGCGACGCCGATGGCGGTGATGGTCGCGGTCGGACGTGCGGCAGAGCTGGGCGTGCTGGTGCGCAACGGCGCCGCCCTGGAGGCCGCCAGCCGGGTGACCGCCCTGGTGTTCGACAAGACCGGAACCCTCACCACCGGCACTCCCGCCATCGTCGCCACCTGCGCCGAGCCGCCCACCACCACCAGCGACTTGCTGCGCGTGGTGGCTGCGACCGAACAGGGATCTGAGCATCCCATCGCCACCTGCCTGCGCGCCGCCGCAGCAGGCGTCGCCGATGCAGCGGTGGTCAGCGACTTTCGCTCCCATCCAGGCGGCGGAGTGACGGCGACGGTCGACGGCCATGCGCTGGCGGTCGGCAGCGCCGCCTTCCTGGTCAGCCAGCGGCTCGGTGGGACTGCGCTGACTCGGCTCGCCGGGCAGATGCCCGCCGCAGCCACCCCGGTTTTCGCCATGCGGGATGGCCAGGCGATCGGCGCGATCGCGACTGCCGATAGCCCGCGCAGCGATGCCGCCAGCACGGTGGCCCGGCTGCAGGCCCTCGGCCTCGCCGTCAGCATGCTCACCGGCGACCGCGCGATCACCGCAGAGGCCATCGCCCGCCAGCTCGGCATCGCCAGCGTCCACGCCGACTGCCTGCCCGACGACAAGCTCGCACGCATCCGCGTCCTCCAGGCTGGAGGCACCCTGGTCGCGATGGTGGGCGACGGCATCAACGACGCCCCAGCGCTCGCGCAGGCCGATGTCGGCATCGCCATGGGGGGCGGCACCGATGCCGCTGCCGGAGCAGGCGATCTGGTGCTCCTGGGGGACCGCCTGGGCGGCATCCCCACCGCCATCGCCCTGTCACGCGCGACCATGCGCACCATCCGGCAGAATCTCGTCGGCGCCTCGCTCTACAATGTCATCGCCATCCCGATCGCAGGAGGCGTCCTCTATCCCTGGACCGGACACCTGCTCGATCCCATGCTCGCCGCCGGCCTGATGGCGGCCTCGTCGCTGACCGTGGTCGCCAACAGCCTGCGCCTGCGGAGGGTGCATGTCTGAGGCCAGGGAGCTGGCCGGCAGCCAGACGCTCGCGGCTCCCAGCCCCGAGGAGCTCGAGGCCTATCGCTCAGGCACCTTGGAGCTGGTGCGCTTCGAGGTCGTCGACGGCTGGCTCGCCCAGCAGCCGCCTGAGGAGCAGACCCGCTTGCTCGAGCATCCGCACCACGGGTTGACCAGCCTGCCGGCGCCCGAGGCCGCGGGCACAGCCGCCAGCGGGTTCAGCACCGAGCCGGCACCCCAGCGCTTCCGCACCCTGCATGCCATCGGCGCGGGCGGCATGGGCATCGTCGAGGCCGCCTTCGACCAGGTGCTGGGACGCGAAGTCGCGCTCAAGCGCTGCCGCCCCCGACGCCCCGACGAGACGCTGGCCAACCACGCCGCGCGGCTGCGGGCCTTCAAGCGCGAGGCCGCGGTGACGGCCCAGCTCGAGCACCCCGGCATCGTCCCCGTCCATGATGTCGGCTCGGGCGCTCTCGGCGAGCCGGCCTTCGTGATGAAGCGCCTGGATGGCGAGCATCTCGGCGCCTACATCGCGCGCATCCGCGCGGGCGAGCAGCAGCTCGATCTGGCGCGCATCGCCGAGATCATGCTGCGCGTCGCCGAGGCGATCGCCTACGCCCATCGGCGCGGCATCGTGCACCGCGATCTCAAGCCCGACAATGTCATCGTCGGCGCCCTCGGCGCGGTCTATGTCATCGACTGGGGCCTGGCGACGCTGCTGCCCGCGGGCGCTCCCGCGGCGGGCAACGGCGATGCACCTGCACAGGCGTCCGCCCCTGCCGCCGGCATGCCGTTCGCAGGCCGCAGCGCCAGCCGTGGCGAACTCTCCCCCAGCACCGCGGGGACCTACCGCCTGGGCACGCCGGCATGGATGGCGCCCGAGCAGTTCGGCCTGGCGCCGCCGGATACGCGCATGGACGTCTTCGCGCTCGGCGGCCTGCTGATGGCGCTGCTCACCGGGCACGGTCCGCGCGAGGCGCAGCGGGACGGCCAGGGCACGCTGCATGCCATCGATCTCGGCCCGCTCAACCGCCGCGGCCTGCCGCGCGGACTGGTGGCGGTGGCGCGCCACTGCCTGGCCACCGATCCGGCGCAGCGCTACGTCAATGGCGCGGACGTCGCCGAGGAGCTGCGCAGCTGGCTGAGCGCCGGCCTGACGCGCGCGGAGAAGCCGTCGCCGGTGACGCGGCTGTGGGTGAAATTCCGCCATTCGCCCCGCCTCGCCGCGGTGCTGGTGGGGCTGGTGATCGCGGTGGGGGTGACGGTCGGCGTCACCTCCGCCCAGCAGGCCGGTGCCTACCGTCGTGCCGGCGACCGCATCCGCGACATCGAACGCTCGCTCGACATCGGCAAGGACGAGGAGGTGCAGAACGCACGCAACCAGGTCGAATTCATCCTCAAGCACCATCCGGACCTGGTCGAAGGCCAGGTGCTGCTGACCCGCCTGCTCGCCGCCCAGGAGGTGTTCGCCGCCAAGGCGGCCCAGCAGCGCACCCAGGACGAGCTGCTCGCACTGCGCGAGAAGTACCTCCAGAAGGGCCATTGGCCGGGCGAATCGCGCGAGCTGCTCGCCGCCCTGCAGAAGGCTGGCCACCTCACCACCGCACCGCCGCGGCTGCTCCAGTCGCTGTCCTCCGAGGCTGATGCGCTGCGCTCGGACCCGTTGCTCGGCGACCTCCTGGCGGCGCTGGTGCGGCTCGAGCGCGCACTGCTGCTGGATGATGCCCAGACCCCCCTGCGCACCGCCATCCCCCGGCTCATCTCCGCTGCCGGTCCCACACCGGGATGGCGCGGCCTCGGCGAGGTGCTCGCCCTGACCACCGTCGAGGAGCACGACCTGATCCTGGCCCACGGCCCGGCCGCCGAGATCGCCTTGGATGAGGCCGACACCGCCGACCAGCTGCTCGCCACCTTCGCACCCGAGCCGCGGCTGATCCGGGTGGCGCGTGAACGCTGGCATGAGGATACCAATGCCTTCTGGCCGCGGGTGATAAGTGCCCGCGACTGCATCAGCAATGGCGAGTGGCGGGAGGCCGAGCGCCACGCCCTGGTGGCGCTCGGGCATGAGCCGGAGAGCCTGTGGCCGCACCTCATCCTGTCCTACGTCGCCCTCAACGACGGCGATGACCAGACCCTGCTGCGCGAGGCCGATGCCGGTCTCCTGCAGAACCCCGATCACCTCGAGCTGATCGTGCTCAAGGCGGTGGCGCTGGCGCACACCAACCGCCTCGCCGCCGCCCAGGCCCTGATCGACAGGTCCGGCGATGCCGGCCAGCTGCTCTACCACCTGCGGCACCACAGCGAGCATCCGATGGGCCGCAGCGTCGAGGCGCTGGTCGACGCCGGGGTGCAGATCTCCAATGCCGCACCCGCGCGCGCCGCACATCCCTGAACGGCCGGCGGACCAGCCGTGCGCCTGCCGCCCAGGATCAGGATTTGAGCGCGGTGAGCAGCACCTCGCAGGCCGACACGCCATCCCCATCGATGGCGATCTCCCCGGCCTGGCGCAGGCGGTCGGTGATGGCCTTCTGCAGCAGGGTCCTGCCGCGCGCCAGGCGGCGATGGCAGGTCGCCAGCGGCAGCGACAGCGCCTCGGCCACCTCGCGCAGGTTGCGGCCTTCGACCAGGTTCATCTCGAGGATGCGCGGCACCTCCGCCTCCAAGGTGCCATCAGTGGCCCAGGCGCGCAGATCGCGCCAGGCGGCCGCCATCAGCGATTCGGCCCACGCACGGTCCATCGCCTTGGCGAGCTCGTCGGCCGGCTGGTGCGCCACCGCCAGGGCCTCGGCCACGGTGGTCTCTCCGCCATCGCCCATGGCGGCATTGAGCTCCTTGCCGTGCACCTGCCGGCGCCAGGCATTGCGCGCAGCGTTGAAGGCCAACGTCATGATGAAGTAGCGGAACTTGCTCGCCGAGCCGGCCGGCGTCTCTCCCGGACGGGCGCGGGCGAGCAGATCGGGATGCTCCATCAGGTAGACCAGCACCTCCTGGATCACATCGTCGAGGCGCGCCGAGCCCTGCTCGGCGGGGAATTTGGCGCGCAGGTAGCGGGCGATGGGGTCGGCATACAGCTCCATCACCACGCTGACCTGGTCGGGTTCCTCGGCGAGGCGGCCGATCAGGCTCCAGCGTGTCTCCGGGAATTCCATGTCCCGCAGTGTGCCAGCGCGCAGCGAGGCGGCCAGCGGCGTGGGCGGTGCCGCCGGCCCGGTGGCTGGCGCGCCGTCACCGCCCGGCAGGCTCCTGCTGGACGGCGCCCGGGCTGGGGGGGTGCGGATGGGGCAGGAACAGCGCGCCGGTTGCCAGGGTCGCCAGCACCAGCACGATGATCTCGAAGGCCCGCTGCGGGACGCGCAGGAACAGATGCCGTCCCAGGGCCGCGCCGAGGATGACCCCGGGCAGCAGCCACGCATCCCACTCCAGGGTCTGGGCGGTGATGCAGCCATTGGCGCAGAAGAGCGGGACCTTGACCAGATTGATAATGCAGAAAAACCACGCACCGGTGCCCATGAACTCCTCCTTGGGCAAGGCCATGCTCAGGAGGTAGAGGTTCATCACCGGACCGGCGGCGTTGGCCACCGTGGTGGCGAAGCCGGCGATCACCCCGAAGAGCGCCGCGATCCACCAGGAGCGCGGCACGTTCTCGGCGGCGGTGAAGCGGCGAGCCACATGCAGGGCGATCATCGCCAGCACGATCAGCCCGATCAGGCGCGTGAACCACACCTGGTCGATCCTCCAGGCATCGACCGCCCACACCCCGGCCATGCCGAGGGCCAGGCCGATGGCGACCCACGGCGAGAGCTTGAGCAGGCGGTCCCAATGGGCATGGCGGCGGTAGTAGATGACGGCGAAGAGATCGGCGACGCACAGGATGCCCAGGGTGGTGCCGGTGCTCAGCTTCGGCTCCGGCACCGCCAGCAGCATCAGCGGCACCACCAGGATGCCGAGGCCGGGTACGCCGGTCTTGGCCATGCCTGCCAGGAGCGCGCATCCTCCCGCCAGGAGCCATTGCCAGATCTCACCGTGCATGCTGGGGGCCCACCGGTCGACGACTCCCGGCCCGGCGAGGGCCTGCTCTGCATGGGACGACCTGCGCCTTCAGAGCACCGGGTCGCGGCCGGTGAGCAGGCGGAAGGCCTCGACGTACTTGCCCAGCGTCTTGGCCACCACCTCGTCGGGGAGGGTGATGCCCGGGCCGTTCTTGTTGAATTTCACGCTCTCGAGGTAGTCGCGCAGGTACTGCTTGTCGAAGCTGTCCTGGGAGCGGCCGGGCACATAGGAGGCGGCCGGCCAGAAGCGGCTGGAATCGGGGGTGAGCACCTCGTCGGCGAGGATCACCTGCGCGGTGGCATCGACACCGAACTCGAACTTGGTGTCGGCGATGATGATGCCGCGCGTGGCGGCATAGTCGCGCGCCCGTGCGTAGAGCTCGACCGCCTGGGTGCGCACCACCGAGGCGAAAGGCTCGCCGAGGATGCGTGCGGCCTCGTCCGGATGGATGTTCTCGTCGTGGGCGCCGAGGGCGGCCTTGGTCGAGGGCGTATACAGCGGGATCGGCAGCCGCGCGCTCTCGGTGAGCCCGGCAGGCAGGCTCAGCCCGCACACCGTCAGGCTCTTCTGGTATTCCTTCCAGCCGGAGCCCGCGAGATAGCCGCGCACGATCGCCTCCACGGGAAGGATGCGCAGCGAGCGCACCAGCATCGCGCGGCCGGCGATCTGGTCCTGGTAGGGGCGGACGCTCATGGGCATGCGCTCCACCTCGGCGGTCACCAGGTGGTTGGGCATCACGTCCTTGAGCAGATCGAACCAGAACAGGCTCAGCTGGGTGAGGACCTTGCCCTTGCCCGGGATGCCATTGGCCATCACCACGTCGAAGGCGCTGATGCGGTCCGAGGCGACGAACAGCAGGTGCTGGTCGTCGACCCGGTAGACATCGCGCACCTTGCCGCGCGCCAGGAGGGTGAGGGATGGGCACTCGCTGGTCAGCAGGGCGGCGGTTCTGGTCATTGCATATCCTCGGGCTTCATGCTCCAAATGCTCCGGCCTACCTGCCCATCTGGTTGCGCAGTTCATTGGTGTAATACAGCGTCCGGCGGTAGCCCTCGACGACGTTGTGCAGGACCTCGAGATCCTGGGTGCGATCCTCGGCCGATGGCGCCGGCGCAGGGGTGTAGCCCGTCACCTGCACCAGACGCACCTTGGGGACATCCTCGGCGCCCGGCGCGCTGTCAGATCCCGCCTGGGCGAGCATCACCGGGGCGGCGGCCACCGCCAGGCTGGCGATCATCGTCGGTGTGCCTGAGATCTGGCTGTCGATCTCGGCAGGGGGCGCGCGCAGCTCGGTGGTGGCGGCCTGCGGGGCCGAGGTGACGGTCGCACCCCAGGCCTTGGCGGCAGGGCTCTTGGCATAGGCCTTCAGCCCGCCGGGCCCGAGCTTCTCGGCGGCGGCGCGGGCGATCTCCGCCTCCTTGAGCAGGTCCTTGTAGGCGCGCTGGCCGGCCAGGGCGGCGATCACCTCGCTGCGCACCGCCGGCTCCTTGAGATCGCGGAAGCCCGCCTCGTGCTTGTCATCGAGCCGCAGCAGCACCCAGGTCGGCGTCTCGCCGGTGCTCTGGATGGGGGAGAAGATGTAGTTCAGGTCCTGGGCGAACAGCCGCAGCTGGGACTCATTGAGCTCGCCGAAGCCGGGCACCTTGAGCTGGTTGCCTGAGATCGGCTCCTCGATCGCGACGCCCTCCTTGACCAGCAGGCCGGCCTTGGCCGCGGCCGCCTTGAAGGCCACGTTGTCCTTGAGGTTCTCGAGGTCGTTGGCGGCGTCGTTGAAGGCCTGGATGAGCTCGTGCGCCTTGGTCTCCGCGGCCTTCTTCTTGAGCGCCGTGCGGATCTCCTCGGCGACCTCGGCCACGGTCTTGTACTCGGGCTCGACCTTGGCCGGCGGCGCTGCGGGCTTGGCCGCGTCGCCGGGCTTGGCCGGCTTGGCCGCCTCGGCGGGCTTGGGCGGCTCGGCGGGCTTGGCCGGCTTCTTGTACTGCTCCTTGTGCGCGTTGTAGTAGGTCTCCACCTCCGCCTCGGATACCGTCGCCTTGTCGGCGAGCGCCTTGGCGTCGGCATAGGCGACGCTCACGATCGCGACGCGCGGGCGGCCGAAGCGGGTGTTGCGCAGCTTGTCATAGGTGCTCTGGATCTCGGCGTCGTTGTCGGCGATCTTGGGCAGCAGGTGCTTGGCGGTGAGCACCAGCTCATCGGCCTGGACCTTGTCGCCACGGTAGCTGGCGACGTCATCGGCCAGCGGCAGCGGCAGCGCCGGCGCGATGATGTTGCGGGCGAACAGCAGCTCGACCGCGGTGCGCTCGGCCAGGAAGCGGTCGAGCTCCTCGCCGCTCACCTCCTTGTCGCCGCCGCTATGCTCGCGCATGGCATCGGCATAGGTCTTGCCCGAACCGTCAGGCAGGGGGTGCTTGAGGAAGGCCTCCTTGATCGCCTGCAGCGCCGCGCCGGCGGGCAAGAGACCCTGGGCCTCGGCGACGCGCGCCTCCTGGATCTCGCGCGCCCATTGCTCGAAGGCGGTCATGCCGGTTTGCTGGCTGTCGCGCTTCTCGAACATGTCCGACCCGTCCTGGGTGCGGGAGAAGCGCATCGGATTGATCATGTCCTGCAGCTTGTGGGCGGTGTTCGAACGCAGCAGGATCTCGCTCTCCTCGATCTTGCCGAAGCTGCGCACCGGACTCTTGAGGAAGTTGACCGTGCCGCCCATGCCGAACAGCACGCCGACGATCACCACCAGCGCCCAGATGAAGATGTGCTGGCTGATGCTGGGCGTCTGCTGCTTCGGCAGCGCGATCTTCGGCCCCGGGGCGCTCGGCTTGGCCTCGGAGTTGCCCTGTGGCGGAGACGGGGGGTGCGCAGGCTGATCGCTCATGGACGCTCCACAGTGCGGCCGGAATCGGCCGAGGGGGGTCCGAGCCTAGATGGCAGGGCAGCCGAGGCAATGGCGACGGCACCACCCCCCTCGACGGCGCTCCCCGGGCGGGCGGACGAGTGTTGCGCACAGAGCGATTGCGATGTCCATCCAGCGGCCCACAACCACAGCATGCCTCCGTCCGCCCCCCTCGCAGACCACCTGGAGGCCTTCCTCAAGGCCCATGCGCAGGGCCCGATGGTCCCTGCAGCCCTCTATGCGCGCGGCGAGGAGCTCTATCGCCGCTGGTCGGCCACCCCCCCTCCCCTGCCCGCCTGGGGCCGCTTCCTGGTGGCGATGGGGGAATTGGCGGCCGAACGCCTGGAAGACCCTGCTGCGGCGAGCCGCTTCTTCCTCAGCGCCCTGCAGGGCGCCGACCTGCACGGGGACTACCAGGCGGCGGTGACGGCGGGCTACAACCAGGGGGTGCTGCAGGAGCGGCGCGGGCACGAGACCATGGCCCTGGCCGCCTACCGTACCGCCGCCCGTGAGGGCTTCCGCCTCGGGGTGATCGCGGCCAACACCCTGCGGGCGTCGAGCGCGGCCGTGCGCCTGCATTTCGCCACCTACGGCGACCTCGCCGATGCCGCCCTGGCCAAGCAGGCGTGGTTCGGCTGGCTCTACCTGCGCCGCACCAGCCCGGAGCAGATCGACGATGGCTTACGGGACATGCTGGGCCTGCAGCTCTGCGCCCTGCTGCTGCCGGAGGACGATCCCGGCCGGCTGGCCGAGCTGTGGCGGCGCTGGCCCCCCCACCGCCTGCTGACGCCCGAAGGCTGGTGGGAGGACGGCGCCCCGATCTGCCTTGAGGAGCTGTTCGCCGTGGCGGGGGAGTCCGCCGACCGCCATCTCGCCGATGAGGGGGCAGACCCGGGCGCGCCGTACCGCCTGCTCCAGGCCGCTGCGCAGCGCCAAAGACAGGTCTGAACTGCCCCGCCCCACTCCGCTTGGGGGGTGTAGCCCAGTGCTGCCTTGCACCCTCCTCGATGAGGCCGCAGACTCCCCCACGCGCACTCATCAGGAACCCGACATGACCCAATCGCCCAAGACGACCATCAGGAGCGAATCGACGGCCCGCGTCGGGCTGCGCCCGAGCGCCGAGACCGCCGACACCCAGCCGATCACCCCCCCGGGTCTCGGTCTCGATGCCGCGAGCCTGCGCAACGACATCCACCGCCACCTCAGCTACACCCTCGGCCGCGATGCGCATTCGGTCTCGAACCGCTACCGTTACATCGCCACGGTGATGGCCATCCGCGACCGGCTGATGGAGCGCTGGAAGGCCTCGCATGCCGCCTACTACGATGCCGACTGCAAGCGCGGCTACTACCTGTCGATGGAATTCCTCATGGGCCGGGCGCTCGGCAATGCGGTGATCAACCTCGGCATCGACGGCGAGATCGCCGAGGCCATGCGCGGCCTGGGCATGCGCATGGAGGACATCGTCGAGGAGGAGGCTGATGCCGGCCTCGGCAATGGCGGTCTCGGGCGCCTGGCGGCCTGCTTTCTCGACAGCTGCGCCACCCTGCAGCTGCCAGTGTTCGGCTACGGCATCCGCTACGACTACGGCATGTTCCGNNCTGGCTCGGCCATGGCATCCCCTGGGAGCTGCAGCGGCCGGAATACAGCCGGCGGGTGAAGTTCGGCGGGCACAGCGAATTCTACCGCGATGTCCAGGGCCGCATGCGCATCAATTGGGTCAGCACCAGCGATGTGATCGCCATCCCTTACGATCTGCCCATCCCGGGCTACCGCAACGGCACGGTCAACACCCTGCG
>PLEW01000083.1 GCA_003136555.1 Planctomycetota bacterium | reverse complement strand
GCGAGAATCGATTTTATTGACAATGATTTATGTGTCAGTACACTAGGGGGGTTCGCAGATACGCCCTTCGGCGTCCAGGTGTGCGCGTTGGCACGTGCGCGATTATCAGCGCTTCTGCGAACAGCACGTCCTGCTGCACTCGGCTCACCCGCGCACAGCAGCCCTGCTCAGCAGCCGAGTCGGCGCCCCGATGCGTAAGGACGCAGGACGCGCGCTCTGGGCGCTGGCGGCGTCACATCTTGGTCAGCGGCTGATCCTGCTCGGGGTGGCGCCGCAGGCGATCGACCGCCATCAGCCATTCGCCCAGGCGGATGACTGTTGGACTGGTGGAGAGGATATAGCAGGTGGTCGCATAGATGAGCGCACCCAGCACCCAGGAGTTCACCGGATTACGGATCATCCATTGATGATCGAAGAAGCTGAGGAAGGTCATGGGCAGGATCAGCGCGACAAGCAGGAAGACGATCAGGAGCGGCACAATAACCAGCAGGCGCCAGGCCCAGACGCTCAGGAGGATCCTGGCACGTTGCGGCATATGCTCCTCCTGTCCGGTAGTAAGATTCTCGATCACCAGGTGCGCGTCCAGGCTGCACGATGCACCACTGACGCCCCACCCGGCATTATGCCCGGACTACCCGCATCCTCACGCACCAACTGGCCAGCCCTGCGCAGGGCGCTGCGTACGCCACTGCCGTTCCGGGGAGTACTGGGTGGCCGCCGATAACCACTCGAGTGTACGTCACAAGTAATTGGGGTAGCGGTTCTTGCCGAGCATGACGGGGCAGCGCTCAGGCCGCCGGCGAGCCGTCTATCGGGTGGATCGCGGCGTGCGGATAGTGGGATCGGTGGCGATGGTGAAGCGTTCGGCATTGCGGATGATGGTAGCTCCGCTGCGCGTGCTGGAGAGCGATTCCGCCGCAATTTGCAGCAGTCCGTGCGCCCAGTACCAGTGCCCGGCGGCGGGGTCGAAGCCGCTGGTGCGATCGAGCACGAGATCGAACCAGGGCTTACGCGGGTCCCAATTGATGTTCTTGCGCTGGGGATTCTCGTTGTGGCCACGCGGATGGATGTTCGCGGGCGAGAGCTTGGCCAGCTGCAGCCGGCTGACCTGCTCCGGCGCGGCGAAGGTCCAGAGATGGAGGCCGAAGAACGAATTGCGCGAAATGAACGCCAGGCATTCTGCGGCATAGGGATGGAATTCACCAGCGGCAGTGAAGGTGATGTCGAGCAGCTCGACGCCGATATCCAGGCGCGTGCGCGCCTGGGTGCGCGCCTCTTCCGTCGCGCGCCGGATATTGAGGAAGTTGGCCGTCCACAGCTGATGGGTCTGGGCACGCGGATCGTGATCAGTCATGATGAATATCCTGGGCTGCCAGAGAGATGACGCCGCACGCAAGCGGTGCTGACCGGTGGCGCCCCCTTCAGCTGGTCATGGCGTCAACCGTGATGCCGCAGCTGCGCACGATGGCCGCAGACTTCCCTCCATCGTCATAGGGCATGTGACTGTCTCATGATAGGATTGTCAGCCTAAGTCCGGCCAACTCAAGGACTGCTCACCGGCATTGGGCCAGGTCTGGCGCGATTGGGCATCGGCCGGCTAGCCCGCCTGCGGGGTTCCCGCGCTGCCATCATGCTCCTCCTCGTCCGCCTCGTCGCTGTCGTCGGCATCGGCGGCGTCGTCAGGATCGCGCGCCTGCTGGGCGAGGAACGCCGCGGTGCGGGCCTTCACATTGCTGGCGCCGATCTTGTGCAGCTTGCGGATGCGGCTGAGCAGGTTGCCCTTGCCGCTCGCCAGCTTGCTGCGCGCATCATCCCAGCTGCGCTGGGCGGTGGTCAGATGCCGCCCGACCGCATCCAGGTCGTCGACGAAGGCGGCGAACTTGTCGATCAGCTTGGTCGCTTCGGCAAACACCGTCGCGGCGTGGCGGTTCTGCCTTTCCATCTGCCAGACCTGGGCCGCGACCCGCAGGGTGGCCAGCAGAGTGGTCGGGCTGACGAGCACCACCTTGGCCGCGAAGGCGTCCAGCCATAGGCTGGGGTCCTGCGCCATGGCGGCGGCGAATGCGGGTTCGGACGGCAGGAACAGCATGGTCAGGTCCAGCGTGCGCGTCCCCAGCAGCTCGGGATAGCGCTGCTCGGCGAGGCCGCGCATGTGGGCGCGGACCGCAGCGGCATGGGCGGCCAGGTGGCGGAGGCGCTCGGGCTCATCCTCGGCAGCGCAGGCCTGCACGAACGCCTTGAGCGAGACCTTGGCATCCACCACCAGAGCCTTGCTCTCCGGCAGGTAGATCACCGCATCCGGTCGGCCGGAGGCGCCCTCGTCGTCGCGCGCATGGACCTGGAGCTCGTAATCGAGTCCGCGCTGCAGATTGCTCGCCTCGAGCAGGCGCTGCAGCGTCAACTCGCCCCACGAACCCTGGCTATGCTTGTCGGTGGTCAAGGCGCGCGACAGGCGCTGGGCCTCCTCGCCCAGGGTCACCTGCGCCTTGAGCAGGTGCGCCAGCTCGCTCTTGAGGCTGGTGCGCTCGCGGATATCGGTGTCATGCACCTGGAGCAGCTGCACCTGGAAGCGCGTCAGGGACTCCTTCAGGGGCGCGAGCACGGTGTCCAGCTGCTCCCGTCCCGCGCCGAGCATGGCCTTGCCCTTGTCCTCGAACAGCCGGTTGGCGAGGTTCTCGAATTCGCTCTTCAGCTGCTGACGCGCCAGCTCCTGCGCGCCCTCGCGCTCCTCGATGACCTTGCGCAGGGTGGCGAGGTCGCCGAGCGCCTGCTGCGCCTGGTGGGCGAATTCCTCGCGCTCACGGCCGAGCCGCACGCACTCGTCCTGCTGCGCCTGCAGGCGTCGCGCCAGATCGGCCGCCGCGGCACGCGCCGCCTCCGCCTCCGCCAGTGCGCCCGCACGCGCCGCCTCGGACAGCGCGCGCTCCTGGCCCGCGCGCTCGGCCTCCTGGCGCGCCTGGGTGAGAGCCCCCTCGACCTTGGCCTGCTGGTCGTCCTGGCGCACGAGCTCGTCGCGCACCGCCGCGAGCGATGCCTCGGCGGTGGCGGCACGCACCCGCTCGGCATCGCTGGCCTGCTGCAGCCGGTGCAGCGACAGCTCGCCGGCCTCCAGCCGGGCGGTCATCTCAACCAGCTGCGTGCGCAGGAGCTCCGCAGTGGCGAGTGCGACCGCGTTGTCATGCCGACCCCACAGGCGGGCCAGGTGCATCAGCACCGGGATGGCGATCACCAGCAGCAGCAGTACCACGCCGAGGATGACCAGGAGCGTTTCATGCATCGCGCTCCGCCCTCCCGACCTGCATCAGCTGCATGCCGCTACCGTGCGCCGCTTTCCCCATCCGGGAAGCGGTTTCCCCCCGTGCTGGCGCCGCCGAGACGCTGCTGTCGAGGCGGGTGGAGAAGCGCCGCGGCTGCGCTTGCGTCCGGCATTCCATCTCATCCGGATGATATGACGGGCAGGTGCGGATGATCACCGGGTCGTGCGCCCGCGCCCTGGCCTGCGCATGCTGAGGTCCTGAGCGCCTTCCAGTCCGGCTCACCGGCGGCCATCCTGCAACCTCCCCTCCACCCGCGCGCACAGCGAGTACCTCCCATGCCCCTGCCCGACAGCTCACGCCGCGCCTTCCTGCGCTCCTCCACCATCGCCAGCCTCGGCCTCCCCATGGCCAGCTGGCTGAGCGGCTGCTCCACCGGGGCGCGCGACGGCGCCAGCGGCGCGGCGGCCGCCGGCGGGGGCATCGTACCGGATGCCTCGATCGCGCTGACCACCCCGCGACCGGACGGGCAAAAGCCGGTGCATGAGCTCACCACCCAGCCGCGCGAGCGCGTGCGCGTCGCCTTCATCGGCGCGGGTGGGCGCGGCTCATCGCTGATGCATGACATCCTCGGGGTCGATTTCGCCGATATCGTCGCCGTCTGCGATCTGCGCCAGGAGCGCGCCGAGGCCGCCGCCGACCGCATCGCCAAGGTGCGCGACAAGCGCCCGGTGGTGATCGGCGGGCATGAGGATTCATGGAGCGCGGTGGTCGAGCGCACCGACGTCGACGTGGTCTACATCGCAACGCCCTGGGAATGGCATGTGCCGATGGCGCTCGGCGCGATGGAGCATGGCAAGCACGCCTTCGTCGAGGTGGCGGCGGCGGTGACGGTCGCCGGCTGCTGGCGGCTGGTCGACACCAGCGAGCGCACTCAGCGCCATTGCGTGATGCTGGAGAACTGCTGCTATGGCGAGAACGAGCTCTTGGTGCTCAACATGGCGCGCCAAGGGGTGTTCGGCGAGCTGACGCATGGCGAATGCGCCTACATCCACGATCTGCGCAGCCTGCTCTTCGATCTCACCGGCGAAGGCGGCTGGCGGCGCCATTACCACCTCACCTACAACGGCAACCTCTACCCCACCCACGGACTGGGGCCGGTGGCGCAGTACATGGGGGTGGGGCGCGGCGACCAGTTCAAGTTCCTGGTCTCGGTCAGTTCACCCGAACGTGGGTTGACGCGCTGGCGGGATGAGCATCATCCCAACGGCGGCGCCCAGGCGCAGGAGCACTATGTCTGCGGCGACATGAACACCTCGATCATCAAGACCGAGCTCGGCCGCACCATCATGATCCAGCACGATGTCATCAGCCCGCGACCCTACAGCCGCATCAACGCCCTGTCGGGCACGGGAGCGACCTTCTTCGACTACCCGGCACGCCTGGCGGTCAACGACCCCAAGCCCTACGGCCTGGCCGCCACCGGATCGCACGAATGGCTCGCCAACGACGATCTCGACAAGATGCGCCAGCGCTTCGCCCATCCGCTGTTCCGCCGGCTCTCCGAGCGCGCCAAGGGCTCGGGCCATGGCGGCATGGACTACATCATGAACTGGCGCCATCTCGACTGCATCCGCCAGGGGCTGACGCCAGACAGCGTGGTCTACGATGCCGCCGCCTGGAGCTGCATCATCGAGGTCTCGGCGCGCTCGGTCGCCACCGGCAGCATGCCGGTTCAGATCCCCGACTTCACCCGCGGGCTGTGGAAGGGCCTGGCACCGCTGGGCATCGCTACCTGAGCCGGCTGGGCCCGCGCGCGGTCGTTAGAGCCCGGCCTCCGGCCCGCCTGGCTGCGCGCAGCGTTCGGCGGTACCCTCCCGATGATGGACGGTGGAGCGCCGCCAGCGCCTCATCAGCCCGTGGCTCGGGCTGATGAGGCTGGAGATCAGGAATCCGCCGCCCAGCACCGCGACCATGCACGGGCCGGAGGCGAGGTGGGCCTGGTAGCTGATGTACAGGCCGACGATCGACCCGACGACCGCATAGGACGCCGCCCAGGCGAGCATGCGGCCCCAGCGGTCGCACCACAGGTTGGCGGACACCGCCGGGAGCATGAATAGGCCGATCGCCAGCACGCTGCCAAGCGCATGCAGCGCCGCCACCAGGTTCAGGACGGTAAGCGCCAGCAGGCCCAGGTGGGTGGCTGCGCTCCAGCCGCCGCTGGCGCGGTGGAAGGCGGGGTCGAAGCACTCCAGCAGGATCGAGCGGTAGAACAGCGCGAAGACCGTCACCGTCGCGGTGCTGACCCCGGCAGCCAGCGCGAGGTCGTCATCGCCCAGGCCGAGGATGTTGCCGAAGAGGAAGTGCATCAAATCGATGGGGGTGCCGAGTCGGCTGACCAGGACCACGCCGGCGGCGAAGAGGGTGATGAACAGCGCGGCGAAGGCAGCATCCTCCTTAAGCCGGGTCAGCCGGCTGATCAGCGCGCTGGCCAGCGCCGTCATGAGACCCGCCACCACTCCGCCGGCGAGCAGGGCGGTGACGCTGGTACCGCAGACCAGCCAGGCCACGCCGATGCCCGGCAGCAGCGAGTGCGCCAGCGCATCGCCCATCAGCGACAGCCGGCGCACCACCAGCACGCAGCCCAGCAGGCTGGCGCTCACCCCTAGAAGACCGCACATCAGCACCGCGCGCCACATGAACAGGTGGTCGCTCGACAGCGGGGCGGCAAGCCAGGTGAGCCACTCGGACATGGTCAGTGATCTCCATGGTCATGTAGCGCGCCCTCGGCGGCGCTGGCGGCGTGCGGTGTGGCATAGTCGCTGCCGTAGGCCTCGGCGAGATGGTGATCATCCAGCGCCTCGGCTATCGGTCCGGCCGCGATCAGGTGGGTGCGGATGAGCAGTGCCTGGTCGAAGCACCGGCGGGCGAGGGCGATGTCGTGCAGTGCGGCGACCACCAGCCGCCCCTGTCCCGCCCAGGTGCGCAGGCGATGGATGAGATCGGCGACCGATGCCGGGTCGAGGCCGACGAACGGTTCGTCGAGCAGCACGATGTCCGCACCCGAACTGAGCGTGCGAGCGAGCAGGGTGCGCTGCTGCTGTCCGCCGGAGAGCACTGCCAGCTGGCGGTCCTGTACCTGGGTCAGGCCCATCTCGTCGAGCGCGGCATCGACTGCCTGGCTATCCGCAGCGGTGAAGGCGTGGAAGGCGCCACGGCGCGGGAAACGCCCCATCTCCACCACCGTGCGCACGCTCACCGGGAAGTCCCAGTCGACCAGCGTGCGCTGGGGCAGATAGCCGATGCGCGGCCGCGCATCGGCCACCGGCGAACCCGCGATGGTGATGCGTCCGGTTGCCAGCGGTTGCCAGCCGAGCAGGGCGCGCAGCAGGGTGCTCTTGCCGGCGCCATTGGGTCCCATCAGCGCCACCATGCTGCCGGCGGGCCAGCTCGCCGTCAGGTGATGGATGGCCGGCCGTCGGCCGTAGCACACCGTTACGTCATCGAAGTGCACGATCGCGGGGCTCATCGGCCCTCCGCCTGTGGCTGCGGCGGGACGGCCAGCTGGCCCGCGACCGCGCCCGCGCCCCAGAGGATCTGGCTGGTCAGCGCGCCGTCATCCTGCTGGAGCACGGCGCGCACCGCGCACGGGCCGCTGGCCAGGGGATCCAGCGCGTCCGCGCGCACGAAGATCGCTTCCGTGCCGCCATCGGCAATGCGGCCCTGCCACTGCTGGCTGGTGGCGGACTGCGCAGGCAGGTCGTGCCCAGCGCGCTGGACGATCCAGGGACCGACCGGATAGGTGGCGGTGAGCGTGAGGGTGGCATGCGCGCGTACGGGGAGCACTGGCGCCGACGCTGCCGCCGTGGTCGCAATGGTCGGCGGGGGTCCTGCCGCGGCAGGCGCTGGCGGGTGCGGGCGTGGCGCATGGATGAGAGCGACCAGGCTCCAGGCAAGAGCGGCATACGCTCCTGCGGCCACCAGGCGCCAGGATGACGAGCGGGCGAATCCGAGCAGCGAGGCGGTCATCGACGGCGTCGTCCCGGCTGGCGGTGAGCGGATCGCCGCACCCGCCATGGAGCAGCACTACGCCAGATCATTGCAGCCCCGCCACGATGGTGCGCGCGTTGGCGAGGAACATCCCCAGATAGGTGGCAGCCTGGTGCGGCGGCTCGGCCAGGCTATCGCTGAAGAGCTGACCGCCGAGCCGGGCGCCGCCGGCCTCGCCGATGCTCGCGATCACCGCACTGCTGGCCAGGCCCTCGATGAACACCGCATGCACGTGGCGCGCCTTGATGATGGCGATCAGTGCGGCGATGTGCGCGGCATCGGGTTCCTGCCCGGGTGCGATCCCCTCCACGGTCTGGACCTCCATGCCATAGGCCCTGGCGAAGTAGCCCAGGGCGTCATGCGACGTCACCAGCACGCGCCGCTCCTGCGGCAGGGCGGCGATTTGCTGCTTCACCCACGCATCGACCACCCGCAACTGGGCACAATAGGCATCGGTCCAGGCGCGGTAATCGCTGGTGCCCGGAGGATCGACCTGGCACAAGGCGGCGCAGATGGTGCGCGCATAGCGCATGCCATTGCTGGCATCCTGCCAGGCATGCGGATCGACGCCATGCGCTGACGCAGCGGAGGCGGCCCCAGCCGCACCACCGCTGCCGGCCAGCGCGTCGATGCCGGTGCTGGCGACCACCACCGGGGCGTGCCCGCCCGAGGCGTCGAGCGCACGTTCGAGCCAGCCCTCCAGCCCCAGGCCATTGACCACCACCAGGCCCGCATGGCCGATCTGCACCAGATCATCGGGCGTCGGCTCCCAGGCATGGATCTCGATCCCCGGCCTGAGCAGGCTGAGGGCGACCACCCGATCTCCACCGATCTGCTGCACGATGTCGGCCAGGATGGTGTTCGCGCAGACCACTCGCAGGACCGCCGGCTCCACTGCTGAGGCAGAGGCAGAGGACCAGACCGCCAGCCAGGCAAGCAGGAACGTGCCGATGAGCCTGGCTGGCGGCTGGCGACAGAGCAGTGGGGCCAGCAGATTGACGGTGCGCATGGCAGGACTCCAGCGGATGCGCGTGGCCACGGTGGACTGCGCCGCGGCTCCAGCGGGCTGCGCCGTGGGCAGCTCGGCGGCGGCGGGAGCTGTCGCTTCGGCGCGTCAGCTCAGGGCGGGCATCCTAGCTATTGATTCGTCCCTATCAATAAGCGGTGCCGCTCATGCGCGCCGGTCGAGGCAGGTGGCGCACAGACCGGTGATGATGATCTCATGCCGCTCCATGCTGAACCCACGCGGAGTCAGCCGATGCAGCTCACCCAGGCAGCCGTGCATCTCGAATACGCGATCGCATTTCCGGCAATGGAAGTGGTGATGGTGCGCCTTGTCGCTCTTCTCGTAGCGCACCTGGCTGCCGGGCATATCAACCGACTGCAGCCAGTCCGCCTCGCCGAGCGCCTTGACCGTGCGGTAGACGGTCGCGATGCCCAGGCCAGCGCGGCGCCGCTTGGTGAGCGCCAGGATCTCCGCCGTCGAGAGCGGACGGCCGGCGTCCTCGATGATGCGCATGATCAGCAACCGCTGCCGCGTCATTCGTTGCATGGAGCCATCCCGCTGGGGCACCGTAGCGCCGCTGCGCCGCCACGCCAGGCGGACGGCCGGTCAGGACAATCCTGCCAGACGCAGCAGGGCGATGATCGCCGTGTCGCGCTCCTGTGGATGCAGGAGCGGTGCCTGCGCCTTCACCCAGGCGATCTTTCCGGTGTCATCCAGGCGGATGCTCTCCTCGAGGATGCCGCGCAGGCGCACACCTTCGGCGCTGCGCGGTTGCGGAATGACGGAGAAATCGATGTTGGGCCTGACCGGCTTCTGCACCGCCGGCTGGCTGGGGTAGCGCACCTGGGCGATGGCATCACCGATATAGCCGCCGCGCTTGACGATCGCCACCACGCGTTTGAGGTCATTCACCAGCTGCGGCGAGAAGGTCCGGTAGCCGTTGGCCTCGCGCTCGGGCTGGGGCCAGCCGAAGCGTGCTTCCCACTGGCGCAGAGCGGCAGCGGAGATGCCGATGATCTCGGCGGTCTCGGCGATGGAGAGGCCCTTCTGGGACGAGCCGGACGGCGTCGCAGGCGAGGTATCGCTGGTACTCATCAGGCTCCTACGCGACCAACGTCCCAGGGGGGCTGGACGGGCACCTCATTGCCGGTCCTGACGCCAGACCACCTGCGGCACTTCCGGTTTGTCATAAGCAGGCCGTATAGTCCGTATCGTCATCAGCTCAGAGGTACCGCGCTGAACGACCGGCGCGGGTGCGGGAGTAGCGTCGGTCAAGCACAGTCGGGACTCTAGAGCGCTTAGACCGCGTTGGAAGGGTCAGTGGCCTGCGATCAAACGCCGAAGCGGTGGCACGACGCTGTTGCCGAACCACCACCAACCCGCTCCCCCTGTCGCACCAGATGATGCAGAATCGCCCTCTGTGCCACCGCCGGACACACTGCAACGGCATCTCCTTCGCAGTCCGTCGGGACTGAGCGTCGTCTGCACCATTTCTACTGCTCGGCTGCCAACTCGCGGCGCGCGTGCCGATGTGTCCGCCTCGGCACCGCAGCGATGATCATATGCATACCCAGTGAGCACTCCTGCGTGCGTGCGCCACGACCACCGGCTGATGATGCTCTGAGCAGCATTGGCACGTCCATCGACGGCACGCCGCCCTGATCGTGGTGCCGATATCGGAATCGCTGATCCTGATCGCTCTGCCGGAGCATCACCTGCATCCAGGCAATTACTAATATCGTACGAATTGCCCGCTCGCTAGGGTCGCTGGTATGACGGCGCACTCGCACCCACTGTCAGATGGCGCCGACGGGCAGCCGGACGGCGCAGGGCTCGGCGCGTCATCACCAGGGAACGCCTCCATGGTCGCGGCGCCAGCCACCGCAGGGCGGTCCGCGCGGCCGCAGAATCCGCACCTCCCTCTCCGGCCGCGACTCGCCGAGGCGCTCAGCAGTACCAAGGCCGAACCGGCGCTGCGCCCCTGTGCCGCACTGGTGATCGCGGACGTCCGCGCCGTCAGCGAGGCGCTGAGCCTGGCGCTTCGCCTCAACGGCTGCAAGGTCGCCTGCGCTACCACCGTTACGGCAGCCGTGGCGCAGGCACGCATCGAGCTGCCGGCCCTGGCATGCTGCGCCTTGGCACCGCTCGATGCCATCGAGCTGATCCCCAAGCTGCTCGATGGCAATCCGAGCATGCATATCCTCCTGGTGTCCGATCAGCCGACCGTCGAGACCGCGGTCAAGGCGGTCAGGGCGGTCAGGGCGGGGGCGGTCGATTGCCTGCGCCTGCCGCTGGATGCCCAGCAGCTCCGCCAGCTGATCGACCGGGCACTGGCGGCCCAACCGCAGGCGCACGCGTGCACGACGCTGATCTGCCCGGACGACTGTGGCCAGCCGGCGGTGACGTTGACCTCGCGTTCGAGCATCATGCATGACGCCTGCGGGTTGCTTTTCCTCGCGGCGCAGGCGAGCGTGCCGGTGCTGCTGCGCGGTGAGAGCGGCACCGGCAAGGGCGTCTTCGCGCTCAGCCTGCATGCGCTGAGCACGCGCGCCGCCAAGCCCTTCATCGTCGTCAACTGCCCCGCCCTGACCGATGAGCTGATGACCAGCGAGCTGTTCGGCCATGCCAAGGGTTCCTTCACCGGCGCCATCCGCGACCATGTCGGCAAGGTCACGCTCGCCGATGGCGGGACGCTGTTCCTCGACGAGCTCGGCGACCTCTCGCCGGGGATCCAGGCCAAGCTGCTGCGCTTCCTGCAGGAGCACACCTACGAACGCCTCGGCGACTCGGCCACGCGCAAGGCCGATGTTCGCATCGTCGCGGCGACCAACCGCGATCTCTCCGCCCTGGTCCTGGACGGCCGCTTCCGCGAGGATCTGCTCTACCGCCTCAACGTCGTCGACATCGTCCTGCCCCCGCTGCGCGAGCGCCGTGAGGACATCCTCGACCTCTGCCGGCATTTCCTCAGGGTATGCGCCGCGCAGGGCAATCGCCTGGTGCAGGACCTCTCGCCCGCCGCCCAGGAGCTGCTGCTGAACTATTCCTGGCCGGGGAACATCCGTGAGCTGCAGAACGAGGTGCAGCGCATCGCCGTGCTGTGGTCCTCGCGCATCATCGAGCCCGAGGCCTTCTCCGAGCGCATCTACGCCCACTGCCGGCAGGGGCCCCTGCTGGGCGACCGGCATACCCTCGCCGCCATCGAGCAGGAGCATATCCGGCGCGTCCTGTCCGCGGCGCGCAGCTTCGACGAGGCGGCTGGCATCCTCGGCATCACGCCCTCGACCCTGTGGCGCAAGCGCCGGCGCATCGGTCTGTGATGCGCGTGCCCGCCTGGTGCACCGATCTCGGACCGCGCGCCTCTCCAGCAGCTCAGCGCGGGACGAGCGCCGGCACCCCGACTGCGGCCGCTGAGGGGGTGCCGCCACCGGGAGCCAGCAACGCCCGCATGAAGCCGTACTCCTCGGTGAAGGCCGAGTCGTCCTTGAAGCGCTCGGCCGCCAGCTGCGCCGCCATCAGCGCCTGCTGCGGGGCCTTGTTCAAGGCTGCGCGCCAGGCGATCCAGAAGTACTTCGGCTTGTAGTCCACCTCGTCGCGCCACGCGGCGAGGACATGGCCGTACCAGTCGACATCCAGGAAGCGTGCGCAGTCGCCCAGCCATTGCGCGGCATCGTCGCGCAGCGACTTGTCGTCCTTCTCGGCGACGCGGTGCAGGATGGCCCGCAGGCCCTTCTCGTCGTGGGCGATCAGCGCCGCAACCTCGGCACCGAGCTCCGCCTGGATCTCGAACTGGGGGTTGGACAGCCCCAGGGCTACGGTCGCCGTCCGCGCCTCGACCAGGCGCTGGGCGAGATGGGCGATCACCTGGGGATCGACGTGGTCGTTGTTGCGCCGGAACAGCTTGGCCATGCGATCGTACCAGTACGGCACCGAGGCGCGGATCCAGGGCAGATCCCTGGTCATCTGCACCACACCGTTGGCGCGCTTCTCGTGCTTGACCGTGGCGTTCTTCGCCGGTGCCACGCCGTCGAGCAGGTGGTCGAAGGTCTCCTCGCCCATCACCGCAGCATACCAGTGGCCTGCAGCGGCGTAGCGGCCGAGCACCGAGCTGTTGTCCTCGACGTCGTGGAAGGCAATGCCGTCCAGCCACTTCTGCACATTGCCGCTCATGAGGTTCATGTCGGCATCGCCGGGCAGCTGGTCGGCTCCGACGCGACTGACCAGTTCGATGACGATGCCGCAGTATTCGGCGATCATCCCGCGCATCGAGCGCAGCTCGTTGGAATTCTCCCACACATCCTGCTTGTATTCGCTGCTCGCCAGCCAGGTCGACACCTGCTCGATGAACTCGGACATCTGCTTGTTGACGATCTCCTTGAGCGCGCGGGTGGCGATGTTCTGCAGCGCCGGCCCGCCTTCTTCGTTGAGGCATACCAGCGCCAGCTGCAAGCCGACCTGGAGGTAGGAGGGGCCCAGCTCATCCTTGAGCGCCGGAAGCAGGTGGTCGATCACATCCGTCGCCGCCGCCTCGGCCTCTTTCTTCTGCCCGGCATTGAGCAGATGGCCGACGAGCTGGACGGTCATGTACAGCCGGCTCACCGCTTCGGTGGTGCGGGCGATGGCCTTGCGATGGAATTCGGCCGCCAGGTTGTACTGCCCGGTGAAGGTATAGAGGCCGGAGAGCTCGCGGTAGTTGGCATTGTCGTCATCGCCGGCGGCGATGAGCTTGGTCATGGTGGCGATGCCGCGCTGGTAGGTCTGGAAGTGCCAGTCGCGCTGCACGTCGAACATCACATGGGCATAGTCCGGCTCGCTGAAGATGCGCCAGCTCAGGCTCCATTCGCTGCGCGACACCTCGCCCGAGAAGCGCAGCAGCAGAGGCAGCTCGTTGGCGTCGAAGGTCATGCTCGGATCAAAGCTCTTGTAGGCCTTCTCCAGGCACACCGGCAGCTCCTTCTCGGTGAACGCCAGCGGCGGACCGGTCTGCAGCACCGACACATGCCAGGCCTGGTCGCGCTTCTCGGCCCAGGCGCAGGCCGCGTGCTCGGGCAGGCCGATGATGATCGAGTTGCGGTGCTGCTTGTCGGTGATCACCTGGTAGAGCTCGGCGATGTCGGCGCAGTCGCCGTGCATGATGCCGCCCAGGGCGTTGCCGCAGGTCTGCCAGACGGTCTGCTGGACATCGCCCTTCAGCTGTCGATTGCCCATCAGCTCGGGATGCTTCGCCTCCGGGCTGGGGTAGACGTAGGTGAAGAGGTACTCCCCGATCAGGTCGAGGTGCGCAGTATCCGGCAGCATGGCGGCGGCATCGGCGACGAAGCGCTCGGCCGAGGCGCGGGTGGTATCCTGCACCGGCTGGAGGAGCCCCTTGTCGACCGCCAGGCCAACGATGTCGCCATTCAGGGCGGCGACGACGATGTGCGGCGGGATGGCATTGGGGACCAGGTCGCCGCCATGCGGGTTGACCACCGTGGACCATTGCTGGGCATCGGCGCTGAAGCCGGTGGTCGCGGACCAGGACGCCATCAGCGTGCTGCCGTGGTACATGTGCGCACCGGTCGCCTTGGCGGCATCCTTCTGGGCGTCGGAGCCGGCCGGCAGGTCGACGACCACCATCAGCTCCGGCAGCGAGCCGAGGTATTCGGGATGGACCTCGGCATGGGCGTAGCGCACCTGCGTCGGCGAGCTGAAAACCCAGCCGCCGCGGCCGAAGGCATCCTGCATCTGCTCCAGCGATACGCCGTCGCCGCGGTAGCTGGTCGCCGCATGCTGCTGTTCGGCGGTGGCGACCGCCTGCTCGATCGCCTCGATAGCCGGGGCATCGGCCTTGGAACGGTACCACAGGCGCAGCCAGCCATGGCGGACGACGCGACGGGCGAACGAGGCGGTGAAGTCATCGAGCGCTTCGCCGCCATCCTTCTGATCGAGCTTGCCGATGACGTATTGCAGCGCCTGGCGGCCGAGATCGTCCAGCGCGGTATTCTCGGCGGCCTTGGTCAGGGTGGCCATGATGCCGCTGAGATGGGCGACCTCGGCGGTGCGTTCGACAGGCTGGCCGGCCTGCTTGCGCATCACGCCCTGGGGCACCACCACGACGTCGGCGCTGCGCAGGCTGGGACCGGTGAGCAGGCCGTCCTGGAGCAGCAGGTCGGCAGCGGCGAGGTGGGCGGAGGTGGCCAGCGCGACCAGCTTGCTGAGCGCGGGCAGGACGCCGACATGATGGCCCTCCACCACCCAGCGGGCGACGCGGATCGGGCCCAGGGGGGTGGTCAGGATGGGATCCGAGCTCTTCGCATCGACGCCCTCGATCACTGCTGTGGCGCCGTCGCCGGACCACACCACCTGATCGCCCTTCAGGGCGATCTCCGGCACGTGCGGCAGCGCGGTGAGCAGCTGATGCGCATCGGTCGCTGGTGCGGGGGTATCTCCTGCACTCAGGCGGCCGGCGAGCGCCGTGACGAGCATGAGGAGGACAAGGGCCGTTCGTCGCAGCGTCAGCATACGGTTCTCGCACATCGGTTCGTCCCGCGGCGCCATCAGGGCGTGCGAGATCGGTGAGGAAGACCTGGATGGAGGATGTCAGCCGCCATCGGACGGCAGCGTATAGGCCTCTCACGACGGAACTAGAGCACCGTAGTATACTCTCGGCAGGTGTCCTTGCCTGTTATCCTGCCCGGGTGACCCGGACTCACACGCAACCACGGTCACTGCCGATCGCTGCGACCGCGGCTGATGGACGTTCCCCCGGTGCCCGGGCTTACCCACGATCACCTGCAGCCGGAGCGCCTTTGAGCAACGCGGTACGACCCGTGCCTCGAAACCGCTCGGCTGCGTCTGTCGCCGGGTCTATGGCGTAGCGGCTCCACCGTCCACGCGCCATGCGCACCGCGTCCTGTCCTCTATCTCATTACCGATCAGTGGCTTAGAAATTTCCGCCCGTTGCCGTCCTGGAAACCCACCGGCTCCTGCTGGTTGAATTGCCCCAGCAGCACGGAAGGTGCGTGGAAGGGGCCCAGCAGGGATCAAGCAGGGTGGGGCGGTACGCGTATCCACTGATGCCCGGCTTGCGCCTGCTCGCCGTTCCTCGCGTACGCATCACCGCTGCAATCCTTCCGCTGGAGCCGCCCATGTCCCCCCTACTCAGGCAGACCCTTCCCGCTGCGATCGCCTGCGCCACGGTCCTGCTGCTGTGGGGCTATGCCCGTGGCCTGACTGCCAGCGAGCCGCCGGCGCTGCCCAAGCCGCTCAGCGACCTGCCGCTGGGCACTGCCGGGCAGCTGCGCACGGTGGTGGTCGCCGGCGGCTGCTTCTGGTGCGAGGAGGCGGTGTTCGAGCAGCTGAAGGGCGTCACGAAAGTGGTGGCTGGGTATGCGGGCGGTACGGCGGCGACCTCCAACTACGAACACTACGAGGAATCGAATCACGCCGAAGCGGTACAGATCACCTACGATCCCTCCATCATCAGCTATGGCGATCTCCTGCGCGTGCTCTTCACCGCCGGCGATCCCACGGTCAAGGATGGCCAGCAACCGGATTACGGCCACCAGTACCGCATGGCGGTGTTCTACCAGACCGATGGCGAGAAGCAGGTCGCCGAAGCCTATATCCGCCAGCTCACCCAGGCCAAGGTGTACGACAAGCCGATCCAGGCCACGGTCGAAACCATGCCGGAAGGCTTCTTCCCGGCCGAAGGCTACCACCAGCACTTCGTCTCCAACCACCCCGACCACCCCTATGTCTGCACCTGGTCGGTGCGCAAGATCGCGCGCATCCGTGCCGCCTTCCCCGAGCAGGTGAAGGCCGCCGACCAGGCGCCACCCAGCAAATGACCGCCGTCACCCGCGCGCGCCTGGCGCGCCATCGCTGATCCCGCCATCAGTTGGTCGGCCCATTGAGCAGCAGGTCATGCGCATGCGCGCCCGCGTCCCCGAGCAGCACCAGGCCGCAGGCCAGGCCGACATCGATGTATTGGCCGCCCACCGTCTGATGGCAGTGCACGCTCAGCTGGTTGCGCCCGGTATGCACCAGCGAGCCGATGTGCTCGCTCAGGGTGATGTCCTTGTAGGCGACCAGGAAGCCCGCCTCGCTGAAGATGCGCTCGCCGTTGAGGTAGACCTCGACATCCTCGTCATGATGCACGATGAGGTGGAGGGGGCCGTTCGGCACCGCACGAGCCTCGAAGCCGGTGCGCAGCCAGATGTCATCGCTGGTCCAGGGGGTGCGTACGCGGCTGGCTGGGACGGCGGTGCCGAAACCGGCCTCGCCGACCGCCCAGCCCTGATCGTCGAAGCCGACCTGGTTCCAGCCGGCCGCCGGCTGGACGATGGTAAAATGCCAGCGCATCGGCTCGACTGTCGCGATCGGCACGTACCAGCGGCAGGCCGGCGGCTGCATCTGCACGCCCATGCGCGTGAACAGCGTGCGCCAAAACTCGACGTAGTGCCGTTCCCGCGGCAGGGGGTCGATGGTGGTCACCGCGATGGTCCCGGCCTGGCAGGGCATCGCCACCAAGGCCGCGCCGCTGGGCTTGATCAGCTGCTCATCCATGACCATCGCGGCGCATTTCGCCACCTCGCCGACATTGTTGAACAATGACCAGTCTGCGCTCGCGGCGCTCAGCAGGACCTTGCCCTGGTTGACGCAGCCACCCGCGAGACCGCAGGCGATGATGCCGCTCTGGCTCGGATTTTCGGCGAAGTAGAGGTCGGCCAGGGACCAGCCGGCAGTCCAGGGATGGGTGCTGCCGCGCGTCAGGGAGGTGGCGGTGCGCGGGGTCAGCGACACGCTGAGCGGCAGCAGCCGGTTGACCGCTGCGATCGCGGCGGACGGCTGCCGGAAGCTCACCAGCACCAGCCCGCCTCGGGCCAGCAGGGCCTCCACCTGCGGCTTGGCCGCCAGCACCTGGTCGGCGTTCAGGCTCTGCCCATCGACCACCAGCAGACCAGCCTGCGCGCCATTCTCCACGAATGGCACGCCATCGCTGGCGAGCGCCTGGTAGAGCTCGCCGTGACGATCGCCGAGGAAGCCGACCGCGCTGATGGTGGGTGGCGGGGCGGCGGGCGGCGGGGCAGGAGGAGCTGACTGATGGTCCCAGGGACAGGGCTGCGGCCCCGCGCTCGCCAACGCCGCCCGCATCGCGGTGAACATCGCCAGCGGCCGGTAGAGGGGCAGGGTCGGATCATAGCCGGGATTGAAGGTCGAGCAGTAGGGGGGCAGGCGCTCCGGCTGCACCCCGGGGACGCCCTCGACATAGGGGCGGAAGACCACGCCATCGTGCAGGGTCGGCAGGCGCGTATGGTCATGGTAGCCGAACGGCAGCTGCTCGAGGCCGAACCAGGCCAATTCGCTGGCCGAGAAGTAGCTCAGGCGGGGGCGCGCCATGGCGACGATGTTCTGGTAGACATCGATGGCGAGCGCCTCGTTGCGCCCGGCATAGCTCTCGTAGGCGCGCTCGCCATTGAACTGCGCCAATTGCCCGGGAGTGGCGTAGTAGGTGCCGCCGGATTCGCCCACCATCAGCGGCTTGGCCAGGGTCGGCAGGCGATCGAGCGCCAGGCCATGGCCGAAGTGCTTGGCCCAGACCGGCAGGGTGCCGCGCAGATCCTCGTCGCCATCGCAGGAGATCCATGGCCGTGTCGGATCCAAAGTGGCAACGCTGCGGCCGAGTCCGGCTAGCTGGGCATAGGCGCTGGCCGCATCCTGGTCGGAGAGGTGGTTGTACTCGCTGATGGCGAACAATTCGTTGCCGATGCTCCAGCCGAACACCGACGGGTGATTGCGATCACGCAGCACCAGGTCATGGATGTGCTCGGAGAAGTGCTGCCAGGCAGATGCCTGGCCGAAGTTGAGGCTCAGGCTGCTGCCGAACAACCCGCTCTCCGCCAGCACCACGATGCCCATCTCATCCGCGAGGTCCTCATAGCAGCGCGGCCAGGGCTGGGCATGCAGGCGGACGCCATTGCCTCCGATATCTTTGATCATCCGGAACCATGCCCAGGCATGGCGGCGCGTCTGGATGAACACCCCGAAGGGATGCAGGATGTCGGCCATGACCTGGAATGGGGCGCCATTGAGCTGCAGCTGCGCACCGACGATGCGGAACTGCCGCCAGCCGAAACGCTGATAGGCCGCGTCCTGTACCCGGCCCTGGCCCGACGTGGTCACTACCAAGCCATACAGATGCGGCGCTGCAGGCGTCCAGGTCGCAAGGGTGTGGCCGACCGCGACCGTCAGCTGCACGGTGGCGCTCGTATGGGCCGTGATGTGGGCGGTGGTGGCCGGCAGGGACAGCACCGGTGGCGCGAGATGCCAGGCCGGCTCCGGTGCGCTGAGCACATCCGTCCCGGCATCCGACACCCACGGGCTGACCTGTCCGGCGAGGCTGACCTCCTGGTCGGCATCGGTGTCGTTGCGCACCGTTGCCTGGACCGCCAGCTGGTCGCGGTCGAGCCACGGCTGGACGAACAGCTCGGTGGTCCGCAGCGGCGGAACCGCCAGCAACGTCACGTCCTGCCAGATGCCGACAATGCCATCCAACGTCGAGCCAGGCGCAATGGTGCTGCGGTAATGGGGATAGCGGGGATCCGTCTGATCTGACAGGCGGCCGTGGCGGACGCCCACCAGCACCTCGTTGTCGCTCCCGAGATGGACCAGCTCGGTGATGTCCAGCTCGAAGGGGAGGAAGCGATCGTGGTGCTCGCCTGCGAGCTGGCGGTTGATCAGGACGCGGCAATCGCCGGCGACCGCCTCGCAGTGCAGCAGGATGCGCTTCCCTGCCCAGCTCGCGGGGATGTGCACGCTGCGCTCCAGCCAGCCCATCTGCACCCCATCCCAGGACGTGGGATAGCTCGGGAAGCAGACCGAATCAGGCCACAGCGGATGCTCGGTCCCGCTGCCCACCCCGCGCCCGCACCCCCAGGTGTTGGCATTCCAGGGCGAGGGGATGCGGATCGGCACCGCCTCCCAGATCGCGCCAGGCGGCGACCAGTCCGGGGGGGTGCCATGATCCGGCTGCCAGCCGGCCGGCAGGCTCACCGGCTGAAAGCGCCACTGACCATTCAGGCACAGCTCATCCCGATGCTCCCGTTCCGGACGCGCGACCAGGCCCTCGGCGGGGGCGAAGGCCCGGGGGAAGAGCACCGGGTCAGCAGGCAGGTCGGATGCCGCCGCAACACATCCAGCGACTACCGCAGCCAGGACCAGGACAGACATCACAACACTCTTCATGACTAAATCTTGTGACGGTATGCGTGCTCGGGGACGGGCCCAATCCCGGCGCCCAAGACGGTACGATCTCTGGCCTAGATTGCGCATGCAGCCTCCGTGTCGTGGGGATCATTCTGGTTGACTAAACGTTTTGGCAAGGGCAGTGTGACCGTCTGCTCGCAGCACCTCGGTCACGGGGTGCCGCCCCACCGGGGGTGGGCGGTAGGGAGCGACCGGAACGGGGCGTTCCCCTTCTCAGCGTGAGCATCGTCAGGACACTGTCACCGTGGTCTCCATCTACGACATCGCCCAAGCTGCCCAGTGCTCGATCGCTACCGTCTCATGCGCCATCAACGGCAAGGGGCGGGTGAGCGCGAGCACCCGCAAACGAATACTGGCCGCTTGCCGCACGCTCGGCTATGCGCCCAATGCCGCCGGCCGGCATCTGCGTCTCCAGCGCACCGAGACCGTCGGCCTGCTGCTCTACCCCACCTGCGCGAGCGAATTCCGCAACAGCTTCGCGGCCGAGGTCATCGAGGGGCTGGAGGACCGCCTGATCGCGGCTAACTACCACCTGCTGCTCGGCGGCTACCGGCCGCAGATCGCCTCCGGCACCATTCCCCAGTTCATCGGCCAGGGCCGGGTCGACGGCGTTGTGCTGCTGGGCAAGTACCCGAGCACCATCATTGCCGAATTGCAGCTGCTCCCGCTGCCGCTGCTGATCCTCGACAGCGAAGTCACCGGCCTGGCGATCGACAGCATCACCACCGACGGCTTCGCCGCCGGACGCGCGGTGGTGGACCGCCTGGTCGCGCATGGCCACCGGCGCATCTGCATGCTCGCCTACGATCACGATTTCCATAATCCGCGCATGCGCCGCCTCGGCTTCCTCGATGGCATGCAGGCGCACGGCCTGTGGCCGGTGCAGCAGTCGCTCATCACCGCCTTCCAGCACGACGCGGAGGGCTATCGCCTGCTCGCCCACCGGCTATCCGGCAGCGAGGCGCCGACGGCGGTGTTTTGCGAGAATGATCATCTGGCGCTCGACCTCCTCAGCCGCCTGCGCGCTGACGGCGTGTCTGTCCCCGGCTCGCTCAGCCTCGTCGGTTTCAACGACGATGATGGCTGCGCGCAGGCGCAACCACCACTGACCACCTGTCATATCGATAAGAAGGCGATCGGACGCCTGGGTGCGGAGATGATCCTGGAACGGATCGTCGCGCCGGAGCTCGCGGTGCGGCATCGGCTCCTGCCTGCGGTATGGATCGAACGGCAATCGGTTGCGACCCGGACCACGGCCTGACCGTAGACCACAGGGTCGCGCTCCCGTGATTTCGAAACGATTCAGAGTCACGACACGTACACATGCAGGTCACTCTGTGGACGGGCATGCGTTGCGGTAGGGACCCCAGTTAC
>PLEW01000053.1 GCA_003136555.1 Planctomycetota bacterium | reverse complement strand
GCACCGTTGGGGCCGAGGAAGGCGGTGACCGAACCGCGTGGGACGGAGAAGCTCACGTCCCGGATCGCAGTAAAATCACCGTAGTACTTGCTCAGGCCCTCGGCGCGGATGAGCAGGTCGCCTGCCGCAGGGGCAGGGGGTGCGCCCGCAGGGGCGGCAGCAACGATCGGATCTGACATTCAACCTCCTAAGTAGGACGGCGATAGCATAAGGATGATTATCGATGCCTCTGGACGAAACCGACTCCTGAACCTTACCTGACCATGGCTGGAACCGCTGTTCGACCAGCGCAGCCGGAGGTCAGAGGTCCCGTGGTCGAGGCGCGGATTGTGTGGCAGATGTCTCAGAAGCAACGCCATTGCGCCTCAATGACGGGGATGGCGACCGCATCACTCCTGCCATTGCCCGCGCCGGACGAACCGCTAGCGTTCTTCCTCCCGGGTCCCCCTGACCCGCCATCTGCCCAAGGACCCCCCATGCAGTTCGACATCAGCCGCGACTTCCTCGATGGCATCCTGCTCCAGCAGCCTCCGACCCGCGAGGCCCTGGGCGAGATCCGCGCTGCAGGCCAGCTGCACTTCCTCCCCTCGAGCCCTGATGGTACGATGCATACGGCGGTGGCCGCCTTCGCACTGTTCCTCGGCAAGGAGAAGGCCGACAGCAAGGGCGAGCAGCCCTTTGCACGCGGCGGCTGGCGCTTCCTCTTCACCACCGATGCCGCCTTCGACCCCAAGACAGGCTCAGACCATCCCTTCTTCCAGTCGTTGATGGTACTCGGGACCGGCAAGATCATGGCCCAGATCAACAACCTGTGCATGCACGCCAACCTGCCCCTGATCCCCTTCGAGCCCGGTCGCATGGTCCAACAGCAGGCGGCGGTCCAGGCGCAGCAGGCGCAACAGTAATCGCTCCCCCGGCTACGCCGAGGCGCCGCGCATGGCTGCCGACGCGGCGTCCAATTGAGCAGGAACGCACCTTCCCCATCCGGCCATGGCTTGGGACACGCCCCTGAGATGTCGACCGCCATCACCTACCATCAGGCCACCAAGTACCACCCCGAGACTATCGGCCAGCACGCCGGTCTGGACTGGTCCAGCCAGCCGCTGCCGTACAAGGACTACGACTGTCCCGAGCCGGTCAGCCTGGCCCCCTTCCTCCCCTTCGATCCCAATCCATTCACTGGGGCACCCGCGTCGAATGAGGCCCTCGTCGATGACACCGGCGGCATCGGGCTTGCCAGCCTCAGCCGGCTGATCTTCTTCGCCTATGGCATCACCGGTGTCGTCCCGGCGCAGCCGCGACCGCTGTATCTGCGCGCCGCCCCGTCAGCAGGCGGACTCTACCCGGCTGAACTCTACGTCCTGATCCGCTCCTGGAATGGCATTGCATCCGGCCTCTACGGCTACGACCCGCGTCACCACCACTTGGTCCCGCTGTGGGGCGGCCTCGAGCTGCTCGACGCCCTCGATGCCGCCTGCTACAACAATGCCGCCGTGCATGCTGCGCCCGCCTGCCTGGTGCTCAGCGGCCTGTTCCAGCGCAGTTCGTGGCGCTATGGCGATCGCGCCTACCGCCGCATCCTGCTCGACACCGGGCATGTGATCGGCAATGTCGCGCTCGCCGCCCATGCCCTCGCCCTGCGCCTGCACCTGACCGCTGCCTTCTGCGATGAGCGCCTCAACGCCCTCCTGCGCCTGGATTCCCAGGTTGAAGGCGCGCTCGCCGTCTTGGCCATCAATGCAGGAGGGAGCTGCGAACGTCCGGCCTGGTCCTGCCTGCCGAGCTCGGTCAACGCTACCCAGAGCGACGGTCAGCTGATCGAGCGTCTGCATGGCGACAGCGTCCTGCCGCTTGAGCGTCCAGCCCTGATCGCCCGCGGCGAAGACCAGGCAGACGACCTCGAGATCCGTTATGGCAAACGCGGCGGCGTGGCCCTCGGCATCCCGTCGACGCGCAGTCCGCTCAGCGACCAGGCGCTCACCGCCATCCTGCATCGGCGCAGCACGCGGGAATTCCGCCGAGCCTCCATCGCGCTGGAGCAGCTCGCACGCATCCTCGCCTATGGCTACTACCCCGAGCGCCTCGGACTCGGCGATCAGGCCTCACTCGACCACAGCCTGATCATGACCTTCGTCGCCATCCTCGCGGTCGATGGCATCGCCACCGGGGTCTACTACTTCGCTCCGCACAGCCAGGAGCTGCGGCTGATCAAGGCCGAATGCGCACGCGATTCGGTGCAATTCCTCTGCCTCGGCCAGGAACTTGGCGGCAATGCGGCGGCGGTGATCTTCCATACCACCGACCTGGCACGGGCAGTGAAGCGCCAGGGGGAACGGGCCTATCGCTACCTGCATCTCGACGCCGGGATTATCGGCGAGCGCCTCGATCTCGCCGCACTCGCTGAGGGTCTGGGTGCCAGCGGCATCGGCGGATTCTTCGATGACCACGTGACCGATCTGCTCGGCATCCCCAAGGAGCAGGCGGTCGTCTATATCACCACCATCGGCGTGCCGGCCGCCGCAGCCGCATCATGACAGGCTCAGGCATGGGACAAAACGATTGCCTCCTGGTGAAGTCCGGGGATACCGCCACTAGACTGCGGACGTGACACACAACGCCTTGACGCGTCCAGAGGACCACCGTATGGATTCCAAGAACTTGCACCCTCCACGCTGGCGCCCGGCAGCGGCACGTGCGGTCGCGTGGGCCGTGCTGATCACCGTGATCACCGTGATCGCCGGCTGCAACGAGCCCCCGTATCGCGCAGGTCGAGGACCGGTGAATCAGGATAGCGATGACGGTGGCATGCCAGCCTGGGTGAACAGCCCGGAGATGGATCTCGATACCGTGTATAGCGTCGGTGCCGATATCCACCACGACCTCGAGCGCGCCATCATCGATGCCCGCCACGACATCGCCAAGCAGCTGCACATCGTCATCGCCGGCGACCAGCGCAGCGACGAGGACGGCGATGACGACGATCAGGACTCCGCTTCGGGCAGGCATCCGCGCGTGGTGGTCGACCACCTGGAGCTGCCCGGCCTGAGCGTCACCCGCAAGGCTGACACCCCGCGCTGCCTCTATGTTCAGGTGGCGCTCAGCCGCCAGGCATGGGCGACCGGATTGCGTCAGCGCCTGGGCGAGCTGGATGCCCAGATCGCCGCAGTGCAGGCCGCGCCTCACGGCGATGCGGCGAGACCGATCGCGGCTGGCGCCGTGCTCTACCAGCGGCTGCTGCCGCTGCTCAGCGATCGGGAGGAGAAGATCGCCCATCTCCGGATCGCCGATCCGGGCGGCCTGCTGCCACCTCCCCCCATCAGCCTGTCGACGGCCCGCGAGAACTTCATCCGCCTGCTCGATCAGGTCAGCATCGAGGTGATCGCCGATCCCGAGCTGGAGGCCATCATCCCGCAGATCACCGGCAGCTGCACGAACTTCGGCCTGCGCGTGGCTCAGGGTCCGGCTTCACCGACCTTGCGCCTGCGTCTTCAGCTGCGCATCAACACCGACGCCGTCGATGGCATGATCCGCCTCGAAGGGGAATTCGACGCTGCCACCACGCGTGGCGGTGATGGCCGGCAGTTGGGGGATTTCCACATCCAGCTGCGCTCGAGCTCGCAGACCGAGACCGTGGCCCGCGACCGGCTGCTGCGCAAGATCCTGGGCAACTGGACGGACTACCTCGAACACGAATTCGTCAATTGCCTGACGTCTTTCTGATGCCGCTGCTCGGCTGACGACCGGATGGGAGCTCGACGAGCCGCCCTTATGCCGATCGACCGCGCGCTGCTCGACCGCGCGCTGCTCTAGAGCACTGTCTCGGTCGGGATCAGCTCGCGCAGGCGTTTGAGGGCCTTGGCCTCGATCTGCCGCACCCGCTCACGGGTGAGGTTGAAGATGGTCCCGATGTCCTCGAGGGTGAGCACTGGGAACTCATTCAGGCCATAGCGGTAGCGCAGGATGTCCGCCTCGCGCTTAGTCAGCAGATTGAGCCGGGCCTGCAGCAGGCTGACGTCCTCGCGTCCACCGAGCATGGCCTCCGGATCTGCATGCACATGGCTGTCCTCGAAGTATCCGCTCAATTCCGAGACATCCTCGGTGTCGAGGTTGGAGCCGTTGATCTGGGCCGTGCGGATGATGCGCTGGATGAGCTTGATGTTCTCCTTCGGCAACTTGAGCGCCTTCACGATCTCGCCGACATCGGTGATATGCGGCTGCTCCCGGACCAGCTTCTTCCAACGCGCCACCAGTTCGGCCATGTAGGCAGGAACGCGGATATTCTTGACCTTCTCGAGCAGGGAACGACGTATGCCCTGCTTGATCCAGTGCACCGCATAGGTCGAGAATCGACACTCCATTTCCGGATCAAATCGCTCGACTGCGCGCATCAGGCCGATGTTGCCCTCCTCGATCACGTCCAGTATCTGCATCCCCTGGCCTTCGTACTGGCGCGCGACGCTGACCACCAGGCGCAGATTGCACTGGATCAGGTCCTGACGTGCGCTGCGATCGCCTTTGCGCAACCGCCGCGCCAGCGCACACTCCTGCTCGCGCGTCAGGACTGGGAAGCCTGAGACGTCCTTCAGGTACATATCGAGGAGTGCATCGCGTCCCATTACAGCTCCGGAGCAGAATAATTGAAGCACCTGTGGCCCGCATTGCAACCACAGCTTGAGCCATTCGTCGATCTGACCCATGGCGGCCGCGGCTGAGATGCAGCAGGCGGCACATTCGGCACACTGGCCTCACTTGGTGCCAAGCGCCAATCCTTCGATCACCAGGTGCGGACTGATATTGAGCCGAACGTCGTGCTGCAGCTGCATCACCCGCTCGATCATCTCGGCGGTCACCTGGCCTTCCGCCGTACGCAGCCCGGGACGCAGCTCGTGCAGCAGGGCCTGCAGCCATTCGCCAAGCACCCGGCGCTGCTCTGCCGCCAGGCTCATCCCCCCCTCCTCGCGCATCGTTTGCGGCAGGCCGGAGACCACTTCCATCACCAGTGCCGGATCCAGGCCCTGGCGGCAAAGGGAGAGCATCGCCTGCAAGGGTGGCGGGACATCGCCATCATGGATTCCCCGATGGCTGCCGGCACCCATCGGCGCGCGCCGGCGCGCCTCGTCCGCAGGTACGCCGATCCGGCACAGTACCCGCTCCAGATCCACGGTCGTAAGGGGCGACAGGCGGTGCAGCTGGGTGCGGGAGCGGATGGTCTTGAGCACTGAGCCGGCATGATCCGTGGTCATCACCATGTAGGTGCCAGGGGAAGGTTCCTCCAGGACCTTGAGCAGGGTGTTTGATGCGGCGGCATTCAGGCGCTCGACGCCCGGGAGGATGAACACCCGGTGCCGGCCCATCAGCGGGCTCTGGTAGACGGCATCGGCGATCGTGGCTCGGACGACGTCGACGCCGATGTCATCTCCAGAGCTATCATGCGGCAGCGATACCAGATCCGGATGGGTGCCCTCGGCGATCAGCAGGCAGGATGGGCAGCCTCCGCAGGAGTCCCCGGAGAGCGGTTGCTTGCACAGCAACGCTTGGGCGATGGCCAGCGCCAGTGTCCGTCGACCGCATCCGGGCAGGCCTTCCAGGAGCAGCGCCGGATGCAGGCGCCCACGCGCGATCAGGCGCGCCATCAGACGCGTCACCGCAGCCTGGCCGATGACCTCATTCAGCTTCATCGCGATCCGATCCGCCGTCAGGGTGCCTTGTAGACCTCACCCGGCTTGAGAGGGAGGATGCTCCAGACCGTGGTGTTGTTGAGCAGGAAGGCGCCATAGCGCGGTCCGATGTTGGGCACCTCGATGGGTACCGAGGTGGCGAGCAGGATGGTCTTGACCTCGAGATGCGAGAGGTCGGCCTGGGGCTCGACATAGGCGAACGGCTTGCCGGTCACTGGACAGTTGAAACGGTTCACATAATTGCGGTCGTGGATGAAATCGCGTTCCCACAGCTCGCCCAGCTCCTTGGGCCACAGATTGGTGCGGAAGTTGAAGTCGATGAGGGCCTTGCCTATGACATTCAGCAGCATGATGCAATCGCTCTGCGTCGCACCCGACAAGGGCTTCCATTCAGGGTTGTGGTACTGCAGCGTCCCGAAGCCTTCAAAGAGGATCGCATTCAGCAGCGCTTTGTCGACGCCGACCGGGGAGCCGGGGCTAGCCATCCCGAGCTTGGTGAGCTCGGCGATATGGCGGTCGGCAATCCAACCGAGTTGGACCTCGTAGGGCGCATCCGGGCCCGGGGCACGTCCCTGCTCGCGGAACTCATCACGCCATTTGGGCTGGGTTTCGGGCATCTTCGCCAGCGCGACATACCAGTCCATGGCCCGAGACAGGAGTTCGTCGTGGTTCTTGGATTCGGGCTTCAGGCTGGCGGTATCCCCTTCCCGGCGAAGGCATTCCGCCACCACCAGCATGTTCACCGGGAGCTTCTGGCGCGGGAACTCCTCCGATGCGATCGCCGCCATGAAGTACCTGGACGCCTGGTCGGTGAAATCGAGGTACTCCTTGAGCATGTGGCCGCGTTCGCGCACCAGACCGCGCATGACCTCGCCATCCTTGGCCTCCTTGAGCCGCTCGGTGAGCTTGGCGAGAATACTGTGGCACGCCTCCAGATCGCCATCGCGCAATGCCATACCGAAAAAGACCAGGCCGCTGACCATGTAGCCTTCGTTGGTCAGGCTGGAGTTCTCGAAGATGTCTCGGTAGATCGGCAGCCACTTCGCCAGGCTGAAGGTCTCGCCCTCCTTGATGTGGCGGACGACCTTGTCGTTGACCTCTTCGTAGCCACCCGCCAGGGAGGGGTTGGCGATCGCCAGATTGAGGCGCGAGCGGATCGCCCAGGCTCCCATCAGAGCGATCTTGGCGAGGGCCACCGGATGGGCATTGCGCTTGGCGTAGCAGGCGATGGCAAAGTGGTATTTCTTCTCGATCGAGATGTCGCCCTGGCCGAGCTGGAAGGTCGACCGTTCGGGTGGAGGAAGCCCCTTCGCCCGGTCGATGGCGATCGCCAGCTGGTAGCCATGGTTGATATCGACCTGGAGATCGCTGTTGAACTGCTTGTCGCACCAGGCCTTGAAATCGGCCGACAGCGGGCTGCGGAAGCGCGCTGGCGAGCTCTTCTCATCCCATTCAGCGGTCAAGGCGCTGAAGTAGCTGGTGGGGTCGGTGGCGACGTAGTAATCGTATTCGCTCGCACCGGAACTGTGCCGGCAACCATCATCATCGGCACCCATGTCGGCCAGGGTGTCTCCACCGTTCTGATTCGCCGGCACGACGATGACCGGGAAGACGTTGCCGGTGACCGGCGAGACCAGGTCGGCATTCTGCATCTGCAAAGCGGACGCCACGTTCGGGAGTCCGCCCATGAGCATCATGATGAGCGGAAGGGTGCCGAAGAGGCCTGCGATCAGGCGTCGGATCGGCACCAGGGTGGAATGGGGCAGACGCAACATCGGAGACTCCCAGGGGGACGCCCAGCGCATCAGGCGGGCAATGAGCGTAAAAGTCTCGGACGCCATGCCACGAGCATGGGCCTGGAGTCAAACACGGTGCTTGACATGCCACCGCCAAGCCGATCTGGCGTGGGCGACCTGGCAGCTGCGAATAGCCGCTCGAACCAGCGCAGCGTCAGCCCCCTAGGGGCAGGCAGCTCATCCGCTGATGGAGACCACCTCGACGATGGTATGCTCGGCGCGGAAACCATGGCGCCGGCGGCTATGCTTGCGGCGCTTGAACTTGCCGACGATGCCCTTAGGGCCGCGTTGGTGGGCGAGGACCTTCACCACCGCCTTCGCACCAGCGACATAGGGCGATCCGACCCGCACACCGCTGTCATCAGCCAGCAGCAGGACCGGCATGTCGACGGTGCCTCCGACCTCGATCTCATTACGGTCCAAGGTGAGCTTCTCACCGGTGGTGGCGCGAAATTGGCGGCCACGGTCAAGGATCACGGCGTACATGGGCAACTCCACTGCGGCAAAGGGAAGGGGCGACCGGATTACCGGCGACGCCGCCTCCGCGAACGGGGGTCGGGAATGCTAGCGGGGGTCCGCTGATGCGCAAGTTCATGTACCGGACGGACCACCTGTGCCGCCATCGGCGCATTGGGGCTGAAGAGGAGCCGGCGCAGCACTGCGGCATCCTCCCACAGCGCTGGCGCCTGACGGACCGGGGCGGCGACCGGGGCAGCCGGGGCGGCGGCCGGTGCGACAGCTGGGGTGCCCGCGGGGATACCGGTCTCCAGCTCGCGCTCCAGATCCTCCGACTTCATCCCCGCCAGCTCCTTCGCCAGGGCCATGGCCTTGGCCTGCTCCACCATCAGGGGCGCCAGCAGGCTGGGACGGACCGGCTTTTCCCCGCGCTCGCGACGTTCGCCCTTGCGGGCGGTGGGGACCAAGCGGAATTCGCGCGCCTTAACCGCGGCATCGCCGGTAAAGACGATGCGGCAATCGTTGCGCTCCTCGATCTCGCTCAGCTCGCGGTGGCGGGCATTCAGGACGCTGACGGCCAGCTCCTGCGGCACTACCACCTCTAGGCGGGCGATGTTCTTCCCGCTCAGCGACTGGCGAATGGCCCGCATGCAGTCGATCTCGAAGGTCTCGGGGGTCTTGATTGAGCCCGTGCCGGCGCAGTACGGGCATTCGGCCGAGGCCACCAGCTTGTGGCTGGGGCGCGTGCGCTGGCGGGTCATCTCGACGAGGCCGAAGCGCGACATCGGCGAAACCTGGATCTTCGCCTTGTCGGTAGCCATCGCCCGGCGCAGCGCCAACTGAACCAGCCGCTGATGCTCGCGATTCTCCATGTCGATGAAATCGATGATGATCAGTCCGCCGAGATCGCGCAGGACGAGCTGCTGGGCGATCACTGCCGCGGCCTCCAGATTGGTCATCAGGGCCGTGGTCTCGACGTCACCGCTTTCGCGATTGCGTGCGCTGTTGACGTCGATCGAAACCAGCGCCTCGGTCTGCTCTATGACGATGGTGCCGCCAGAAGGCAGCTGGACCTTGCGATCGTAGATCGTGCTGATGCGCTCTTCGAGACCATAATAGGTGAAGAGCGGCAGCTCCTCCCGATGCAGCTGGATGCGGTCGCACAGCTCGGGCATGAAGACCTGGGCAAAGGCCCGTGCCTCGTCGTAGAGCTTCTCCTGGTCGATGATAATGGCCTGGGCATCCGTGCTGGCCACGTCGCGCAAGGTGCGTACCACCACGTCGGCCTCCTGGTAGAGGCAGAATGGCGCCCGCACTCGAGCCTGCAGCGCCTCGATCTCGGCCCACAGGCGTTTGAGGAACTCGTAGTCCAGGCGGATCTCGGCCTCAGTGCGATCGGCGCTGGCGGTGCGCACGATGAAGCCCATGCCAGCCGGCGGCTCGAAGGCGGCGAGGAGGTTCTTGAGGCGCTTGCGCACCGTGGGGTCCTCGATGCGCTTCGAAACGCCCTTGGCCTGCTCGGAATTCATCATCACCAGATAGCGGCCAGGCAGGCTGAGGTACATGCTCACGCATGGCCCCTTATCCTTGATCGATTCTTTGGTGATCTGGACGGTGATCTCCTGACCAGCACGCAGGACCTGCTCGATGCGCGCGTTCGAACCCTTCTCGTGGATGACTTCATCGATATGGATGAAGCCGTTCTTGCCGCCTCCCAGGTCGAGGAATGCAGCGTCGAGGCTGGGCTCGACATTGGCGACGCGCGCCTTGTAGATGTTGCCGAGATGCTGGCCTTCGCCCATGCGCTCGTGGATGAGCGCATCGAGCTTGCCGTCGCGGATGACACCGACGCGCAATTCTTGCTCGTCGAGTACGTTCATGAGGATATGGGAACCCATCGAATAGTCCGATCTGAGGTGGTGGCGGCAGGTATGCCAAGCCAACGTGTTGGGCCCAGGCGGCGCGCCGCACGCTTCGGACCCTATGGGACGAAGGAGCGCAGGCCTGCAACTGGGCGATGTGCCATGCTACTCATGCACTGGCACTTGCACAAGCACGGGCAGGTGCACAACGGCGAACCTCAGCCGATGCAGGCGCTTACGGCTCGCTGCCGAGGGTACGGTTCGGCTCGCCAGTGGTCGGGTGAAGGTTCAATCCAGATAACCGCTCGCGCACGCGCAGCTTGTTCTCTTCGTACTCGCTGCGCTCCTGAGTGGTCTGGATGATGCGGGGAGTGATGAAGATGGTGAGGTTGCGCTGCGTCACCGAGCTGATGCGCTTCTTGAACAGCCAGCCGAGGCCAGGGATCGAACCCAGCAGCGGCACCTGATAATTCGTCTCATCGGCCTCATTGTTCAGGATGCCGCCGATGACCGCCGTCTTGCTGTCGGCGACCATGATCGAGGTCTTGACCTCGGTCTTGCTCAGGGTCGGCAGCTGGATGGTCGCGTAATTCGAGGAATTGACGTTCTGGCCGTTGGTGTAGGTCACGAAGCTGTTGAGGTCGTTGGTTACCGACAGATCGATGGAGACGAAGCCGTCGCTGGTGATGTGCGGCGTGACATTGATGGTTATGCCATCATGCACGGGGCTGGTGGAGGCTTCCTGCAGGGTGATCAGCGAGCCGGAGCCATTGGGATTCTGGGTGATGGTGGTCTGGGCATAGTGGATCTCGGTACCGATCAGGATCTTCGCCGGCTGGTTGTCCAGGGTGAGGATCTGGGGTGCCTGGAGGATCTCCGTGCTCTCGAGCTGCGAAAGCGCCTCGAAGGTGAAATCGGCGCTGAACTGGCCAGAGCTGCTGGGATTGTTCGGTGGCGCACCCGCAGTGCCCCCGTTGTTGGCGAAGTTGAGGCCGCCACCGAATGTCGGGGAGGTCGGCGTGAAGGAGGCAGCGAGATTGCCGATACCCTTGAGGTTGAAAGATGCGTTGATCGGGTCGAAGCCCAGGCTCTGGGAATCGGAATTCGAGAAGGTCACGAAGCGCATCTCAAGCTGCACCTCGCGGGTACGGGAGTCGAGCGCAGCTATGATCTTGGTCACCGATTCGAGCGACAACGGGGTATCGGTGAGGATCAGGCTGTTGGAGCGCAGATCGGTGATGACCTTGCCATCAGCGCTCATGGTCGCGGTGACCACCTTGGCGAGATCGGCTGCCGTGGTGTAATTGAGATGGAAGATCTTGGTATGCAGATCCTTCTGCAGCTTGTCCGGCGAGACAACGCGGACGATCGAATATTCCTGCTCGACCCACGCATAACCGGTAGCCCGCACGATCACATCCAGAGCCTCGCGCCATGGGACGCCGTTGAGGGTCATGGTCAGCCGGCGATTGGCATCGACATCATCGCTGATGACGATGTTGACGTTCGCCTGCCGAGCGAGGGCCTCGAGGATGACGGTGAGTCGCGCATCCTGGAACTCCATGCGCACCTTGGGTGGCCTGGTCAGCTGCCAGACGCGATCGCTATGCTTCTCGATCACCAGGTCGTAGCGCGATGCGATCTGCTCGATGGCCTCCTGCCAGGTGACATTGACCAAACGTAGGGTGATCCTGGGCTGCTCGGCCTCATTGCAGACGATGTTCACCATGGCGCGCCGGCTGATCCACTGGAGCACCGTCTCGAGCGGCTTGTCGCTGGTCTCAAGGGTGATGAGCTGGCCTTGATCTCCCGGGGCATTCGTGCCGCTGTCCGCAGCGAACAGGCCCTCACCGGGAACCCCGAGGGAGAGCGCCGCGAGGCTGGAGATCACTAAGTGGCGAAGGTGCATGGTCTGACTCGCTATTTGGATTTAAAGCCGGGGGTCACGTCCTCGCCGACGTAACGTTGGAATTCGAATCGTCGACGGTTGTAATGGAACAGGAAATCGACGCGATTGGTATCAATGCTGATGATCACGCAATCCTTGACACGGTCATTGATGGCGCGCGCTCTCGGCTCGCCACTGATCACCGCCAGACTGCCTGTCGCCGACCACAGGATACCCTCGATGCGCAGACCCAGGGCGTCGAATTTGGCCTGGGCCTCCTCGTAGATCTTGGCTTCCTCCGCCTGGGTCTGGTAGCGCTTGATCTTCTCGACCATGGCGGCGATGGCGGCATCGTCGGCGTGGGATTGCAGCTTCTTGAGGGCGAGCTCGCAGTACTTCAGCGCATCGTCCCATTTGCGCCCCAGCACGACACCTTCGATGCGGCTCAGCTCCTGCTTGCCGAAGGCGCGCAGCGCCTCGATCTCGGCGACGTCATTGTTGTCCTTCTTGCCGGTCACCTCGGGGAGCGCGATCTCGGGATTCGGCAACGAGAGGATGGCCTCGAGGTCGTAGAAGATGTCCTTGCGACCGAACTGCGGTTCGAAGGTCCAGCGCTCCTCCTCCGCCAGCTGGTCCAAGGCATCCGCCTCCTTGGCTTTCGGCGCCACAGCCGGCGCGGCTCCGGGAGCAGGAGAAGGAACGGGTGCATCGCCAGCCGACACGCCAGCGATCATGGCCATCAGGAGGACGATTCTCGCATTCAGAGCCATCGTCTACCTCCCCTTGCCGGTCTGGGGATTGTAGACGAACGTGCTTAGGCTCAATCTAACAGTATGGGGCGTGAGAAAGAGCTTTTTCTCTGCATCCAAGGTCACGCTTCCGGGCCTGATCTGAATCGAATTGACGGTCATGAATCGGGGATTCTTCTCGATCACGTCGATGTATTTGATGATGCCGTTCAAGTCCCCGGTCAGCTCGGTCAGATAGGTGACCTTCTGCGTCTCATCGCCGGTGCCTGACCGCGAAGCCGAAGCCGGGGCCTCCTCGATGATGCGCACGGAGTTGACCTGGACATTGCCGATGTCGCTCGGGATGTCACGGGCGAGCTTCTCGATCAGCAGGCGCATGTCGATCTTCTCGGATTCCAGCGGTAGACGCTCGCGGGCCGCCTTGATATCTGCCTCAAGACCCTCCATCTCCTTCTGGATCGCCGGCCCCTTGTCGATCTCGGCCTGCTGGGTGGCGATCTGGGCCTCGGTATCGGTGATCGTCGACCAGATATTGCCGGGGAGATTGCGCAGCATGAACGAGGGGATGCGATCCTGCTGGTCCGGCCCGAGCACGCCCAAGGCGCGGTATATCAAGATGATCAGCAGCAAGGCGACCGCCGAAGGCACCCCGGCGAGGATGGCGAGCTGCTGGCGTTTGTTCAGATCATTGAAGGCGCGAAGTGCCATGTCATCTCCCCGCCAGAATCTTGTCTTTGATCACCTTCACCCGCTGCCACTCAAGGGTGCCCTCGATGATCATGCGCTGGATGCTCTGGTTCGTCCTCGGGGTATCACCCCGATACGTCTCCTCGGGCTTCCCGGTAAACCCCTGGCTCTTCCAGAATTTGCTGTTCTTGATCGTACTGAAGAACGAATTGATGTAGTCACCTGCGCGGATGCGCTCCTTGCCGATGAGCTTGTAGTTCCACCTGACGGAGAACGCCACGGTCTCGTCCTGGACCGGTCCTCGGCCGCCACCGGCTCCCGGGGCCTCGGTGATGTTGAGATCGGTACAGCGGACGTCAAATCCAGGTAGGCTCCACGGGCCATTGAGAAGATTGGCGAATTCGTCCAGCGTACGGGCCCAATAGACCTTCTTGGCGAGCAGGCTGTAGAATTTGTTGCGCCGCTGCCGGTTCTCGTCGATCTTCTTCTCCATTTCACGGACGGCATCGGCGAGTGCGGTCTTGGCGGCGAGCTCCTCGTCGCGCTTAGCCTTGGTCGCGATGGCATTGGGGATGCAGACGAACTGGATCCAGCTGTACAGGATCACCAGCAGGAGGCAGGCAATGCCGCCCCCCACCACGCTGGCGAATACTGGGCTGACACCCGATTGGCGCCGGCGGAGTTCCGGTGGCAGGAGATTAATCAGGATCATGACGCCATTACCTGGACATCGGAGCTAATCGGCAGACGGGACCATTGACTGACCGTACTTGTGCGAACGTCATGATTGACGACCCCAAAGGAACCCGTTGCCATGATGGCGCTCGTCGTTGGTAACCTCGGCACTGTCTGCTCCTATGGCAGGGAGTCCACGTGGACCATATGGGCTGCCGATTGGCCTGTCAAAGGTTAGCTGCGGCCACGACAAGTTGACCCTGCAACGCCTTGCGCCACACCGAGCCCCCTCGGACCGGTCAATCCCGACACTTGCCGTTCAGTTCCCGGGAAGTAAGCGGGCGATGAACTGCTGCAAACGAGGCAGTTGCGTGGCGTCAGCGAGGGGTAACAGGCTGTTTGCCGCACGCAGGGCCGCCTGTCTATCGCCCGTACGTTCTGCAATCTGCGCCAACAGGAAGCGGCAGCGCAGCTGATCGACGTCAGATCCTGCCCAGGCAGGCACTTCGACAAGGCGTCGCGCATCGGCCAGCCGGATACCTTGGTCGACCAGATTGCGAGCAGCCCGCCATGCCGCCGCCGCGGCCCAGGGATGATCCTGGGGGAGCAGATGGGCCGCCCGCTCCCAGGCGGCCTCGGCATCTCCCCCTTCCCGGCTCCGCCGCTCAGCCTCGTCGCACCACGCCTGGCCGGTCGCCTGCCCGGGCTGGTCCAAGCTGAGCAGCCGCTGACGAAGTGCAGCGGCCGCCTGGGGATCCACTGCTTCGGCGGCACGCCCTGCCCAGGTGAGGAGATCCGCCAGCGGTAAGCCAGCAGCCTGCCCAGCATCGTAGGCGCTCAGAATCCGGCGCAGCAGCGTCCAGCCGTCAGCAGCCCGGTCCGCGACCACCAGGGCGCGACCCAACGCCAGGGCTGCCATGGGATTGCGGGCGGCGGGGCTGTCGATGAATGCGCCCATGTCGGTGCCAGGAACGTCGGAGAGTGCGATCAGCGCAGCTGGTTGATCCGTCGCCAAGGGCAGCAGCAAAGTGCGCGCCCTATCCGCTCTGCCCAGCTCTGCTTCGGCATGGGCGCGTTCGATGATCATGCCGACATCGGCCTGGTGCACTGGTGCGGCACGCAAACGCTCCAGGGCCGCCTGTGCTGTCGGGGTGGTGCGCAGATCGCCGCTCAGTGCCTGCAGCGTACGCAGGCCCTCCTGTGGATCGAGTGCACACATTGCCAGGGCGCGATAGAGCGGCAGCTGGCCGGGTGACGGGAGTCGTCGCGCCTCCTGTTCGGCGACCACCAGGCATGCGCCTGGCCGTTTGTCCAGCAGCAGACTGCACAGCAGCTCGGCCGCCCTTAGGCGGTCGGCCTCCGCGAGAGTGTCGATCAAACGCACGCCCGCGAGGATCGCGCGCGCCTCGTCGGGGTGCTGTGCTGCAATCAGCTCGGCCAACAGGACGCCGCCATGTCCGCGATAGCTGCTGCGCGGCCATTCCTCCCAGAGCACCCGCGCGTAGTCGGTGGCGGCCTTGGGATCGCCAGTTTTACGGCAGAGCTCCGACAATAGGGCCAGGCAGCGATCGACAGCCACCGAACCCGACTGCCGGCAGGCCTGGTCGAGGCAGAGGCGAGCACGCCGATCATCGCCGGTGAGGATCAGCGCCTCCCCCGCGCATTGTTCGGCGGTTCCCCGGTGCAGGACCGGCCAGTCCGCGATCCAGTTCATCCCAGAAGCTGCACCGAGCGCTTGGAGGGAATCCTCGCCACGACCGAGTGCCAGGTACGCCCTCGCCAAGGTCAGGCGTGCGATGCCGACACGCCCATGATCCGGGAGCGACTGCAGCAGCTGCACGCTCTGCGCCGGCAGGCCATTGCCCATGGCCTCGATGGCCGCTTCCACGGTGGGGTCCTCGGCACCCCAGACTCGATGGATTGCCATGCACGTGAACAGCGCCGGACCCCAGCGCACAGCTCAGGGACCCACGGGGCCGAGGAGCCGATCGAGTGCCACTAGGGCGTCGTCGAGCAGCGCCTGAACCGCAGGCGCATCCAGATGCAGGGCCTCGCTCAGGGCGGTAACATCCATTCCGCCCCGGAAGTGCTGCTCCAACGCCATCCGTTGTGCATCGCTGAGCTGCGCCAGCGCGATATCAAGCCTGTCCATGCGCTGGTGCAAGGCTTCATCACCGCCACACCGTTCGAACGGGAAGGCCTCGCCGAGCGGCTCCTCAGGATGCTTGCGACACCATTGCAGCGTGAGATTTCCGCCGACCCGCCTGAACCAGGCCGGGAAATCCCCCGGGCGCTGGAGATCGATAAGGTGCTTCCAGGCGCCGGACACCACGTCCGCCACGAGCTTGTCGATGATCGCGGGACGACGCAGGCGCCCTCCCAGGTAGGCAGCCAGCCGGGGCGCATGCCTCTGACACAAGGCATTCCATGCCTGGCGATCCCCCTGCTGGGCCTTGAGCACCAAATCCTCGTCGCTCTCACCCATGTGCGGTCACCCCCGCAGGTGCAAGCTGGTGGACGTGCAGATTGTCATGCTGACATGCTGCCGCTCGCACACAGCACCACAACCACCGGCTCCACGGCCAGCACGACGTGCGGCGAACACGTCGGCTGGCGCTGCCCCACTGAAATCCAGATCGCGAGCGGCGGCGCGATGTCCACCACCCGGGCGGTGTGCGGCTGCCATGCCCCGGGAGGCTCGGCGTAACCGCAGGCCGCCGAAGGGCGGTCCGTATGACCCCATGAGGAATGGGGGAGCCGGCGAGTTCCGCTGCTGTGCATTCTGTGCATCGTCCGTGGTTCATCCTGCCACCCCAGCTTAGTGCAAGCCACAGCGACGCACGCGATGGTCGCTGGTTCAGCAGCGGCTCACAAGCCATCGTCGGCGGCGATGGCGGTGATCTCTGCCGCGCTATGCAGAGCGCCGTGATCAATGCCCGGGCATCCACGTCCCGCATCGGCCCATTCCTGCGGCTCGTCGATCACCCGCTGCCAGAATGGCCAGGTGCGGCATTGCCGCGGCCGGTCCTCGTAGACTGTGCAGCCGGTTCCGCGCTTGAAGAACACGCAATCTCCTCCGCGGTTCTCGACCAGGGAGAAGCGCTTCGCGCCTGAATGCCAGACCGTGCGCGTATAGCGCCTCCGGAAGGCATCGCCGTCGATGCCGAGACGCTTGGCAAGCGCCGCGATTTCGCCGTCGCTCACCCAGGTGAAGCCCGGGTCCCCGGTGCAGCAGTTGCCGCACTGGGTGCAGGTGAACCGCAGACCGCCCTGGTACCAGGGCGGCTCGCTGATCGGCTCGCCCACCGGCGTGATAGGACGGTCATCCACCATGGGGCACCCGGATTGGCGTGCTGCCGGAGCCATGGGGCATCCAAGCCGCTCCTGGTGCTGACGCCAGGGTGGCCATCACCGCAGGACCAGCCGGCCGGCCCCTGGGGCCGCTCTGGTCACGTAGACGGCGACCGGGAGATCATGCAGACTCCGGTAGCCGGCAGTGACCGCCGGTACGAAGGTTGGCAGGCAGTGATCCTGGACCAGCGACACCGTGCAGCCGCCGAATCCGGCCCCGGTCATCCTGCTGCCTAGACAGCCAGGCAACGAACGGCTGATCGCCACCAGATCGTCGAGTTCGCGGCAGGTGACCTCGAACTTGTCGCGCAGGTCGGCATGGCTCTGGTCCATCAGCTGGCCAAAAGACGGCGCATCGCCAGCCTGCAGGCAGGCGAATGCCGCCTGGGTCCGGCCATTCTCGGCGACGACATGCTCGCAGCGCCGGCGCGTCTGCTGGTCGATGCGGGCCTTAACGCTGGCATGCCACAGGCCATGCAATGTCACGTCGCGCAGATGGGATACGCCCAGGGCCTTCGCCCCCGCCTCGCATTGCTGGCGCCGCTGATTGTATTCGCTGTCAACCAGGCCCCGGCGCTTGCCGGTGTCGGCGATGACGACGCTGACCCCCTTGGGCAGCGATGCCGGCAGCAGCTTGAGGGTACGGCAATCCATCAGCATCGCCTTGCCCTTGGTCGCGCAGGCGCTGGACAGCTGGTCCAGGATGCCGCAGTTGTTTCCCACATAGCGGTTCTCTGCGCGCTGCGCCAGGGTGGCGATGCGCTCAGCCGGCAACGCCTTCCTGGAAGCGGAGAGCACGGCATGGATGGTGGCCACCTCCAGGGCGGCCGAGCTGGAGAGACCTGAGCCCAGGGGCACATCGCCGGTGATGGCGAGATCCGCCCCGCGCACGCGGATACCCTCCTCGCACAGCACCTGGACGCAGCCCTTGACGTAATCTGCCCAGCGCAGCTCAGCGATGGAGGCCTTGGGGATGTTGAGCCCAGTGTCGAATTCCACCAAGCCGCCACCCTGCTCGAGCGAGAGCACCCGGATGGTCGCATCCTTGCGTGGGCGAGCGACGATGCGCACGTCCCGCTCGATCGCCATCGGCAGGCAGAAGCCGTCGTTATAGTCGGTATGCTCTCCGATCAGATTGACCCGTCCGGGCGCACGAACGCCTAGGGTCGGCCGATCTCCATATGCAGAAATGAAGGCCTTGATCAGATTCCTGGTTCGCTGGTCCATTGTCCTGTCCGCTCGGGTGCGTGATATGACTGTTCACAAGCTGAAGATCTGGCATCGCTGCGCAGATGCGAGGCGAAGGTCCTGCATCGCCGTCCGCTACTCTTCCGTGGTACGGGACCACCCGCCGAGATCGCGTCCGAGGATCTGCTGGACTGTGGTGGCGAAGAGTTCCCGGATCTGGCTGGTCGAGGTGAACTGGAGAGCGCGATTGGTGAGATTCTGCGCGCCACTGAGATTGACCGAGCGGATGATCTTCTTGACCAGCGGAACCTGGGGCGCTGGCATTGACAGCTTGGTGACGCCAAGACCGAGCAGGAACATGGTGTAGAAGGGGTCCCCGGCCATCTCGCCGCAGATGGTGAGGTCGCTATTGTGCGCCTTGGCGCAATCGACGATGATCTTCAGGATAGCCAGCATGCCCGGATTATGGCCCTTGTACCAGGGGGCCACATCGGCGTGATTGCGGTCGGCGGCGCAGACATATTGGGTCAGGTCGTTGGTCCCGACCGAGAAGAAGGACACATCTCGCATGTACTTGTCCATCGACAGTGCCGCCGCTGGCACCTCGACCATCATCCCGATCGGGATGTCGGCATCGAACTTCTTGCGCGCGATCTCGAGATCGCGCCGCGCAGTCCGCACCAGCCGCTTCGCCAGCCTGATGTCCTCGAGGCTGGTGATGAAGGGCCACATCAGGCGGATCGGACCGTGGGCGCTTGCCCGCATGATCGCGCGCAGCTGGATGAGCTGGTACTCCTCGAGCTCCGGCAGCAGGCGGATCGAGCGCCGACCGAGTCCATGGGTGTCGTCGTCCTCGAGCTTGATGTACGGCAGCTTCTTGTCGGAACCGATATCCATCGTCCGGATCGTCACCGGCTTCCCGCCCATACGCTCGACCGCCTCACGGTAGATCCAGTACTGTTCCTCCTCATCGGGATAGGTATTGCCCACCATGAGGTGGAACTCGCTGCGATAGAGCCCGACGCCGTCGACATTGTAGAGCTTGGCGAGATCGATGTCCGAATGCTTGCTGACGTTGGCGAGCAGGGTGATGGCATGGCCATCGGTGGTCACCGCAGGGAGGTCGACCTCCCCCTTGAGCATGGTCTTGTAATGCTCGAATTCGCGCTTGGTCTTGGCGAAGCTTTCGACCACGTCCTTCTTGGGATTGACGAAGACGGTCCCGGCCGAGCCATCCACGATGACGAAATCGCCGTCGCTGAGATTCTCCGCCAGGCCCTCCAAGCCCATCACCGAGGGGACGTTCATCGCCCGCAGCATCACCGCGGCATGCCCCCTGCCGCTACCGGTCTCGCAGATCACCGCCTGGCAATGGCGGTGCTCGATGGTGACCAGGTCGGAGGGCAGGATCTCGCGGGCGAAGATGATGTCGACCTCCCGACTCGGCGTCTCTTCCGCCTCGATGTACTCCTCACCGGGATTCTGCAGTTTCGCTAGGTTGTCGAGCAGCCTGCGTCCGACATCGCGGATGTCCGCAGAGCGTTCGCGCAGGTGCTCGTCCTGCACCATGCTCATGGCGCGGTAGTAGCCCTCGACGATCTGGGCGACCACCACCTCGACCGGCTTATGGTCGCGCTCGACCTGGGCGCGGATCTTCTTGAGGAAGTTCTGGTCCTCGAGTATGGCGAGATGGGCATCGAAGATCATCGCCTCGAGCTCGCCGATCTCCTTCTGCACCTTGGCCCGCGCCTCGAGCAGTTGCGTCTTCGACAGGCGGACCGCCTCGATCAAGCGCTCGTGCTCGCGCTCGACCTCCTTCGGCGTGATCGTCCTGTCAGAGAGGACCTGAGTCTGGCGGAATTTGAGGCGCACCGTCCCCATGGCGATGCCAGGAACCACCGAGACGCCCTTGAAGAGCGTCTTGCGGCGTTGACCGCCCCGGCTCTCGCGATGGCGATCGCTGCCGTCCCCCTTGTTGAATCGGTCGGTCGAAGAGTCGTGACGTTTCGCCATAAAGATGCTTGTCCGGGCTCAGCCCTGGGATCCTTGCAGTCCTTCGCCCTGCGGTGCCTGTTGACGCACCCACGTTTCACCGGCTGCGAGTGCATCGGCGATACCTGCCAACTTGGTGCCTCCCGCCTGAGCGAAGTCGGGCTTCCCCCCTCCGCGGCCGCCGACCAAGGGAGCGATGCTAGCCACCAATGCCCCGGCTGCGAGGCCTTTCGCGACCAGATCCGCACTGACCGCAGCCACCACGCCCACCTTGCTCTCGCCATCGGAGCCGACGACCGCCGAGATCAGCAGGACGCAGATGCTCGGGCGCCTGGACCTGGCAAGGTCGCACAGTTGACGAAGGGCCTTTCCATCAAGGCCGTCGATGCGTGCGGCGATGAGCGGGATGCCCGCAACCTGGCGCTCTTTGCTCAGCAGTTCATCGATTGCGCCCGACGCTGCCTGGGACTTGCGCTGATCGTCGATCTTGCGCAGCCGTTTGGCCTCATCCTGGAGCTGATCGATTCTCTGGGCTAGCCCCCCCAATAGCGTCGCCGCTGGCGCAGCGAGTCGCTGCGACAGATCGGCAACCTCCCGGGCAAGCTGCTCGATGCGCGCCGGCAGCTCCTTCAGGGTCGCCTTGAAGAGCTTGGCGATCGCTTCGATCCCCTCGGCGTCATTGACCTTGTCCAATCCAACCAGTTTCGCACAGCGCTGCGCCACGTCGATTTCATCCTGTTCGAGCCGGCGAGCCGCATCTCCGGCAACGGCGATGATGCGGCGGATGCCAGCGGAGGATGCCTCCTCCTTGACGATGCGGAATGAGGCGATGTCGGCGGTGTTCACCACATGGCAGCCACCGCAGAGCTCCTGCGAGACGTCCTTGCTGCCGAAAGTGACCACCCTGACCTGATCGCCGTATTTCTCGCCGAATTGGGCCTTGGCGCCGCCGGCCTTGGCCTCGGCGATCGGCATCTCGCGGATATCTGCCGCATGGCGGGAGCGAATCGCCTTGGTCACCAATTGCTGGACGGCCTCGAGCTGCTCGCGCGTCATCGCCCCGGTATGGTTGAAATCGAAGCGCAGCTGACCTGGCTCGACACGCGAGCCCTGCTGCTCGATGTGATCGCCGAGAACCTGGCCAAGGGCGCTGTGTAGGAGATGGGTGGCGCTATGATGGCGCGTGGTCGCCTGACGAAGTGCGGCGTCCACCTGGGCGACGACGGCACCGGGGTGGGCGATTCCCTGGGACACCTCACCCGCATGGATGACCAGCCCCTCGTCCTTCTGGACATCGGTCACCTGGATGGTGAATCCGGAACCGGAGACCTGGCCCCGGTCGGATACCTGGCCTCCCGACTCGGCATAGAATGGGGTCGCCTTGAGCGCGAAGCGCACCTTTGACCCCGCTGGCGCCTGAGTGACGTCCTTGCCATCCACTTCGAGCAGGGTCAGCTCGGTGTCATTGCTTAGCTGGCCATAGCCGATGAACGGCGTCGCTCCGAGCCTGGGCTTCGCCTCCTGCAGGGCGGTAGAGGTGAAGACTTCGATCTGCTTGGAGTTCGATATGCGGGTGTGCTCATCCCAGCGCTGCACGAAGCGCGCCTCATCGATGGCCAATCCCTCGATGGCAGCCAGTTCGGCGATGACTTCCTTGGGGAAGCCATGGGTCGTGACCAGATCGAAGGCGTCATCTCCCGAGAACACCCGACCTCCCCGATAGCGTTCGAGCGAGCGCTGGAAGAGCTCGAGGCCCTTACGCAGGGTGCGGCGGAACAGCTGCTCCTCGGCCTTGAGCGTGTCCCGCGCGAGCTCATGACGGCGGACCACCTCGGGATAGGCCTCACCCATGACGCTGACCACCGCAGGCACGATCTCGAAGAGTCGTGCCTCAGTGACACCCAGGCGATCCAGGTCGAGGGTGGCACGGCGGATGAGCCGCCGCACGATGTATCCACGATCGCTATTGCCGGGAAGCGCTCCATCGGCGATGCAGAAGGTCACCGCCCGTACATGATCGGCGATGCGGCGAATCAGGGCGTTGTTTTCGGCCGCCCGCGACTTGTCGCCCAGTGCTGCGGTGCGATCGTAGGTGCAGCCCGCGACCTCGCATACCTTCTTGATGATGACTTGGAAGACGTCGATATCGAAGTTGTTGTAGACCCCCTGCAACACGGCCGCCAGCCGCTCCAGCCCGGAACCGGTATCGATGTTGCGGCGACCGAGATTCTCCAGGTTGGGAGTGCCATCCGGTTTCGGCTTGCGCACGTTGAATTCCGGGAATACCAGGTTCCAGATCTCGACGAATCGTCCGGTCGATGAGGTCAGATTGTCCTGGGGATCGTCATTGATGCGATGATCCCAGAAGATTTCCGAACAGCATCCGCCAGGTCCTTCAGGGCCTTCGCTGGGGGCATTGGCCGGCCAGAAATTGTCGGCATCTCCGAGCTTGAAGATCCGCTCCGCGGGTATGCCGATCTCCTCGCGCCAGATGCGGTAGGCTTCGGCATCGATGCGGTGCACCGAGATCGATAGGCGCACTGGGTCGAGCTCCAGCCGTTTGGTCAGGAATTCCCACGCCCAATGGATGGCTTCTATCTTGAAGTAATCATTGAAGGAGAAATTACCCAGCATCTCGAAGAAGGTGTGATGCCTGGCAGTACGGCCGACATTCAGTATGTCATTGGTACGAATGCACTTCTGCACTGTGGCCGCACGGGTGAAGGGATGGGTTCCCCGCCCAAGGAACATGTCCTTGAATTGCGACATGCCGGCTACGGTGAACAATGTGGTGGGGTCGTTCTCCGGAACCAGGGACGCGCTCGCGTAGCGAACACAGGACTTCTCGGCGAAGAAGGCCAGGAAGGCCTCGCGTATCTCTGCTACGGTAAACGGCTTCGACATCGGCACTCCGGAAAACCCAGTTTTGAATGGGCTAGCAAGTTACGTGACTCACCTAGGGTCGCAAGCGAGAGAGCCGACCGAGCGAGGACCGTCATCGTGCGATTGATGCAACCCTCGGTCCCGATACCATCAAGTACCTGGCGCAAAACCGAGTTGACCCGCTTGAGGCCCAGCCTACAACCCGGCTCTCTGCGAATCGGACCGTAGCTCAGCCTGGATTAGAGCGCTACCTTGGGGTGGTAGAGGTCGCA
>PLEW01000042.1 GCA_003136555.1 Planctomycetota bacterium | reverse complement strand
AAGCACATCGGCGCGCACTACACCGATCGCTTCTGCGCCATCAACACCGGTGCCGGCTTCTCCGAGACCCTGCGCTTCTCCCATCTCAAGATCGAGGAGATCCCACCGTACGAGCAGACGCTGTGGGGCGTCTACGATGTGCCCGACTACGTGCGCAACCTCTTCAATATCCCGTTCTCCTGCTACAGCGGCGAGAAGGACGGACAGATCCAGGCGGCGCGGGTGCTCGAAGAGGCGTTCGCCGCCAATGGCAAAAAGCTGATCCACCTGATCGGACCCGGGGTCGCCCATCAATATCAGCCCGATACGCTGAAGAAGGCGCTGGCGATGGTGCATGAGGCGGTGGTCTCCGGCCGTCCCCACAATCCGCCGCAGCTGACATTCCAGACGCGCACGCTGCGCTACAACCGCCTGTTCTGGCTCGAGGCCCTCGGCCTGGGCGAGCAGTGGAAGGACAGCCGCATCGATGCCTCTGCCGCCGACGGCAAGGTGACGCTGGCCACGGTCAACATCAGCGACGTCCGCGTGTCCTGGCCGGGCCTCTCCCAGGGCGGCTTGATCACCATCGATGGCCAGGCGGTGACCGTGCCGGCCAGCCCCGCCGGCCCCGAGCTGGTAAAGGAAGGCGAATCCTGGCGGGTGGCGCGGGCAGAGGACGCAGCCGGCCTGCGCAAGCGTCCGGGCCTGCAGGGGCCGATCGACGATGCCTTCCTCTCGGCGTTCCTGGTGGTCGAGCCGAGCGGCCATTCCGCCGATGCCAGCTTCCAGCGCTGGGTCGATTTCGAATCCAGCCACTTCCATGACCGCTGGGCATCGATCATGCGCGGCGATCTGCGGATCAAGCGCGATCGCGACCTCACCGATGCGGACATCGCGAAATACAATCTCATCCTATGGGGCGATTCCGCCTCCAATGCGGTGATCGCACGGCTGGCAGCAAGGCTGCCGATCACCTGGGATGCGAACGCGCTGACGGTCGGCAAGCAGCGCTTCGATGCTCCCGGGCACGCCCTGGCGATGATCTACCCCAATCCGCTCAATCCCGAGAAGTACATCGTGCTCAACAGCGCGCTGACCTTCCGCGAGGCCGCGGACCGCAACAATGCCAACCAGAACCCCAAGCTCCCCGATTGGGCGGTCATCGATCTGAGCAAGGATCCAGACGAGAACAGCCCGGGGGCGATCGCCGGCGCCGGATTCTTCGATGAACGCTGGCAGGTGCGTCCGCAATAGCCCGGAAGCGCCTGGACGCTCAGCGGCTCACTGCGAGAAGGCGAAGGTCGCCATGCTCAGCGTGCCGTAGGACATGCTGCGATGCAGCGTGCGTCCATGCGCACCGACCCCGGCCGCGCCGAGCGCGACCAGCAGCGGCAGGTAGTGCTCGGGGGTCGGGTGGTTCTGGCTCGCATGGGGCGCCTGGCGCTGGTAGTCGACCAGGGCATCGGCATCCCCGCGGGTCGCCGCATCGGCCAGCCAGGCATCGAACTCCGTCGCCCATGCGGGGGCCGTCTGCCGGCCCATGCTCAGGGTGCCGAGGTTGTGGGTCGCTCCGCCGCTGCCCAGCACCAGCACCCCGGTGGCAGGCAGGCGTGCGAGGCACCGGCCAAGGCGCAGGTGATGTGCCGGACCGAGCGATGGTTGCAGGGAGAGCTGCAGCACCGGGATGTCCGCCAGCGGATAGATGAGGATGAGCGGCGACCAGGCGCCATGGTCGAGGCCGCGTTCGGCCAGGGTGCATCCCAGGCCGTCCGCCTGCAGCAGGGCGGCGATCTCGCGCGCCAGCTCGGGGCTGCCCGCCGCCGGATAGCGCATCTCCTCGAGCTCGGCGGGGAAGCCGGAGAAATCGTGGATCGTCGCCGGCCTCGCCGAAGAGTCGACGGTTGGCGTGCGCGTCAGCCAATGGGCCGAGGCGACCACGATCGCACGTGGACGAGGCAGCGCTGAAGCCAGATGCGCGAGGAAGTCACGGGCCGCCCCATGCTCCAGCACCAGCGAGGGTGCGCCATGCGAGATGAAGAGGGTAGGCATGGCCGCTGGGGGGGATGCTGGGAGAGGCATGGCGGACCAATGTGCGCTCGCCCGGCAGTGCGCAATTGCCGCACGCCTCCGGCCGCATCACCGCCGTGGGGAGCGCGCCGCCCGCACCCTGGCCATCGCTGGTCATCGCTGCCCCTTGCAGCTGGCGAGACGATCAGCTGGTGGCAGGTGGCTGGACGGCAGGCGCTGCCGGCGCAGCGGGCGAGCTGGCGCGGAGCGTGCGCGTCCGGTTGCGCAGCATGTGCGAGACCTGATCGAGGATCACCGCCACCAATATCACCATGCCGACGATGATGTTCTTCCAGTTCTCGTCCAGCCGCCAGGTCTGGAGCTGGTTGTGCTGATCGGTCCAGACGAACTTGAACATGTTGATGCCGTTCTCCATCACCCGGATGATGGCGGCACCGATGAAGATCCCCAGCACGGTCCCCTCCCCGCCACGCAGCGAGCAGCCGCCGAGCACGGCGGAGGTGATGGCGTAGAGCTCGTAGGACTCGCCGACCGAATGGGTCATCTGGCCGATGTAGGCGGCATAGACGATGCCGGCGATCCCGGCCAGGCCAGCCGAGATGACGTAGGTGAGGGCCTCGACGCGCTTGACCGGGACGCCGGAGTACAGCGTGGCATCGCGATTGCCGCCGATGGCAAAGACGTGGCGTCCGAAGACCGAGAAGTGCAGGACATAGGTCGCGACCACGGCCACCGCGGCGAAGATCATCACCGGATAGGGGATCTGGAAGTGCTGAGTGATATGCAGGCCCTTGTCGCCGAGGTCGCGGAACGGCAGGTCCAGGAAGCTGATGTTGCCGCCCCCGGTGATGGTCTGGGAGATGCCTTTGATGGTCAGCATGCCCCCGAGGGTGACGATGAAGGGCTGCAGGCTGAGGCGGGTGATGAGCAGGCCCTGGATCAGGCCGATGGTGAGCGCCACCCCCATCGCAACGCCGATCCCCAGCCAGATCGAATGCCCGGCGCCTGAGCTCTCGCCGTTGCCGACCAGCGGTGCCGAGATCTTTGCGATGATCACCCCGGTCAGGCCGATCATCGAGCCGATCGACAGGTCGATGCCGCCGGTGATGATGACGAACCCGACCCCGATGGCGAAGATCCCGAGCATCGCCACCTGGCGGCTGGTGTTGAGCAGGTTCGCTTCACCGAAGAAGTCGTGGTTGGAGATGGCGATGACCCCGCACATGACCAGCAGGGCGCATGCCATTCCGAGTTCTTTTCTCATCGCGGCGATCCTTCCAGGACGGCAATAGGGTCAGTGGGCGGGTTGGGTCTGGACCGGGGAGGCGGCACCGGTCATCAGCTGCATGACGTTCTGCTCGCTGAAGCGCTCCTTGCCCAGGATGCCGCTGATGCGGCGCTGGCTGAACACCACGATGCGGTCGCTCAAGCCGATGACCTCCTCCATTTCCGAGCTGACCATCAGGATGGTCAGCCCCAGGTCGGCGAGGGCGGCGATGTTGCGGTAGATCTCCGCCTTGGCGCCGACATCGATGCCGCGGGTCGGCTCATCGAGGATGAGCAGCCTGGGCCGCATCGCGAGCCATTTGCCAAGTACCACCTTCTGCTGATTGCCGCCCGACAGGTTGACGACCTTCTGCTCGATCGAGGGCGCCTTTATCGCCTGCCTGGTCAGCTGCTCGTGGGCGACCTCGGCCTCGCGGCGGCGGTTGAGCCAGAAGCGCGGACGGTAGTTCTGGATATCGGGCAGCGAGATGTTCTGGGCGATCGACATCTGCAGCACCAGGCCATGCAGCTTGCGATCCTCGGGAACCAGGTAGATGCCCAAGGTGATGGCATCCTCTGGCCGCTGCGGAGCGTAATCGGCATCGGCGAAGCGCATGCTACCGCGCAGCGGGCGGTCGACCCCGAAGAGCACGCGCATCAGTTCGGTGCGGCCGGAGCCCACCAGCCCGGCGAAGCCGAGGATCTCGCCCTGGCGCACGCAGAAGGATAATCCAGCGGCCGAGCCCGGCACCTGCAGATCATCGATGCGCAGGATCTCCGCGCCGATGGTGCCGGTCCGGACCGGGAAGCGGGTGGTGAAATCGCGTCCGATCATCATCGACACCAGCTGGTCATGATTGGTGTCACGGGTGCGCAGGTCGCCGACCCGGCGGCCATCGCGCATGACCGTGATGCGATCGGTGATGCGCAGGATCTCCTCGAAGCGATGGGAGATGTAGACGATGGCGATGCCGCTGGCGGTCAGGTCCTTGATGATGAGGAAGAGCTTCTCCGCCTCCACCGGGGTCAGGGACGAGGTCGGCTCGTCCATGATGATGATGCGCGCACGCATCGCCAACGCCTTGGCGATCTCGACCATCTGCATCTGCCCGGTGGTCAGCCGCGACAGCGGCGTGGTCGGCGTGACCGCCAGCCCGATGCGCCCGAGCAGGGTGCTGGCCTCGCGGTTCATGCGCTGCTTATCGAGCCGGCCGAGCGGCAGCAGCGGTTCGCTGCCGAGGAAGATGTTGCCGGCCACATCCAGGTTGGGGGCGAGCATGAGCTCCTGGTGGATCAGGGCGATGCCGCGTGCCTTGGCATCGCCGATTCCGCTCAGCCGGACGGGCTCGCCATCGATGCGCATCTCGCCCTGGTCGGGGAGGTGCACCCCGCCAAGGATCTTCATCAGGGTGCTCTTGCCGGCGCCATTCTCGCCGACCAGGGAGAGCACCTCGCCTGCATGCAGCTCGATCGAGACATCCGACAGCGCCACCACGCCCGGAAAGCGTTTGGTGATGCCGCTCATGGTCAGCAGGGGCGCAGGGGTGATCATGCGGTCGTCGGCTGGCTCTGAAGCATGGTCGCGGTGTTCCAGAAGCAGGTGGGGCGTGCGGCACTAGCGTGGTGGACGGGGTGGCGGGAGGTGGCAGGAATGAGGGTTCCTGCGCTTCTCCACTTCCGGGCCGCGGTCGATGCCAGCAGGTTGGCCCTGGCCGCAGACTCCCGCCCGGACAGGTGGCTACTTCTTCAGGTCCGCAAGCCGTTTGCTGAATTCGGCGACGTTGTCCTTGGTGATGACATCCACACCGGTGTCGATGATCGGGTCCTTGGGCAGGGCGGCGGCGCCCTTGGTGCACAGCTGCTGGAGGAGCACCGCCGAGCGGTAGCCGAATTCGAAGGGCTTCTGCACCACCGTGAAGGAGACCACGCCATCGCTGATCCCCTTGAGGGTGCCGTCCTCCTCGTCGAAGCCCGCCACCTTGAGCTTGTCCGCCTTGCCGCTCGCCGTCACCGCCGCGACGATCGCGGGCGTATTGTACGACCACAGGCCCACCAGGGCGACGATATCGGGGTTGGCATTGATCACGTCCTCGACGTTGGATCGCGCCTTGCTCCCGTCCTTGTTGTCCTCCTTGGTCAGCGCCACCTCGACCTTGCTGCCGGCGATCGCGTCCTTGATGCCCTTGAGACGCTGGCTGGCGTTGTCGGCTGCCAGGGTGCCGACGAATGCGGCGACCTTGCCGCCCGTGGGCAGGATCTTCAGCAGCTCCTTGCCGAGCGTCTTGCCGGCCTCGTAGTTGTTGGTGCCGATGTAGGCGAGGCGCTTTGACTCGGGTGCGTCCGAGTCGTGGGTGATGACATTCATGGTCTCCGAGGCAGTGTTGATGTCGCGCGTCTCATCCTTGGGCGAGATCAAGCTGATGGCGAAGCCATGGTAACCCTGGCTGATGAGATCCTCGATGATCTTCTTCTGCTGCTCGACCTTGCCGGTCTCGGGCATCTTCAGCTCGACCGAGATGCCCAGCTCCTTGTTCGCCTTCTCCACACCCTTCGCCGCGATCTTCCAGAATTCGCTGCTATTGTTGGTGATGAAGGCGAGCTTGAGGGGGGTGCCGGCCGGCACCTGATGGACTCCAGAGGTTGACGTATTGGCATCGCTGTCGCCACAGGCACCGAGCAGGATGGCCAGGGCGACGATCGGGGCGATGGTCAGGACGGGAGTGGAGAGGCGCATGGAGGGCTCCGATGGTGTGGGCTAGACCGTAGCTGGTGATCAGGGGCGACAAGGAGTGCTCTGCCGCCGGTGCGAGCCTGTCGCTCACTGGCCGAAGGGGGAGTGCGTGGACAGGCGCAGGTCTTCGGCGTTGATGCTGGATACGTCAAGGGTTACGTCCATCGTGGCATCCACCTCCGCCTTGGCCGTATGCACCATACCGGGTGCGTGCCGGTGTCATGGCATGGCCAAGTGGTTGTTAACGTTGGCTTTCGGGACTATGTTAACGAGGAGAGTGCCATGAGCGACCCAGCCTTCATCCAGGAACTCACCACCAGCCAGCGGCGGCTGTATGGGTATATATTGTCCCTGGTGCCCTCCCCCGCCGAAGCTGATGACGTGCTGCAGGAGACCAACCTCACGCTGTGGCGCAAAGCAGGGGATTTCACCCCCGGGACCAGCTTCCTCGCCTGGGCCTGCCGGGTCGCCTACTTCGAGGTCCTCAACCATTACCGCAAACGCAAGCGCCAGGCCCAGCCGCTTGCCGACGAGGCACTGCTCGAGTGCGTCGCCCAGGAGGCGAAGGATCAGCTCGATGGCTTCGATGAACGCCTGACCGCCCTGCGCGGCTGCCTCCAGCGACTGAGCGAGCGCAAAAGGCATCTGCTGCAGCGCTTCTATTTCGATGAGCGCAGCCTGTCCGAGATCGCGGTCGAGCGTGGGCAGACCGAAGGCGTGGTCAGGGTCACCGTCCATCGCATCCGCGGCGTGCTCCTGGAATGCATCCACCGCACCCTCGCTGCCGCAGGCCGCCCATGACCGAGGACCCCCCGGTCGCGGATCCCATGGAGCAGTGGGTGGGGGACCTGCTTGCAGGCACCCTCAGCCATCGCGAGCGCGAGAAGCTGGCGGAGCGGCTGCAGGCGGACTCCACCGCCCGCCGGCTCTATGTCGAGCACCTGATGCTGCATGGCATGCTGCAATGGGAGTTCGCCTCCTCGGTGGGCGTGGCCGCCCAGGGCGCGGCCGATCAGCGCGCCCGGCGCTGGTCGATCCAGCGGCGCCGCATCATGGCCGCCGGCGTGGCCGCTGCGGCGGTGCTGCTGGTCGCAGCGGCTGGCGTCTGGCAGTACGGCCCATGGGCCTCGGTGGCGGTGCTCGCCGACAGCCAGGGGGCGACCTGGATCGGCATGGATCGCCAGCCGGGGGTCGGGTCGCGCCTGCGCCGGCAGGTGCTGCGGCTCTCCGCTGGCATCGCCGAGGTCGCCTTCCGCAGCGGCGCCTCGGTGATCCTGCAGGGTCCGGCGGAGCTGGAGCTCGTCTCTGCCGGCTCCGCGCGGCTGCTCAGCGGTCGCATGGTGGCGCATGCCCCCGATGGCACCCATGGCTTCACGGTCGAGGCGGGCGGCATGAACATCGTCGATCTCGGCACCGAGTTCGGCGTGTCCACCAACAACGGCGTCGCCGAGGTTCAAGTCTTCGAGGGCGTGGTCGAGGCCGGGATCAAGGGCGCGGCCCTGGAGGCCCGCCAGCGTCTGGGCATCGGCGAGGCGGCCCGTCTCGAAGAAGGCAAGAATGTCGTCGAGCCGTCGGTCTTCGCCAATCAGGGCTTCGTCCGCGCGATGACCCGTGAGCTCGACGATCCCAGCCTGGAGCATGGGCTGCTGGCATGGTGGAAGTTCGACGAGACCTCGGGAATCATCGCCCGCGATGCTACCGGAAATGGGCATGATGGCACCTTGCACAACCTCTCCTTCGAGGCCGACGGGACAGCCGGCAAGTACGGACGGGCCCTGCGCTTCTCGGGCAACGACACTTACGTGGCGGTCCCCTTCCGGGACTTCAACCTCGCCGAGATGACCATCCAGGCCTGGATCAAGCCCGGCGAGCAGCAGGGCGGCGATGCCCAGGTCATCTCGCAGGGGGGCGGGTTCGGCCTGGCGGTGCCGAGCAACATGTTCATGAAATACTACTTCTGGGATCGCGATGCGGTGATGGCCTACCGCTTCGAAGCGGAGCATTGGTACCACCTGGTCGCCACCTACGATGGGCGCGAACGCGACTTCTATGTCAACGGCGTGCGCATCGGCACCTTCGCCAGCGGTCCGCTGCGGGCGTGCAAGGAGGAGCTGCACATCGGCGCGCTCTTCCACCACCAGGGGGCGTTCTTCCACGGATGCGTCGATGACCTGCGCATCTACGATCGCGCATTGAGCGCCGATGAGGTGCGGCGGCTCTGCCTGCGCGGCATGGGAAGCGAGCGATGATCGCCACGCGGACGTCCTGCCGGCGCGTGGCGATGCAGCATCCCGCGAATGCGGATGTGCATCCCGCAGGGCCTCATCCGCTAAACGGGTCATGCCCGAGGATGTATGATCTGTGCGGTCCACCCCGCGTCCCGACTCTGGTTCGGCCCTGCCCCGGAAGCCTCGCGACGCCGGCGTCGACAGGGCGGCAGCGGCGCGGGACCTCGACTCTTCCGATGCGTGCAACCGCCCTCAGCCTGCCAGGCCATCGCCAATGACCATATCCCACCCAAGCCGACGCTTCCCCCGACTGGGCATGATCGCCCTGGCATGCGCCTGCACATCAGCGGCCTTCGCAGCCGATGGCACCGATGCGCAGGCGGCGGCGTTCTTCGCCACCGAGGTCAGGCCGCTGCTCGAGCAGAGCTGCTTCAAATGCCATGGCGGCGAGGCCAAGATAAAAGGCGGTCTGAACCTGACCACCTATGCCGGGGTGCTCACCGGCGGCGACACCGGACCGGCGGTCGATCGCCTGAAGCCGGAGGACAGCCTGATCCTGAAGATGATCAGCTGGAGCGACGACGACCATCAGATGCCGCCCAAGAAGAAGCTCGCCCAGGACAAGATCGACATCCTGACCAAGTGGGCGAAGCTCGGCGCGCCCTGGAGCGGAGCAGGGGGCGAGCCGCCGGCCACCGCCCCCCCCGGGACCTTCGATGCCGCGGCGAAGAACTACTGGTTCTACAACAAGCCGAAGGCGGCGGCCGTCCCTGCCGTTTTGAACCAGAAATGGGTGCGAAGCCCGGTCGACGCATTCATCCTCAACGGCCTCGAGGCCAAGGGCCTGCACCCCGCCCCCGAGGCCGATCGCCGCGTCCTCATCCGCCGCGCGACCTACGACCTGACCGGCCTGCCCCCGACTGCCGAGGAGATCGATCAGTTTGTCGCTGACGGCGCCCCCAACGCCTACGAGAAGGTGGTCGACCGCCTGCTGGCGAGCCCCCACTATGGCGAGAAATGGGGCCGCTACTGGCTCGATCTCGTCGGCTTCGCCGAGACCAACGGCTACGAGCGCGACGGCAACAAGCCCAATGCCTGGCGCTACCGCGATTACGTCATCCGCGCCCTCAACCAGGACAAGCCCTACGACCAGTTCATCACCGAGCAACTGGCTGGCGACGAGATCGACAAGCCGACCCCGGACTCCATCACCGCCACCGGCTACTACCGTCTCGGGCTGTGGGATGACGAGCCCGCCGACCCCGAGCAGCTGCATTACGATGTCATGGACGGCATCGTCTCGACCACCGCGCAGGCGATGCTCGGCATGACCATGGGCTGCGCACGCTGCCACAACCACAAGAAGGACCCGCTGCTGCAGGAGGACTACTACCGACTGCTGGCGTTCTTCCACAGCATCAAGCCGATGGCCAACGACGGCCCCAACATCGAGACCGAGATCACCCGCGATCCGGCCGCCACCGCATCCTTCGAGCAGAAGCTGCGCGAGCTGCAGGCGCAGAGCGACGCGATCGAAGACGACTTCCGCAAGCGCCTGGATTCCAAGGGCGGGGCGCCGGCGTGCGACATCGAGGATCTCGGCTACCGCTACTATCGCGGCGCCTGGGAGACCCTGCCCAACTTCGACGAGATGAAGGCTGAGAGCCAGGGCAAGCTGCCACGCGGCCAGTTCGACACCTCCCCGACCACGCGCGACTCGGATTACGGCTTCGTCTTCACCGGCACCCTGGTGGTCCCGGCCGATGGCCAGTACACCTTCACCGTCGACTCCGATGACGGATCCCGGCTGGCGATCGGCGGCAAGCAGGTCCTGGAATACGATGGCATCCATGGACTCGGGTCGCCCAAGCACTGCGAAGTGCCACTGCGCAAGGGCCGCGTCCCGATCCGCCTCGACTACTTCCAGCATGTGGGTGGTTTCGGCCTCGCGGTCTCGTGGTCGCCTGCCGGAGGCAAGGAGCGAACGCTCACCCCCGGTGGCAAGGAGCAGAGCTTCGCCGATGTCTTCCGCCAGCGCGGTGAGGAGGTCCTCGGCAAGGAAGTGATCGAACGCCAGCGCAGGATACTCAAGGCGATCGAGGAGCTCAAGCGCAACCCCCCGGGGGTGGAGAAGGCTTTGAGCGTGAGCGAGGGCCAGTTCCGCGACACCTTCGTCATGACGCGCGGCAACCCGCACGTCCAAGGCAAGCAGGTGACTGCAGGCTTCCCCCGCATCCTCGGCTTCCCGGACCCCCCGAAGGGCGCCAGGCTGCGCCTGGCCCTGGCGCAGTGGATCGCCAATCCCGACAACCCCCTCCCCGCCAGGGTGATGGTCAACCGCATCTGGCAGTTCCATTTCGGCAAGGGCATCGTCTCGACCGCCAACGACTTCGGCCGTTTCGGCCAGCTGCCGAGCAACCAGCCGCTGCTCGATTGGCTGGCGCGGGAATTCGTCGCAGGAGGCTGGAAGATCAAGTCCATGCAGCGCCTGCTGATGACCTCGAGCACCTACCGCATGTCCTCCAAGGACGATCCCGCCGCGCTGAGCAAGGACCCCGAAGCGGAGCTGGTGTGGCGCTACCCGATGCGCCGCCTCACCGCTGAGGAGATCCGCGACTCCATCCTCGCGGTCAACGGCTCGCTCAACCTCGATCTCTTCGGCCCGAGCATCTATCCGGCGATGCCGGCCGAGGTGCTCGCAACCTCCTCGCACCCCGGGGATGTGTGGGGACATTCCTCGGCCGAGGAATCGTCACGGCGCAGCATCTACATCAAGGTCAAGCGCTCGCTGCTCTATCCGCTCCTCAGCGCGCACGACTTCGCCGATACCGACACCAGCTGCCCGGTGCGCTTCTCCACCACCGTACCGACCCAGGCGCTGACGATGATGAACAGCGCCTTCATCGGCGAGCAGGCCAGCATCTTCGCCGCGCGGCTGCGCAAGCAGGCGCCGGAGGGCATCGATGCGCAGGCGCGCCTAGGACTACGCATGGTCACCCAGCGGCCAGCGGCCGAGGATGAGGTCAAGCGCGCCAGGGATTTCGTCCAGGAGCTGGAGAAGAAGGACGGACTGACGCCGGAGCGCTCGCTCGAGATGCTCTGCCTGCTGATGCTCAACCTCAACGAATTCGTCTACCTCGATTAGCGCCACGGAGCTGCACATGAACACGCCATCACCTCGCGCCGGGCAGTTCTGCCGCAGGACCCGCAGGGAGCTCCTCTGGCAGGCGGGCAACGGCTTCGCCTCGGTCGCGCTCGCCGGGCTGCTGGGGTCAGAATTCTTCGCCAAGCAGACTGTCGCGGCCGACGGCGAGACGCCGTTCAAGAACCCGCTCGCGCCCAAGGAGCCCAACTTCAAGGCCAAGGCCAAGAGCGTCATCTTCCTGTTCATGTACGGCGGACCCAGCCAGGTCGACACCTTCGACTACAAGCCGAAGCTCTACGAGCTCGATGGCAAGGTCATACCGGTGAAGACCTTCGGCCGCGGCGGCCACCGTAGCGAAGGCAGGGTGGTCGGCCCGCAATGGAAGTTCAAGCAGTACGGCCAGTGCGGCAAGTGGGTCTCCGATCTGTTCCCCAACCTCGCTACCTGCGTCGATGACATCGCCTTCATCCATTCGATGACCGCAGATTCCCCCATCCATGGCTCGGCGATGCTGCAGATGAACAGCGGACGCATCATCAGCGGGCATCCCTGCCTGGGCTCGTGGGTCAACTACGGCCTCGGCTCGGTCAATCAGGACCTGCCGGGATTCGTGGTCATGCTCGACAAGAAGGGCGGTCCGATCAGCGGTGCCAAGAACTGGTCGAGCGGCTACATGCCGGCCACCTACCAGGGCACGGTGCTGCGTCCGACCGGGGTGCCGATCCTCGACCTCAAGGTCCCTGACGGCATCAGCGATTCCGAGCAGCGCTTGATGCTCGACCAGCTCAAGGCCTTCAACGAGGAGCACCGCGCGACGCGCGAGAGCAATTCGGACCTGACGGCGCGCATCGCCAGCTATGAGCTCGCCTACAAGATGCAGCAGCACGCCCCGGAGGCGGTCGACATCTCCAAGGAGCCGAGCCACATCCGCGAGCTGTACGGCCTGGACAACGAGCGTACCGCCGATTTCGGCGGCAAGTGCCTGCTCGCGCGCCGGCTGGTCGAACGCGGCGTGCGCTTCATCCAGCTGTACTCGGGCGGAGCCCACAACGACGACAACTGGGATGCGCACACCGATATGAAGCGCAACCACGAGTTCCATGCGGGCAACACCGACAAGCCCATCACCGGGCTGTTGAAGGACCTCAAGCAGCGCGGCCTGCTCGACGACACCCTGATCGTCTGGGGTGGCGAATTCGGCCGCCAGCCGACCGCCGAGTACAAGGAGGGCACCGGGCGCGACCACAATGCCTATGGCTTCACCATGTGGATGGCCGGCGGCGGCATCAAGGGCGGCGTGAGCGTCGGTCAGACCGATGAGCTCGGCAGCTCGGCGATCGAGGACAAGTTCCACGTCAAGAACCTGCACTCGACCATCCTGCGGCAGCTCGGACTCGATCAGAACCGCCTGAGCTACTTCTACAACGGACTCGATCAGAAGCTGGTCGGCGTCGAAGGCGCTGATCCGATGACCAAGATCATGACCTGAACTCATCTACCCTACTCACCCGAGGACTTCCCATGAGAGCCATCTGCGCCTGCCTGCTCGCCTGCTCCGCCGCCCTTGCCGCCGCCGACGCCGACAAGAAGGTCGAGATCACCGGGAAGGGCCACCGCTTCTTCGCCGCCGACTACGACAAGCACATCATGGCGATCTTCGGCGAAGACGGCAAGATCGAGTGGAGCAAGCACATGGATGGCGGCACGCACGATGCCTGGGTGCTGCCCAACGGCCACATCCTGTGGACGCCGAGCGGGGACAAGGTCTTCGATACCGATCCCAAGACCGATGAGCAGGTCCTGGTCTACGATTCCAAGACCCATGGCAACGAGAAGGAGGATGTCCAGGACCACGGCATCACGCCGCTCGCGGATGGCGGGGTGGCGGTCTTCGAATCCGGCCCCAAGCGCGTGGTCGAGGTCGATAGATCGGGCATGGTCACCAAGGTGCTCAAGCTGCCGATCGTCAACGGCGATCCGCACCACAACATGCGAAATGCGCGCAAGCTCGCCAACGGCAACTACCTGCTGTGCCTGTCCGCCGACAGCAAGGTGGTCGAGGTCGATGGCGAGGGCAAGGTGGTGTGGAGCGTGCCGACCGAGAAGGAGGCCTACAGCGCCGTCCGCCTGGCCGACGGCGATACCCTGATCGGGTGCGGCTATGCGCACAAGGTGGTCGAGGTGGACAAGGCCGGGACGGTGGTGTGGTCGATCACCGAGACCGAGCTGCCGGGGATCAAGTTCAACTATGTGGCGCAGGTGGAGCGCCTGCCCAATGGCAATACCATCATCGACAACTGCCATGCCGGGCCCGAGAACCCGCAGCTGATCGAGGTCGACAAGGACAAGAAGGTGGTATGGAGCTACCGCGACTTCGAGCACCTCGGCAATGCCACCCCGGTGGCCTTCGTGCTCGATGCCCCGGGCGCGCTGCGCTGATCCATCCGCACGCCCGCTTCTCCCCATCGACCCCCGGCTGCATCGGCACCACCATGCCAACCCCGCTTCGGCCCGTCACCTCACTCATGCTCCTGGCCTGCGCGGCGTCGGCATCCGCCGTCGCCGCCGACCAGGGCACGATCACCATCGCCGGCACCCCGCACCGCTTCATCTGCGCCGACTCCGATCGCAAGCTGCTCGCGATAGTCGCACCGGATGGCACCATCGAATGGAGCCATCCGATCTCCGATGAGGTGCATGAGGCGGTGGTCCTGCCCGATGGACATGTCCTCTATGCGCCGATCTCCGGCAGGATCTCGGAACTGGATACCAAGGCCGATGCCGAGGTCTGGAGCTATGATGCGCCGAGGATGAACGGCAATGCCGGACGGCCGGTGCAGGTGCACGATTTCGAGCGCCTTGCCGATGGCAGCACCTGGATCTTCGAGTCGGGCTCGTGCAGGGCCATCCACATCGACCACCTCGGGGCATTGCTGGGCAGCATCCCGCTCACCGTCGACCACCCGGATGCCCACCGCGACACCCGCAATGCGCGGCGCCTCGGCAACGGGCACTTCCTGGTCGCCCACGAGGGCGACAACAAAGTGCGCGAATACGACCGGTCGGGCATGGTGGTCTGGCACTACGACGTCACCTCGAAGGTCTATGGCGTCCTGCGCCTGGCCGATGGCAACACCCTGATCGCCACCGGCGACGGCCATCGGCTGGTCGAGGTCGATGGTTCCGGGGCGGAGGTGTGGTCAGTCGGGCAGCACGACCTGCCCGGCATCACGCTCGCCTGGCTGACCCAGATCGAGCGGCTGCCGAATGGCAATACCATCGTCGTCAACTGCCATGCCGGTCCGGCCAACCCCCAGATCATCGAGGTCACGCGCGACAAGAAGGTGGTGTGGAGCTTCCGCGACTTCGTGCACTTCGGCAATGCCATGGCGGTGGCATCGATCCTCGATGCGCCTGCCGGCACCATCCGCTGACCTGCTGCCGGCCGGAAGGCCAGGCGACGCGTCCGCTTGCCTTGGGCGTCAGGCGATCAGATCCTTGACCACCCGCCCGGCCACGTCGGTCAGGCGGAAGTCGCGCCCGGCATAGCGGTAGGTGAAGCGCTCGTGGTCGAAGCCCAGGAGCTGCAGCAGGGTGGCATGCAGGTCGTGGATGTGCACCGGATCCTCGACCGCCTTGAAGCCGAACTCATCGGTAGCGCCATGGATGTAGCCGCGCTTGGCGCCGCCGCCGGCGAGCCACATCGAGAAGCCATAATGGTTGTGGTCGCGGCCGTTGACCTTGCCGGCATTCGAGCCGGGCTTGGGCAGCTCAACAGTGGGCGTGCGGCCGAACTCGCCACCCCAGACCACCAGGGTATCCTCGAGCAGACCGTGCGATTTGAGGTCTTTCAGCAGCGCGCCGATGGCCTGATCGCATTCCTTGGCCAGGCGGCGATGGTTCGTCTCGAGGTCGTCATGGCTGTCCCACGGCTGGCCGGCGCCATGCCAGACCTGGACCATGCGCACGCCGCGTTCGATCAGCCGCCGGGCGATCAGCATCTGCCTGCCCTGTACGCCCTCGCCATACATGTCGCGGACCGATTTCGGTTCGCGCGAGATGTCGAAGGCGTCGGTGGCATCCATCTGCATGCGGTAGGCCAGCTCGAACGACTGGATGCGGGAATCCAGCTGGGCATCCTGCTGGCGGCTCTTGAGGTGCTCCTGGTTCAGGTGCATCAGGAGATCGAGTTGGGCGCGCTGCTCGGGTGAGGATTCGAACTTATTGGTGATGTTCTCGATCAGCTTCTCGACCTCGGTGTGCTGGCTATCGATGTAGGTGCCCTGGTAGATTCCAGGCAGGAAGCCGGACTGCCAGTTCTGCGACTCCTGGATCGGGTAGCCGCCCGGGCACATGACGATGAAGCCGGGCAGGTTCTGGTTCAAGGTGCCCAGCCCGTAGGTCAGCCAGGAGCCCATGCTCGGGCGGACCATGCGCGCCTCGCCGCAGTTCATCAGCAGCAGCGACGGCTCGTGGTTGGGGACGTCGGCGTGCATCGAGCGGATGACGCACAGCTCGTCGGCGCTCTCGGCGACATGAGGGAAGAGGTCGCTGATCTCGATGCCGCTCTTGCCGTACTTCTGGAACTTGAACGGCGACGGGAAGGCGGCGCCGGTGGGGCGCTCGGTCTTGAGCGAGAGCGGCAGCATCTTGCCGGCGAACTCGCTGAGCTTCGGTTTGGGGTCGAAGCTGTCGACATGCGACGCACCGCCGTTCATGAACAGGTGGATGACGTGCTTGGCCTTGGCCGGCAGGGGGGGCAGCTTGGGCGCGAGCGAGCTGAGCGATGAACCTTCCGCGGCGCCGAGCATCCCGGAGGACCCGAGCAGATCGGTCAAGGCGAGCATGCCGAAGCCCATGCCGGCGCGTGCCAGCAGCTCGCGGCGGGTGCTGGGTGCGCGGTAGGGTGCTTTGAATGCGCTCATGGTCGTTCCTGGGATCGGCGTCGGTGGTCTGGGGGGGGGGTGGTCAATCGATGAAGGCGAACTCGTTGCTCATGATCAGGACCTGGGCGTACTTCTCCCACGGCGAGAGCGGCTTCTGGAGCTGGGGGGTGGTGCCGGAGAACTGCTTCGCGGCATCCCATTCCCCGGTCGCCCCGTCGATGGCATGCAGCACCGGTGCCCAGGAGAAGCTGTCGAAGCCGTCATTGGCGATGCAATCGACCACGAAGTCGACGGTATCTCCCCGCTTGACCGCCAGGCTCGCCACCTCGATGCGCACCTCGCCATCCTTGACCGTCCCTTCGCCGATGCGGCCGCCACGGCTGGCGATGATCACGCCGTGCACCCCGTCGCCCTCCTTGCTGTGTCGGCCGAGGGCGCCGCTGATGGAGATGGTGCCGTCGATCGGCGAGACCCAGCGCCTGATCGCCGCATGGGCGAGGTCAGGGCCGGGATGGCCGCCATTCTCGGTGAGGTTGACCCAGCCGGTGGCCTTGTCCGGCAGCTTATCGGCGAAACGCCAGCTATGCTCGGCGAAATGCGTCATCTTGACGAAGTCGGCGGTCTGGCCCTTGGCGGCGTCGACGCGGCCGTAGCCGTACTCCCAGGCCAGCGAGGGCGGGACCGGCGGTTGGGCCGGCATCCTGGCGCACAGCGCCAGGAAGTCCTCGCCCATGCGCACCTCATCGGCGGTCGCCGCACGCGCATAGACCTGGCGGTAGAGCCGCTGGATGCGTCCCGAGCTCGCATCCCCGGCATCCTCGCTGAGCTTGGCCAGGTCGCGCGCCTGCTCGACGACGAAGGGGCTGTTCATCAGGAACAGCGCCTGCTGGGGCACGCTGGTCTGGAAGCGCTGCGGGCTGTGCGCATCGGGGCTGGCGAAGTCGAAGGTGCGGTAGATGTTGGCGAGGTTCTGCCGGTCGATCAGGCCATAGATGGTGCGGCGCGTGGTATAGGGCTGGGTGGTGAGATCGATCGCCCGTCCGCCCAGGCGCTGGTCGAGATCGCCGCAGACCGCCAGCACGCCATCGCGCATGGCCTCGAAATCGAGGCGCTGGCGGTTGAAGTGCCACAGGCGCGCATTGTCGGGATCGATCTTGGCATCGATGGTCGGATTGTCGCAACCTTGCTGATAGACGGCGGTGAGCATGATCATGCGGTTGAGCTTCTTCAGCGACCAGCCATCCTCGATGAAGCGGTTCGCCATCCAGTCGAGCAGCTCGCGGTTGATCGGGGGATCGCTGCGCAGGCCGAAATCGCTCGGAGTCCTGACCAGCGGCGCGCCGAAATGGTGGGCCCAGACGCGGTTGACGAACACCCGCGCGGTCAGCGGATTGCTCTTGCTGGCGATCGCCTGGGCGAGCTCGAGCCTGCCGCTGCCATGGCTGAAGGGCTTGCGCTCGGGACCGCTGAGGATGGAGAGGAACTGGCGCGGCACCTCATCGCCCTGGTTGTTCTGGCTGCCGCGGATGAAGACATGGGGATTGTGGGGATTGGGGATGTCCTCGATCGCCATCGCCCGCGGGGGCGAGCCCGGATGGGTGGCGATCACCTCATCGACCTTCTTGTTCAGGTCGCGCAGCTTGCGGTGATCCTCGCCGTCGAACAGCACGCGTTCTGCATCCTGCAGCGGCACCACAGTCGGCGCATCGCCGCCCCGCAGCACCTGCCGCAGGGCCTCGGCCTGGGCGTCGGCATTGGCCTGGTCGCCATCGGCGGCAGCGAGCACCTTGCCGTAGCGCTCACCGACCGCTGCGAACGACGCCGGCGGCGCGCCGGCGAAGGCCTTGGCGATCAGCGGGTTGAGGGTCATGCCGGCCAGCTGGGCGGCGGCGGCTGGGGCCTTGGCGGCGAAATCGGCCTCCGTCAGCCGGCCATAGGCGATCCAGGGGGCGAACACCGCGTCGCCGTCGGCGGCCTTCCTGAGGCGTTCCTGCCAGCGCTTGATGAGATCGAGGCGCAGGTTGCGCTTCTGCGCCAGGGCGTCCTCGTCCCTGCCCTTGGCGTTGCCGACATCATGGGCGGCGATCAGGTATTGGGCGATCACCGCCGGCTCGCGCAGATGGGCGAGGATCTCGCCGTGCCTCTTGGCGATGAATGCATCCACCGCGGCATGCGCCTTGGCCAGTTCCTGCTCGAAGGCGAGGCTCTCCGGGGTCTTGTCCGCGGTGCCGATCAGGGGCAGGTCGTGGGGTTCGCGAGAATTGTCGAACACCCCGTAGAGGGAATAGTAGTCCTTGGTCGGGATGGGGTCGAACTTGTGGTCATGGCAGCGGGCGCAGCCGACCGTCAGGGCCATGGTGCCGCGGCACACCACGTCGATGCGGTCATCGATGATGTCCGGCTGCTGGTTGAGGAAGCGCCGACCGAGGGTGAGGAATCCGAGCGCTGCCAGCGACTGCTTGTCGTCCCCCATCGGCAGCTGATCGGCGGCGATCTGCTCGATCAGGAAGCGGTCGTAGGGCTTGTCCTCGTTGATCGCGCGCACCACCCAATCACGGTAGGTGTAGGCGAACGGGTAATGGCGGTCCTCCTCGAACACGTAGCCCTTGGTATCGGCGTAGCGGGCGACATCGAGCCAGTAGCGGCCCCAGCGCTCGCCATAGTGCGGCGAGGCGAGCAGGCGGTCGATGACCTTGGCGAAGGCGTCATCGGTGCGGTCGGCGAGGAAGGCATTGACCTCATCGATGGTGGGCGGGAGGCCAGTCAGATCGACGGTGGCGCGCCGCAGCAGCGTGCGGCGGTCGGCCGCCGGCGCGAGATGCAGGCTGAGCGGCTCGAGCTTGGCCCACACCAGGGCATCGATCGGGGTGCGCGCCTCGGCGGCATGCTGCACCACCGGGATGGGTTCTGGGCGCAGCGGCTGGAAGGACCAGTGGGTCTTGGCGGCCGCATCGATCGCGGCGCGTGCATTGGGCTTCGCCGCGGTCTTGGCGGGACGTGGATCAGGCGCGCCCATCTTCACCCAGGTCGCGAAGTCCTGCACCACCGAATCGGGCAGCTGCTGCTTGGGCGGCATCTGCATGTCTTCATTGCGGTAGCGGATCGCCTCGATGATGCGGCTCTTGTCGGGTGCGCCCGGCACCAGGGCAGGACCCGAATCGCCGCCTGAGATCATGCCATCGCGGCTGTCGAGGACGAGGTGGGCCTTGATCTTCTCACTCTCGCTGCTGTGGCATTTGTAGCACTTCTCGGCCAGCACCGGGCGGATCTTGGTCTCGAAGAACTCGATGCCCGCGCGATCAGCCACCACGTCAGCGCCTGCCAGACGGGCGAGGGAGGCTGCCAGCGCCAGGGCTGCCAACGGCAGGCGTACGCGCAGAGGACGAAGGGACTGGGCCATGATGGAGAGGGTACGGTCGACAGCTGTCGCCTGTTGACCGCCGATGGCTGAATAATGGTCGGGGCAGCAGCTTGTGACGGCTGGACCGCTGGTCCGGTTAGTCACCGCCATTCTCGCGGACCATGTCCCGGTAGCGTTGCTCGCCCTTGCTTCCTGCCTTCATGCCGTTCCACAGCACCGAGCCGTAATAGACGCATACCAGGATGAGCGCAGCCGCCACCATCAGCCACACCAACGCTTTGAGCAGGCGGTTGATGCCGCCGATGCGGCGGCGGGGGTCCTCCTTGAGGGCCTTCTTGATTCCCGCCACATGCGCGGGATCGAGGCGGCGATCATCCTGCCGATCGTCGCCTAAATCTCTTCTCATGATGCACTTGTAGCACGATTCCGGCAATTGCCAGATGTGCATGGTGACGCCTGCACCGGGACGGCTCGTCGGCCGCTGGGGATGCCACCTGGGAACGGGGAGCGGTGGGGCAGGGCGAGGGAGGGGGAGCGGATGATGCCCATCGGCGCATCGCCCGGAGCTGGCCGGCTCAACCGCTGACCACCATCCCCGACCCCGCCTGGCCGATGCGCGAGCGGGAGTCCAGGAGCTGCAAGGCGCTTCAGGGCTTGGGCTTGACGCTGGTGTAGTTCAGCGACTTGGCCGTCCCTCCTTTGGGCGTGAAGCTGATGCTGCCAGTGACGTTATCGCCGCTGATGGTGCCGTCGATCGTCATCACGCTGCCATCACTGCCGGTCTGGGTGGCGGTGAAGGTGATCGATTTTCCCTTCATCTTGAAGGTGTATGGCAGCTTGGAGTCGCCGAGCAGATTCTTGGCCGACAGATCCTTGGTGCTGAAGACCAGGCGATCCTTCTGATCCCCGCCTTCGGCGGTGATGGTGATATTGTAGGCCCGGCCGGAGAGGTCGGTCGGGTTGGCTGCCTGCACCGACATTCCGCACGCTGCGGCGATCAGCAGGATCAGCGAGGCGACGGAGATGGAGAGGGAGCGGGCGAGCGGCATGGAAGCCTTCCAGGCGCAGGGCGCCATCAGGGTTTGGCAGGAGGGGTGGCGCTCTTGGCCGGCGTGCGCGTGACCGCCAGGGTCACGGCCACGCCTTGGCTATAGCGGGCCGACACCTGGTCGCCGACCAGGAGATCATCGTAGGTGGCAGCCACCTTATCGATGGTGATCATGCTGGTCTTGTCGATGGTGATGACGGCGGTCTTGACCTTGGCGGGATCCGAGGAGACGGTCTTGACCACCACGCGGGAATTATCCCCGTCCAGGTGATCGATCACGCCGGCGAAGGTTGCCACCTTCGCATCGACGGCGAGCAGCTGCCCGCCAAGGCCAGTGATCAGGGCGACGACAAGAACGACGGCGATGCGCGGAAGTGAGAACATAAGACCTTGATGGGAAAGAACCTAATGGGGCGCTGGAGGCGCTGTTGCAATGCCATTGGCCGCCGCATTGGCAGCGGCATGGGTGGGATCGGGCTTCTTCGGGGTTGAACGCTTGACCAGGATCAGGCTGGCTACGGAGCCGGCCTCCTTGCTCACCCGCACATCGACATGCTCGCCCAGCTTGAGGTCGGTAGCGGCTGCCGGGGCGCCATTGATCAGCACGGTGGTGTTCGGTCCGATGGGGATGGAGGTCAGGCCGGTGGCATGGTCGGACACCGAGACGCTCGCCACCGGGCCGCTGGGGTTGAGTGATTTGAGCGCGCCCCGGACCGAGCGTTCATCGGTCAGCGTGCCTCCGACCATGGAGAAGACGCGCATCTCATCGGCGAGGATCACCTGGCGCTTGCCCTTGACCTCGACGTGGGCGCTGCCGGTATGGACGGTCACCGTCAGGACGCCGGTGCGATGTGCGGTGACCGGAGCGCCATGATCGCCGGGCTGGGCGGCGCCGGCGGAGGTGGCCGGCTCCTCGTTAAATGTGGCGGTGAAGGCGCCGTCCCTGCCGCTGCTGGTGATCGTGCCCAGGGAGGTCTCGACACGCAGCTCCTGGCCACCCTGGCCGACCTGGAAGTCGCCACTGCCGGCATCGAGCTGGACGACCGGGCTGGCGGCATGGCTTGCCGAGCGGATGCTGGCGGTGCTGGCGGGCGAGAATTCGGCCTGCGACCCCGAGCCCAGGCGGACCACTGCAGGAGCATCTCCTGCGACGGTGAAGTTGCTGCCATCCGGGATGTCGCGCACATTCGCGTTGCCGACGATGATGTCGCCTTGCAGCACCTGGTGCCGGATCGCCGGCCGGTTCGCCACCACCACCACCGCGGTGAGCATCACCGCCAGCGAAGCGGCGGTGGCGATGCTCCAGGGCGACAGCCAGAAGCGCCGCGGGCGCGCCAGCCGGGGTGCCGGCTTGACGCGGGCCTGCGTCGAGGCGGCGCGCACGCGCATGGCGGCGCGATCGCTGCTGACCAGCTCGCGCACGCGGGCGACGAAGCGCTCGCTGTCGCGGCCGCGGTGGAGCTCGGCGTGGATGCGGTTGACGAAATCGGCCCGTTCAGGCTGCAGCATGCGTGCCAGCAGGTCCTCCATCTCCAGCTGGTCGCGCAACCAGCGGCACAGGGCCGGGTCGCCCGCGAGCACCTGCAAGACCGCCGCGGCCTCCTCGGCGGTCATGTCGTTGCGATGGCTGAAGAAGGCGAGGAGTGCGTCGTTCATCGCGCCGTCCCCAGCTGTCCGAGCAGGCAGCGGCGCAGGGTTTCGCGCAGGCGCGAGAGCACCATATGGACGGCGCCGACGCTGCGGCCCTGGGACGCGGCAAGCTCCTCGGCGGTGCGGCCATCATGGTAGTAGCGCGTCAGCAGCTCGCGGTGCGGCAGGTTCAGCCGTTCAAGGCATTCATGCAGGGCGGCCAGCTTGGCCTCCTGGAGGTCGTTCTCGCCTGGCAGCTCGTCCTCGCTGGCGCTGCTGATGGTATCGCAGATGGCGACCAGGTGCTTGGCCTGCTTGGCGCGCCGGCGGAAGTATTCGTGGCAGCAATTGCGCGCCATGCCGCGCAGCCAGCGCAGGACTTCGACGTCCGCTGGCCGCCGCTCGGGGTGCTGGGCGTAATCGAGGTAGACTTCCTGGGCGACGTCATCGATCTCATCGCTGCGCACACCCATGCCGGCGATATGGGCGCGGATCAGCCCCTGGGTCTCGCGCAGGACGCGGTCGAAATCGTCCTCATGGCTGGAGGGAGTGCCCATCACCCTGCTATGCACTGCAGCGGCAGTGCGCTCACGTCCCGGCTGGCCGGGGGCCCCTCGGTGTGTCATTCACCCGACGGACCGGCGACCAGCCACGCAGACGCCAGCAGGGGCGATCGCGCATGGGCTGTCCGGTTCATCACCAGCGCGTCGGTCGAGAGGATGACCAGGTGCCCTATCGTATCGTGCCCGAGGTCGCCCGCGGCTGCTGCCAGGCCCGCCGGCTGCCCCTCCCGTCCGCTGGCAGAACCCTCGGTCCAGGAGTCGCCCATGCGCCCCACTAGCCGCCTCCACCGGTCCTCGGCCCCCAGCAGCTCGACCACCCGACTGGCGGCCGGCCGCCGACCACCCTCCGGGGCGCAATCGGCGGGGCGGCGGCCACCGCCCCGCTCAGCCTCCCCCATCCTCGGTGGCAGCCTGGTGATGGTGCTGGGCCTTGCCTGGGCCATCGGCCTGTCGCTCAGCGGCGGCGCCGGCGGTGCGCATGAGCACTCGCTCATCCAGCAGGTGCTGCCACGGCTGGTCGTCGCTGCCGGTGCGGGCCTGGCCATCTACGGCCTGGCCAGGATCAGCGGGTCGATCCGCTGAACGGCTCGCACCGCAGGGCCGGAGGCTAGGCCTTCACCGGGGGCTTGTCGTCCGGATCGCGGTAATCGGGGCCGCCGAGAATGCCCGATTGGCGGATCTGGTTGGTCAATTCCGTACGCACCATCTTGACCGCATCGATGAGCTCCGGCCCGTTGGTCGCCTGGCCGGTGCGGACCAGGTATTTGACGATCGCCTGGTAGGCATTGATCGCTGGTGGACTGAGCGCCATCTGCACATGCTGGGGCGGCAGCGCCTGCGGTAGGACCTGCAGCAGGAGGGCGACGAACTCCTGGCCGTTGAGGTCGGCGAGGGCCGCACGCACGGCGCGTGCGGCGAGCTGCTCGAGCAGGGGGCCCAGCTGACTGGCCATCTGCTGGACGGGCGCGGGCAGGGCATGGGCCTCGGGGCTGGCCGCGAAGGCTTTCCATTCAATAGGGAGGATCGACGGGGGAGGCCCCCCGTCCTGGTCCTCGGCGCTTGCGCCCGCTTCGGCTTCGGCGTCTTCAGGTCCCGGGTGGCCAGCTGCTGCGGGGGGGATCTGGGACGGACCAGAGGCGTGGCCAACCAGCGGCTTGGCCGACTGCTGGGGCGCAGCCTTGGCTCCGGGTGCCGGCGCTGGCTTGCCCGGTGCGGCGGCCGGTGCGGCGGCCGGTTCGGCGACGAGGGAGTCGGCGAACACCACCCGCCAGGGGGCGCTGAGGGCCTTGACCGCACTGCGGTCCTGGCCGCCATCCTCGACCGCCTTGCGCAGGCGCTGCAGTTCGAAGCGGTCGCAATAGCGGTCCTGCTCGATGACCCGCTGGATGAGCTCGGGCAGCTGCGGGCTGCCGAGCACGGACAGCACCCGGCAGACCTGCTCGCCGAGACCGCTGCCGCCGGCCTTGGCGCGGTCGATCTCCGCCTGCACGCGCTCGATCATCGACTGCGCGAGGGTCGCGCTGGCCAGTCCGCGCGCAGTCAGGACGGCGAGGGCATGATAGGCGTTGTCGCGGATATCGATGCTGCCGCCGGCGATGGCGGCCAGCAGCGCCGCTTCGGTGGTGGCGGCCTCTGCCGCGGTGGTGGGCACGGCGCCCAGCGCCCAGGCCACCGCGCGACCGGCGAGGCCGTCACGGGCGAGCAGGCCCAGCAGCACCGGGGTGGCGGCCTGGAGGTGGAGCGTACCGGCCAGGATGGCCAGAACCGCACCCTGGTCGGGGGAAGCAGGTGCGGGCAGGGCGGCGAGCAGGGCGGCCGGCTCGATCTGGACTGCGTCGATGGCGGCGGCAACCAGTTTGCCATCACGGACGAGATCAGCGGTATTCAGCATGGACGAACCTCGGCGTTGCAGGGTGCTCGATCGGGAGGCAGGCAGGAGTCGTGTGCGCAGCGGATGGCGCACGGCATCCCGCCCCCGGCCGGGCGGCCGGGCGGCGCAGGGGTGCCATGCGCTGAACCTCCGACCTGCCTGGGCGCTGGCTGCGGCATGGAGCGCGGGTCTCCCTGAAGGTGGTAACCGGCATCCTTATAGCCTCGGCCCCGGGCGGGGAAACCCGCAAGGCCGGCCCCCGGCGACGCGCTGACCCTAGCCGTGGGCGTGCCCGCACTCGGGTCCGTGCACATGGCCGGGCTCCCCGTGCGCTGGGATGGCGGCGGTCAGGCTGGTCGCACCGCCGAGCACCTGCTCGAGCAGCAATTCCAGCGCCTTGGCCTCGCGGATCTCCTGCATCACCTGGTTGAGCTGGCCGCTCTTGACCAGCTGGTCGGCAACCTCCTGGGGCTTGCGCCGGCTGCGCTGGGCGGCCATCTCGATCTGGCTCTCGACGTCTTCGCGCGTGACCTGCACCTGGAGCTGCTCGCCGATGGCATCGACCAGCAGATAGCGCTTGAGCATGCGTTGGGCATCGGCAGTGGAGGTGGAGCGCAGGGTGCTGATCTCCTCGGCGCTCTTCTTCTCCTGCTCGGCCTGGGCGATCTTGGGTTCGACCTGATCGCGCAGCACCCCCTCCAGCAGCGTTGGCGGGACCTCGACCGTGACCTGCGCGAGCAGGGCATCGGTGAGCTCGGTGATCTGCTTCTGGTGCAGTTCGAGCGCCTTCTGCTGCTCAAGCTGCTCCCGCAGCTTGGCCTTCAACTGCTCGAGGGTCTCGAGGCCGAGCCGCTTGGCGAGATCGTCATTGGCCACCGCTGCACGCTGGCGCTGCGCGCTCTGGATGGTCACCGTGATGTCGGCCTTCTTGCCGGCCGCCTCGGATGGGGTGAAGGAGGGGGGGAGGATCGACGCGAAGCGCAGCTCGTGGCCGATGATGCGGTCCTTGAACAGCGCGACCACCTCGTCCGGCAGCGTGCCGAGCAGGGCGTAGCCGCCGACCTGATGGTGGAAGTCATGGAGCTTGCGCACGTCCTTGCCCTCGACGCTGACGGTGCCGACCAGGGTCACGCTGTCATCCTTGATGATCGCCTCGCCGGCCTCCAGCACGCCCATGGTTCCGGCGCGGGTGCACAGGTTGCCGAGGGCGCTGTCGACGTCCTGGTCGCTGACCGCATCGCCGGACGTGGTCACTGACAGGCTCGATGGTGCGGGCAGGGTGATGGCCGGCTTGACTTCGAAGCTGCACACCAGGGTCAGCCCGCCTTCGCGCTCCACCTTTTCGTTGGTGATCGGTCCGATGGGGCGCAGGCGATGCTGCTGCAGTGCCTGCTTGAAGCCCTCATCGACCAGCTCCTCCTGGACCTTCTGGTCGGCGGCGGCTCCGAAGCGCTTCTCGACCAGTGCCTTGGGGGATTTGCCTGGCCGGAAGCCGTCCAGCCGGGACTGTCCGGCGACCTGCTTGAGCACCTGATCGCGCCGCGCCGCGACCTCGGAGGTGGTGAAGGTGACGGTGAGTTGTTTGCGCAGCAGTCCGGTGTCGGTGATGGTGGCGTGCATGATCAGGCTCGTACGGGGTGCTCTGCCTTCGTGACGCCGGAGCGGCGGACGGTGGGCAGGGGATTTCACAGGGGTCAGGCAGTGTGTTGGCTCTTGGGCCACGGGCAAAGGGTTCTTGCGTCCGGGTCGTCCGGCTTGGCCGACTCCCTCGACGGCGCCGGTCAGCCCAGGAATGCGCCGAGCAGCGAAGCGCTGTCGCCGGCCTCGACCATGCGCGTCACCAGGGCGGGGCGGTTGAGCCGTGCCGCCACGCTGGCCAGGATCTTCAGGTAGGCGGGGCGGTCATTGCTGGGGGCGGCGATCATGACGATCACCCGGACCGGCCGACCATCCTTGGCGGCGAACTCGATCCCCATGCGGCACAAGGCGATGCCGATGACGAAATTGGTGATGCTCGCGAGCTGGGCATGCGGCACGGCCACCCCGCCGCCGATGCCGGTGCTGGTGACGTCCTCGCGGTCGAAGATCGCCTGCATGAAGGCGCCGGTGCTGCCGACGTCGGGCACCTGGGCCATCACCTCGACCATGCGCAGCAGGGCTTCGCGCTTGCTCGGCATGCCGTCGAGGAACAGCACCCGCTGCGGATGGACGAAGGGTGCTAAGTCGGGGAAGGCACTGGCCACGCAGGCTAGCGCGCCTCAAATTCAGTCAGCAGGTCCACCAGCCCCTGGGCCATTTTGACTTGGTGCAGGAATTCGCAGAAGTGCTCCTTGCGGATCTGGCTGGCGAAGCTCTTCATCAGCTGGAGGTGCTGCTCCTTCTGGTCGGGCGGTGTCAGGAGCAGGAAGATGCTGTGCACCGGCTCGCCATCGAGGCTGTCGAAATCGATACCGTTCTCGCTCGTGCCATAGGCGCACACGATGTCCTTGACCAGGTTGGTCCGGCAGTGCGGTATGGCGATGCCATGGCCGATTCCGGTCGACCCGATGGCCTCGCGGTTCATCGCGCCCTCGACGATGACGTCGATGTTGTCGGAAGCGATCTTGCGTGCATCGGCCAGTGCCTTCACCAGGGCGGTGATCACCACGCGCTTGTCGGCGTCATTGGGCAGGTAGGTGAAAGCCTTGACGACGATCACCTGAGACATGCGAGGTACAGTCATGCATTCCTCACTGGCATCGTGCAGTCTGCCAGGTCTTTTTCGGCGGAATGGGCGGCAGCTTAGGATTGCCGGAAAGGGCAGTCAACACTCAGGGCGATTCTGACCGTTCAGCCGCAGCGGGCTTGCCGCTGGGAACATGTTGCGATTGAGGCGTCCAGCCGGTGATGGATGGCTTGGAACACAGGCCATCCTAGGGAAACAATCGGGGTTCCCCTATGGGAATTTTGCGCAAGGTTAGGCACAGCACACCTGGCGAAACGGGATCTGGTGACCGACACCCCGATAACTGCGGCAGACAATCCGCTGATCAAGCAGCTCGTCCGCCTCCACGATGGACGGCATCGGCGGGAGGAACGACGCTTCATCGCCGAAGGGCGGCGCACCATCCAGGCGTTCCTCGACGCCGGCTGGACGGCTGAACAGCTGCTCATCCGCGTGGGCGAGGAGCTCCCGCCAGGATGGCCGCAGGCGCGCGTCCGTCTCGTGGGCGAGCGGGTCGCTGCCAAGGTCAGCCAGACCACCACGCCTTCCGGCTATCTCGCGGTCTTTGCCATCCCCACGGCGCCGCCGCTGGCGCTTGCGGCTGGCGGCCTGGTGCTGGCGCAGATAGCCGATCCGGGCAATCTCGGCACGTTGATCCGCAGTGCGGCGGCCTTCGCGGTGCCGCAGATCGTGCTGCTGGGCGGTGCCGATCCCTATGCCTACAAAGCCGTCCAAGCCAGCGCCGGGGCCTTGGCGCGGATGGCGATCACCCAGCTGCCCGAGCACACCGGTCCCGAGGTCCTGGCGGGCGGCGCCGCCCTCTGCGCGCTGGTGGTCAGCGGCGGCAGCTCCCCCGGCCAGCTGCCACCCCGGGCGCGCTGGCTGGTGGTCGGATCGGAGGCCCATGGCCTGCGCGCCGACTGGCGAGCCGGCTGCAGCGAGCGCCTCACCCTGCCCATGCCCGGCAGGGTCGAGAGCCTGAACGCCGCCATCGCCGGTTCGATCGCCTGCTACCTGCTCGCCCAGCAGGGTCCCGAGCCCCGGCCGGCTGTGGGATAAACCGCCAGGTGACAAGCGCCAAATCCCCCTTCTCCTCTCCGTTGAGGCGCCAGGACTGCCGACATGCCCGCTCCAGCCAACCTGACTGAGACTCAGCGCGAGCGTCTGCTCGGACTCCTGGCGGAACGTGCCCGCCTGCTGGCTCCCAGCCAGGACCTGCTCGATCGCGCCCTGCGCCGCGCCCTGCCGCCCAACGGCTCGGTCGCGCCGGGCGATGAGGCCGTTTCGAGGTCCTCGCCCTCGGCCAGCCGCCGGGCAGTCGCCATCAAGACCCCGGTCCGGACCCCGGCCGACATCCCGAGCGTCTCCGCCGACCAGTCTGCACCCAGCACCGCCGTCGCCACCGTCATCGACCAGGCCCGGGTCGCACCGGCCGGTGCCGATGGCGCTGCCGGGCCAGTCGACCCAGCCACCTCCGCCGAGGCCCCGGCNNCCCCTGTCCCATGACGGCGGGACAGCGGTCATCCCGGCGGTCGACAGCAGCCCCGGAGCCGAGCCGAGCGGACCGTCGGTGCTGGTGCCGGAGGGGCCGAGCGCCGAGACCGCGAGCGCGCAGACCGTGCTCTCCCACCATGGTGAGGGTGAGACGGCCCAGGTCCAGGCGGTCGGCACCGGGCGCTTCGTGCTGCTCAAGCCAGGGCGTATCATCGCCGGCTACCGCATCGAGNNGAGCGCTTCCTGCGCGAAGCGCGCGCCGCCGGCCGCCTGCATCATCCCAACCTCATCGCCGTCCATGATGTGGGCGAGGCCGATGGGATGATGTACTTCAGCATGGAACTGGTCAAAGGGGCGAGTCTCGCGTCGGTGCTCAAGCAGCACGGGAAGTCGCCCGAATCGCGCGCCTTGGAGATCGTGCGCCAGGTGCTCGAGGCGCTGCGCATCGCCCATGCGGCCGGCATCGTCCATCGCGACATCAAGCCGGACAACCTCATGATCACCGCCCAGGGCATGGTCAAGGTCGCCGATCTCGGCCTGTCGCTGAGCGATGAGAACGATGAGGATGCCTACACCACCCAGGCCGGCACCCTGATGGGCACGCCCAACTACATGGCACCGGAGCAGGGCCGGGATGCCCACAAGGTCGACCTGCGGGCCGATCTCTATGCCGTGGGTGCGACGCTCTACCACCTGGTATGCGGTGTGGTGCCCTTCCCGGGCGAGACCCCGATGGAGGTGGTGATCAAGGCCTCGTCGCAGCCGCTCAAGTTCCCCGAGCCGGGACCCAGCCCGGGGATGCGCGCGCTGATCGCCACGCTCATGGCCAAGCGTCCTGAGGACCGGCCGCAAAGCGCCGATGCAGCGCTCGAGCTGATCGCCAAGCTGCGGCGCAGCAAGGTCACCGCCAATCCCGAGCAGCATCCCGATGCCACCAATGCCATCGCCCGCGCGCGCGCGCGCCGCTGGCGCCGCAGCCTCAGGCGGGCGCTATGGGGCACCGCCGTGGCTATCGGCGTGGTGGTGATCGCCGCCTTCATCGCCCTGATGCTGTCGCGCTCGCAATGGGGCATCCGGCAGCGCGAGATCGAGAGCCTGACCGCCGACCATCGCTTCCATGAGGCGGTGACCGCCCTGGATGCCTTCCAGCCCGGGTTGTTCGGTGCGCGCAAGGTCGACATCGACCCTCTGCGCGCCGAGGTCGAGAAGGCTTGGGATGCCTGGGCGGTGCCGCTGGCGGCGCCGGTCTTCGACGATTTCCACAAGCTCCTGACGCAGAAGAAGGTCGCAGCCGCCTACGAGGCGCTGAGCAAGAACCTCAAGGAGGAATGGCGCAGCCCGGCGGTGCGCCACGACCAGGAGGAGTGCGAACGGCAATTCGAGGAGGCGATGTCGACGGTCGAACGCCTGGATACCGCGCGGGCGCGTGAGCTGCCGCCGGAGATCCTCAAGCGCATCGCCGAGATCTGGAGCGGCTTCACCATCACCCCGCCCGCCTCGCTCGAGGTGCATGAGGGCCTGGCGCGCTTCACCGGCACCGGCACCGCGGTCGGCGGCTCGGTGTTCGCGCCCATGGGCGGCTTGGCCGGCCGGCAGCACCGCCCGACCCTGGTGGTGAACGCGCGCATCGTCAGCCCGGCCGCCGCGGACGACAGCGATGCCTGGTCGCTGGTGGTCTCGGCGACCCGCACGCTGAGCGTGAGCCGGCAGGGGCTGGTGCTGCATGAGACCGGCAAGCCCGACCGGCAGCTCGTCACGGTGATGGCCGGCTGGGTCAGCTTCCGGCTGCGGCGCACCGCCAACGACCTGGAGGTGCGCATCGGTCCCAGCGAGTCGGCCGAGTGGATCGCCCTGGGGGCCGGGGCGACCGGGCAGCTGAGCCTGCGTTGGCACCTCGCCGACGCCCATGCCGCCGAGGTGCGCATGCGGCCGCAGCTCGCCAGGGCCAGCGAATAGCAGGCTTTTGCCCGCGAACCGTCCATCGGCCTACATGCGTTCGGGATGCTCGAGCAGTTCGGCGACACGCATCAGCAGGCGCGCGGCCGCGCCGCCATCGGCGATGCGATGATCGAAGGTCAGGGTCAGCTCGGCTTCGCGCGTGCGGTCCCAGATCTTGGCTGCCGGGTTCCAGTCCGGCACATAGCGCACCGCGCCGATGCCGAGGATCATGCTCTGGCCCGGCTGCGGGATGGCGGTCGCCCAGGCCAGCCCGAAGGTGCCGTAGTTGGTCACCGTCGAGACCGCTTCGCCGAGATCGGCGGCGCGCCCCTTACGTGCGCTCTCGACCGCATTCTCGACCGCCGCGGTGAGGCTCGAGAGATCCAGGCTGTCGACCTTGCGGATCACCGGCGTCAGCACCCCGTCATCGACCTCGACTGCGACCGCGAGATCCATCGACGAGGGCCGGTTGATGCGGCTGCCGACGATGCGGCGGGCCATGCGGTCATCATCCTTGAAGGCCAGCGCCAGCGCCCGCAGGCAGTACACCGTCGCGCTCGGTCGGCCGCTGATGGTGCGCCGATGGCTCACCAGGGGATCGATCCTGACCGGTCGGGCGACGGTGGCGAGCGGGCGCTCCCACGAGCGCAGCATGCTGGCGGCGACCGCCTGCCGCATCGGGCTCATCGGGCTGCCTTCGGCGAGATAGCGATCGATGTCCTCGGCGGTGACGCGCCCGCCCTCGCCGGTGCCGGTGATGGCGGCGAGGTCGGCCGGCAGCATGCCATGGGCATCCAGGCGGGTGCGCACCCGGGGGCTGTAGAAGCTCGCGCCTGGAGTGCGGCGGACGGCATGCCGCGGGGTGGCGGGACGGGGAACGGCGGGCAGCGCCGTGCCGCCGGCGGCGCGCGGGGCCTCCTGCGGGCTGGGCTCGGCCCCAGCCGCATCGTCGGCGACCTCCAGGTAGGCGAGCACCTCGCCGACCGAGACCTTGGTGCCCGGCGCGGCGCAGTGCTCGATCAGTAGACCGGCGCTGGGCGCGGCGACGGTCAGCACGCTCTTCTCGGTCTGGACCTCGACCAGCTCCTGCTCGGCGGCGATCGGGGACCCCGGCGCCACCAGCCAGGCCATCACCGTCGCCTCGGCGGCCGATTCGCCGAATTGGGGGAGCTTCACCGCGAGACGCATCAGAACCTCACAGTTTCCAGGACCGCATCGACGATATCCTCGGCGTGCGGTCGGTGGGCGGCATAGAGATCCGGCTGGACGGGAATCGGCGTATCCTGAGCGCAGATGCGCACCGGCGGCGCATCGAGCAGGTGGAAGGCCTCGGTGGCGATCTGCGCCAGGACTTCGGCGGCGATGCCGCCGAACGGCCACGCTTCGGTGGCCATCACCACCCGCCCGGTCTTGGCCACCGAATCGAGGATGGTCTGGGAGTCGAGCGGCCGGACGCAGCGCAGATCGACCACCTCGACCGCCACCCCGTGTTCATGCTCGAGCATGCCAGCCGCGCTCAGGCACTCGTGCAGCATGGCGCTGTAGCTGATCAGGGTGCAGTCGGAGCCAACGCGCCGAACCACCGCCGAACCGAGCGGTATATGCTCGGCATGGCGCGGATCGCCGGTCTCCTTGAGGTGCCGGTAGAGGTACTTGTGCTCGCAGAAGATCACCGGGTCGGCGCAGGCGATGGCGTCCTTGAGCATCCAGTAGGCATCGGCGACGGTGGCCGGGCTGACCACCACCAGGCCGGGATGGTGGCTGAGCCACGCTTCCGGCATCTGGCAGTGGAAGGGACCCGATCCGACCGTGCCGCCGACCGGCAGGCGCACCACTATCGGGCAGCTGCGTCCGGTGCGCCAGAAGGTGGTGGCGGCGTGGTTGACCAGCTGGTTGAAGCCCAGCGAGGCGAAATCGGCGAATTGGAATTCGATCACCGGACGCATGCCGTCCAGGGCCGCGCCGATGGCGATGCCGGCCATCGCATCTTCGCTGATGGGGGCATTGAGCACGCGCGTGGAGAAGCGCTCGCTCAGGCCCTTGGTGACCTTGAAGGCGCCGCCGAACTGCCCGGCGATATCCTGGCCGTAGAGGAAGACGCGAGGGTCCTCATCCAGCGACTCCTCGAGCGCGAGGCGGATGGCCTCGAGATAGCTCATGGTCATGGGCCACCACCATGCGCCTGGGGGGACTGGTCGAGGGGGCCCGCCAGGTCGCGCACGCTGTAGGCGCACCAATCCTCCTCCTCGGGGTTGGGATCGGCCTCGGCTCGTGCCTGGTCCACCGCCGCAGCGGTCAATTGGCGCGCCTCCTCCCACATGCCCTCCAAGCCGGCGCGGTCGATCAGCCCCTGGGCGAGCAGGCGGTCCTGCGCCAGCTCGAGGCAGTCGCCGAAGCGCGCCTTGAGCTCAGGCGTGATGTAGGAAGCGTCGTCGTGGGTGCCGTGGCCCGACAGGCGCAGGAGGGTGGCGACCACCATCTGCGTGCCACCGCCCGAGCGGGCGCGCCGGATCGCCTCGCCGACCGCCGCCAGGCACTCCTCGGCATCGGTGCCATCGCAGGCGGTGCCGTGCACGCCGTAGCCGATGGCGCGATCAAGGAGGTCGGCGCAGGCGAACGAGCGGTCATTGAAGGTGCTGTAGGAGACCTGGTTGTTGGCTACCACCAGCACCAGCGGCAGGCGTTCCACCGCGGCGGCATTGAGGCCTTCGTGCAGCGCGCCGGTGGACATCCCGCCATCGCCGATCGAGGCCACGCCGACGCTGTCGGCGAGCGTGCCGCGCAGCCGGCGCGCGAGCAGGAAGCCCACCACCGGCGAGACCATCGCCCCCAGGTGGCTGATCATCGGCAGCATGCTCTGGCTGAGGTTGCCGCGGTGGACATTGCCATCGCGCCCGCGCATCGGTCCGGTGCGCTTCATCAGCTGGGTGCGGAAGACATCCACGATCGCTTCGCCGAAGCTCAACCGGCCGGCGAGGTCGCGGATGAGCGGGGCGAAGACATCGCCCTGCTCGGCGGGACCCGGGCGCCGGAGATTCATGCCGATGGCCGCCGCCAGCGCCTCCTGGCCGCGGCCGAGGAAGGCATTGCCGGTCATCTCCCCCGATTTGTAGAGCGCGAAGGTGCGCTCATCGACCACCCGTGCGAGGATCATCCAGCGCAGATGGCGCAGGCGCTCGGCATCGGAGGCCCAGCGGGCCTTGGCCTGCAGCAGTGCCAGCGCGTGGCGGATATCGAGGGGGTGCGCATTCATGGACGCCCCCATGTCAGGTAGCAGGCGCCCCAGGTCAATCCCCCGCCGAAGGCGACCAGCAGCACCCGGCTGCCGGCGCGCAGGCGGCCATCCGCGAGGGCATCACTGAGCGCCAGGGGAATGGTCCCGGCGGTGGTATTGGCGACCCGGTCGATATTGACGACCACCTTGCTCATCGGCAGGCCCAGACGTTCAGCGGTCGGTTCGATGATCCGCAGATTGGCCTGGTGGGGCACCAGCAGATCGACGTCGCTGCATCCCAAGTTCAAAGAAGAGAGCAGGTTGGAGCTCACTTCGGCCATCCGCCGGATGGCCTGGGTGAAGACCGCTCTGCCATTCTGCTTGAGGAAGTGCTGGCCCGCCGCCAGGGTCTCCTGGCTCGAGGGCATGGCCGATCCCGAGCAGGGGATGTTCAGGTCATCGCCGCCGGCGCCATCCGAATGCAGTTCGCAGCCGATGATGCCTGGACCGTCGATCGGGCCCGCCTCCAGCAGCACCGCCCCGCAGCCATCGCCGAAGAGGATGCAGGTGTTGCGGTCGCGGTAGTCGATGAGCGTCGACATCACATCGCCGCCGACCACCAGGATGCGCTTGGCGCGGCCCGCTTCGATGAAGGCGGAGGCGGTGGCCAGCGCGGTGACGAAGCCGTTGCAGGCATTGAGCAGGTCGAAGCCCCATGCCTTGGCCGCCTTGAGGCGGTGCTGCAGCAGGTTGGCGGTGGAGGGCATCACATAATCGCCTGAGATGGTGGCGACGATGATGCCATCGATAGCCTCGGCGGCGACACCGGCTCGTTCCAGGCACTGGATGCTCGCCGGCACGGCCAGCGACATCAGCCCCTGACCGGGTTCGGCGATACGACGTTCACGGATGCCGGTGCGCGTGACGATCCACTCGTCAGTGGTCTCGACCATGCGTTCCAGGTCGGCGTTGGTAAGACGCCGTTCTGGCAGCGCCGAGCCAACCGCCACTATCTGGGCACGGTACGGTGCCTTCATCCGCAGGGCCTCCTCGCCACGGTGGAGGGCCACCGAAGGGGCCGGAGTTTAGGTGGCCAGCTGGAATAGCAATGCGGCATGGCCGGGAACGCCTTGGACGGCGGCCGGGACCCAGGACACTGCATTGCGTCGTGGCTGCGCAGGCTTTCAATGGGGGCAATGACTCCCGCTGCCATCTCGGGCCGTTCCTCAGTGGCCTCGACGACTCCACCGCGCCGTTCCCGCCTCATCCCCATCCTCATCGTCCTGCTCCTGGCAGGGGTGGTCGCAGCCTATCTGCTGGCGCCCACCATCGGCTGCCTCATCCTCGGCGGCGACCTGCCGCAGCATGAGAAGTTCAACCGGGGCGACCTGGTCATCGCCGCGCTGAGCACCGGCAGCGACGGCACGTCGCCGAGCCCCCCGCCCGAGTTCCAGGTGCTCATCGATGGTGAGCGCGCCCGCTCGCTCGCCAGCCAGGCGCTGGGCTGGTGGCTGCCCCCGGGCCTGACGCGCACCGGCCAGCATGCCGAGGGCACCATCCTGCTCAGCGACCTGCGCGAGCGGCCCTTCACCTGGCAGGTGCTGGTGGGCGGCATCAGTCCGGCGCCGCTCGCCTGCCTCCAGGTGCTCGCTGCCGACCTCAACCGCTTCCTCAGCCTCAATGCGCAGAGCACCATCGAGATCTCCGACCATCAGGCGATCACCTGCACCTATGTCGTGGATGGCGGACGCATCGAGGACGATGACGCACCCAACCACCCCCGCTTGGAGCGCCGCAGCCGGGTGGTGGCCCATGGCAGCATCATCGTCGATGCGGGGAGCCTGCACCGCGTCCTGCCGGTGCGCAGCCTCTCCGGGCATGCCATCACGACCTTCACCGAATCGCCCGCCGGCCTGCACATCGCCATCGAGGTGGCCATCGAGGCCGCCGATGCGGACGTGCTCAGCTTCCCCCTGGTCGGCGACCTCCGTCCGCTGCTGCTCAAGCAGCTGGAGATCGCCGCCAATCGCGGCCTCAAGCAGGGCCTGGAGAAGGTCATCCTGCCCACGTGGTTCCCGACCGACCTGCATCTCGAGGTGCGCATCCTGGAGAATGGCGCTGGCACCCCGGCGCCCCGTCTGCCTGGCGAGCCGCTCTGAGCGCGCTGCCGGCAGGCTTGCAACCGCCGGCTTGGGCCAAGACTAGCGCCCCCCGGAGGCTGTCGCATGTCTGTCCGCGTCCGCATCGCACCCAGTCCCACCGGCGACCCGCATGTCGGGACCGCCTACATCGGGCTGATCAACTACTGCTTCGCCAAACGTAACGGCGGCGCCTTTGTGCTGCGCATCGAGGATACCGACCAGACGCGCTGCACGCCGGAATCGGCGCAAGCGATCTTCGACAGCATGAAGTGGCTGGGCCTGCGCTACGACGAGGGTCCGGATGTCGGCGGCCCGCACGGGCCGTATGTGCAGAGCGAACGGGTCAAGCTCGGCATCTACCGCACCTACGCCGACCGGCTGGTCGAGCAGGGCGATGCCTACTACTGCTTCTGCACCCCGGCAGAACTCGAGGCGATGAAGGCCAGGCAGCGCGCCGCCAACCAGCCGATCATGTACGACCGCCGGCATCGCGGCATCGAGCTCTCGGAGGCCAAGGCGCGCGCCGCAGCGGGCGAGCCGTATGTCATCCGCATGAAGGCGCCGTTGGAAGGCGAGTTCGTCTACAAGGACCGCCTGCGCAAGCAGGCGGTGGCCAAGCCGTGGAAGGACATCGACGACCAGGTGCTGCTGAAATCGGATGGCTGGCCGACCTACCACCTCGCCGCCGTGGTCGACGACCACCTGATGGGCATCACCCATGTCATCCGCGCGGAGGAGTGGCTCAACTCGCTGCCCAAGCACATCTGGCTGAACGAGCATCTCGGCTTCACCCCGCCCGAGTACGTGCACGTCGGCCTGCTGCGCAACGCCGACAAATCGAAGATCTCCAAGCGCAAGAACCCGACCTCGCTGCTGTGGTACCGCCGCCAGGGCTTCCTGCCCGAGGCGCTGCTCAACTTCCTCGCCCTGCTCGGCCATTCCTTCCCTGACGGCCGCGAGAAGTTCACCCTCGCCGAGCTGCAGGCGGTCTTCGAGCTCGACCGCATCAATGTCGCCGGTCCGGTGTTCGATCTGCAGAAGCTCCGGCATCTGCAGGGGCAGTACTTCCGCGAACTGGAGCCGGAGAAGATGCTCAGTGAGGTCCACCGCGCCGTGGATGCCCGCTTCAGCGCGCTGCTGCCGCTGTTCAAGGAGCGCATGACCTTCGGTGGCGACTTCATCTGGCAGGCCGAGCCGTTCTACGCCGACAGCGTCAGCCCGCATGCCGAGGACCTGGTGCCCAAGGGCCTCGACCGCCAGCACGCGCGCCTGCTGCTCGAGCAGGTGCAGCTGACGCTCAAGAACTACGCCGCCCTTGAGCAGGCGGTCTGGGATGCGCCGCATCTCGACGGCGTGGTGCGCACCCTGATCGAGGAGCGCAGCGCCATCGTCGAGGGCGACAGCCCGGAGAAGCAGGCGCTGGCCAAGCTGTGGCAGCCCAAGACGCTGTTCATGGTCCTGCGCGTCGCCCTCACCGGCAAGCGCGAGAGCCCGCCGCTGTTCGACACCATCGCCCAGCTGGGCTCGGGCAAGACCATCGAGCGCCTGGGCGTGGCGCAGCAGAAGCTGCGCTAGCGGGCGCTTGCGCTAGCGGCGAAGAGCGCTCACGGCCAGGATCATTCGCGCAGGCGGGTGAGGAACTCGTCGAGGGTGATCTCGTGGCTGCCCGGTGACGGGGTGAAGTGCATGCGCTCCTCGCCGATCGCCGGGAGCGCGTCGAGGGTGCGCAGGCGCACGGTGTACTCGCTCGCATCGCCGGGGACGGTGAGGCGCAGCTTGGTGGCGCGGGTCAGCTGGTGGAAATGCTCGAAGCGGCCGTAGTCGAGGCGCAGCGCCTCGGTCCCCGGCGCATCGAAGACGCGCTTGGAGAGCGGATTGCCGTCGGGGCCGATGGTCAGCTCGGTCTGGAGTCCGGTGATGGGGTCCTTGGCGGCGATGGCGCGTGCGCCCGCCGGCGTACCGGGTGCGGGCGGGGCCGAGCGGTAGGGGCCCTGCTGCGGCACCGCGCCATGCTTGGCCTCGCCGACCAGGAGCGCCAGGTACACCAGGAAGGGCGGGCCGGTCGGACGGCCGTGCGCGTCGAGCACGCTGATGTCGCTGAGGTGGCCGCGCACCACCTCGTGAGTGCGCACCAGCTCGACCACGAAGCTGCCATCGCGTTCGACCAGCGCCTCGAGGAAATCGAAGTCGAGCTTGCTGGCGCGCAGGCGGATGCGGCCGTCCGCGGGGCACCACAGCGAGAGCTGGAAGAGCAGCGCATCGCCGTTCGGCGGCTTGGCGCGCACCAGCAGATCGGCGGCTATGGTGCCGGCATCGCCGCTGGCGGCGTTCAGCTCATCGGCCGCCGCCGCTGGCGAGCTGGCCGCCGGAGCTGCCGGCGCCGGCGCCGGCGCGCCGCTTTCGGCCTGGGGCGCGGGCGCAGGGGGGGGGTGCGGTCGAAGCAGCCGCATAGCCCAACCAGGGCAGCGCAGATGATGATGAGGGCGCGGGCGACGTGCATGGGGGTCCGGCTCAGGCCGGCTCGGCGACGAGGTCGTAGCCGCTGGTGCCGGTGATGCGCACCTCCGCCCAGCCGCCCACCGCCAGGCCGTCGGCATGCAGCAGCGTGCAGCCATCGACCTCGTGGGCCTGACCGCTATGGCGGCAGGTATAGGCGCCGAAGTCGCGCTGGGCGTCGATGAGCACGGTCAGCGTGCGGCCGACCCAGCGCTTCTGGCGGGCGCGATGCAGGCGCTTCTGCTGGGTCATGAAGGCATGATGGCGGGCGCTGATGGTCGGGCCATCGATCTTGCCCTTCATGCGCTCGGCGGTGGTGCCGTCCTCATCGCTGTAGGGGAAGCAGCCGACCGAGTCGAAGCGCTGGACGCGGGCGAACGCCATCAGCTCCTCGAAATCCTCGTCGCGCTCGCCCGGGAAGCCGACGATGAAGGTGGTGCGCAGGACCACCTCCGGCATCGCCGTGCGGATGGCGTCCAGGCGCTCGCTGATGCGTGCGCGCGTGGTGCGGCGGCCCATCGTCGCCAGGGTGCGGTCGGAGGCATGCTGGATGGGCATGTCGACGTACTTCACCACATTGTCGCACTCGCGCATCGCCGCGATCAGCTCATCGGTGAAGTCGTTGGGGTAGCAGTAGTGCAGGCGGATCCACGATGTCGGCGCGGCGGCGGCGATCGCGCGTACCAGGTCGCTCAGCCGGCGTTCGCCGTAGAGGTCCTGGCCGTAGTAGTCGAGGTGCTGCGAGATCAGGTTGATCTCCTTGACCCCGCGTGCATGCAGGACCTCGGCCTGGGCGACCAGGGCGGCGAATTCGCGCGAGCGGTGCTTGCCGCGGAACAGCGGTATGGCGCAGAAGTTGCAGGTATTGTCGCAGCCTTCGGCGATCTTCAGGTAGGCGAAGTGCGGCGGGGTGAGCTGGCTGCGCTGGTCATGGCGCAGGCGGTGCTCGGGGATGTCCGGGAAGTGGCTGCGCACCACCGCCGGGAAGCGGTCGTAATCCTTGAAGGTGACCCACTGGTCGACCTCCGGCATGTCCCGGCTCAGCTCGGCGAGGTAGCGCTCGGTCAGGCAGCCGGCGACGAACAGCTTGGCGCCAGCCTTGCGCCCCTCGGCCGCCTCCAGGATGTGGCCGATGGATTCAGCCTTGGCGCTCTCGATGAAGCTGCAGGTGTTGATCAGGACGAGGTCGGCCTCGCCGAGCTGGTCGGTCAGGCGGAAGTCGACCGAACGCAGGGCGGTGACCAGATCCTCGCTGTCGGCGAGGTTCTTCGAGCAGCCGAGGCTGATCAATGCGGCAGAGCGGGCAGGCATGGGGCGCGGATTAACCAAGGGCAGCGGCAAAAGTCCACTGCTGGCTGCGGCTGCTGCTACGCGGCGGCTGCCGCCAGGTGCGGCTCCGACCAGGGTCGGGGAATGGAATTGCGACATAACGCAGCTTGACGGTCGGAGCCGCTCCAGCTCTACTCCGCGGCCGAGGAGCTCGTCTGTGGTCAAAAAGGAGGTGCCAGGGCTGATCGTGCGCATGGCCACTGCAGATGATGCCGCGGTCCTCAACGACATGATCGCCGCGTTCGCAGCGTTCGAGCGCCTACCTAACCATTCCACCGTCGAGACGTTGCGTCACGAACTGGGCCGTCCCGACCGGGTCATCGAGACCGCCATCGCCTTCCTCGACGGGGTGCCGGTGGGGATGTCGGTCTTCTTCCAGACCTATTCGACCTTCGCCGCGCGCCGCGGCATGTACCTGGAGGACATCTACGTCAAGGAGGAGTACCGCAATCGCGGGATCGCGACCGCGGTCCTCAAGTTCATCGCACGTACTGCGGTGGAAAGGGATTACGCCCGCGTCGAGTTCACCGTCCTGCTGTGGAATACGGTCGCCATCGAGTTCTTCGAGACTCTCGGCGCCACCCCCACCAGCGCCTGGACGACCTACCGGCTCTCGGGAGAATGGCTGCAGCGGCTGGCGACCACCGAGTAGCGCGGCACGCTGCCAGCTCCGGAGGCCGATCCCATGCGCAGCAGTCAGGGGACTGTGACCATTGACCTTGCGCGCATCCGCGCAAACGCGCGTGCGATTTGTGCGCAGACCGGTGTTGGGCTGATCGCGGTCATCAAGGCCGACGCCTATGGACTGGGTGCCGGTGAGGTCGCCGCGGCGCTCGCCCCGGTCGCCGCTGGCCTGGCGACCTTCAGCTTGGAGGAGGTCCGTGCCGGCGAGCTGTGGCAGGCGAGCGGCCTGACCACCCTGACGCTCGGGCCCCCGGATGGCCTCCCCGCCGCGTACCGGCGGGCGCACGCGCGTCCAGCGGTCTCCAGCATCGGCCAGGCGCGCCGCTATCGCAGCTGCCGCCCGGTGGTCTGCGTCGATACCGGCATGCGCCGCTTCGCCTGCCCCCTCGATGCGGTGTCCCGGGTGGTCGCGGCTGGCGGGAGCACCGAGGTCTTCACCCATGCCGTGACCGTCGCCCAGGCGCGCCGCCTGCTGACGGCCACCCGCACCCTGCCGGTGCGCCGCCATGCCGCCGCCTCGTCGCTGGTCGGCAGCCCGGCGGCGCACCTGGATGCCGTGCGGCCCGGGCTGCTGCTCTACCAGGACGCGGTGCGGGTATCCGCACCCCTGGCGGCGGTGATGAGCAGCCACGGCCCGATCGGCTACAGCGCCTTCCGCTCGGCCCGCCATGGCGTGATCCTGATGGGCTATGCCCATGGCCTGCGCCTGGGCTGGTGCCTGGTCAATGGCCAGCGCCGGCGCATCCGCGAGGTCGGCATGCAGACCAGCTACGTCGATGCCGGCGAGCGGGATGCCGTCGGCGATGAGGTGGTGCTGCTGGGCGGTGGCCTGGCCCTGGATGAGGTCGCCGCCTCGTGGTCGGCGCGTCCGCATGAGGTCCTCACCACCCTGTGCGGCGCGGGGCAGCGCCGCTACCTGCATCGACCCCGAGCATCAGGACGGAGAGCGCCATGACCCTGGACTACGACCCTGCGCATGCGATCGCCCACCTGAGCGCGGCCGATCGCCGCTGGGCCCAGCTGATCGGCCGCGCCGGCGACTTCGGCCTCGAGATCCAGGCGATGCACAACCCCTACCAGTCATTGCTGCGCACGATCGTCTACCAGCAGCTCTCGGGCAAGGCGGCCGGCACCATCTTCGCCCGCGTCCAGGCGCTCTTCCCGCGCCGCCATCCGCGCCCCGAGCTGCTGCTGGAGCTGGATGATGCCCCACTGCGGGCTGCGGGATTGTCGCGCAACAAGCTGCTGGCGGTCAAGGACCTGAGCCGCAAGGCCCTGGACGGCACGCTGCCGACATTGGCCCGGCTGCGTGCCCTGGATGATGACGCGATCATCGAGCGCCTGACCAGCATCCGCGGCATCGGACGCTGGACGGTCGAGATGATGCTGATGTTCCGCCTAGGGCGCAGCGATGTCCTGCCGGCCACCGATCTCGGCATCCGCAAGGGCTTCCAGCTGACCTTCTGCCCGCGCGCTCCGGCGCTGCCTGCCCCACGCGCGATCTTGGAGCTGGGCGAGCGGTGGCGGCCGTACCGCTCGCTGGCGAGCTGGTATCTCTATCGGGCGGTCGATCTGGAGAAGGCCGCTCGTACGAAATCGAAGGGCAAGTGATCTAGGGACTTAGAAAACCGGGTATCGGTAAGACGGACCGGAAATGGCGTATCGGTAAGACGGGCTGGGGGAACGGTACGACGGCTAAGTCAGCAGCGGATGGGTCGTGTTGTGCTGTTCCGATTTCCCCTATAGTAAGATTCAGACCTCCTGACCCGCTCAG